>CAYNSH010000061.1:0-19649 GCA_964399775.1 uncultured Verrucomicrobiota bacterium
ACTAAACGCCCCCTCCCTCCCGGGGAGGGGGCGCGCTTACTTTGTCAATCCACCGATTGAAAAAAAGTGAAAAAAAGTGTTCTGGAGGGATTGACAACGGAGGGCGATATGTTAGGGTTGCGGCAGTTATCGGGGATTGTTCCCGTTATCGTTCTTTTGACGAAACCATTTTGGACAGCTTGTTGCTAACCACGCAACAAGCAGATGGGATTACGAGGGTCCCCCCATACCTCCCCCATCTGCATTCATCCGTGCCAGGCTACCCCCCCCCCGATATGGCCTGGCACGGACCTTTTTTGCCCGGTTCCCATGGCGCGGAACCGCATGGACTACTTGGAACTGCGTCCGGCGGCTCCACCATCGAGCCCGGAGCATACCGGCTCATTGCGTCCGGCAAATCCATGGGTTGCCCGCTGGGAAATGATCGGCTGACCTTCACCCCCGAAAGGGCGGCGGATTAGTTCAGCGCCTGCTCGAGCTGGGGATCGGGAGAGAGCCCGAGGTCGCGGGCGTTGCGGTAATGACGGCGCGCAAGGCGCAGGTTGACGGGCTCGATGAAGGCATAGAGTTGCGCCAGATTGTAGTGGCTCTCCGCCAGGTTGCGGTCCAGGCGAACGGCTTTTTGCAGCGTTTCGCGCGCTTCGTCAAAGAACCCCGCGCCCATCATCGCCGCGCCCAGGGTGGCATGGATTTCCGGGTTGCTCGGATTGCGGCGGGCCAGATCAATCAGCAGGGTGGCGGCGGGGTCATAGCGCTGCATCCGGATCAGGGCGATTCCCTCGATCAATGCCAGGTTCATGTCGCCCGTGGCGGCCCGGCGGGCATTTTGCACCGTAGCCAGCGCCTCCGGATTCCGGCCCTCCTGCAAGAGCTGGCGGACAAATGCCGCCGCGGTCATGCCATCCGGAATGGGCAACGGCGCCGCCGCGGGCGCGGGGGCGGCCGGCGCCGCCGGTTGGGTTGGCGGGACAGCGGGCGGCGGAGGCGGGGAAGAATCCGGTTGACGGTCCGGGCGAATCGGCGCGCGCTGTGGCGAGCGATCCCGGGCCAGATCTCCGGGCGGAACGGACGCCAAATCTTGTTCGGCCATGGCGGCCCGGCCTTGGGCCTCGGCCCACTGCTGTTCCGCCCGGCGGGCACGCCCTTCGGCTTCTTCGGCGCGTACTTCTGCGGCATCGAGTTCTTCATCCAGGGTCCGGATTTCCTGGTTGAGGCGTTCCGCCGTGGTGCGCAATTCATTCACCCGGGCTTCCATGTCGTTCAACGCCTGGTCCAGTGCGCGCTTGGCATCCAATTCCTGGCTCATGGACAGGATCTGTGCGTCGCGGGCCGCCAGCTCGGACCGCAGCGCCTCGATCTGCTCGTCGCCACCCGCGCGCGAGTTCAATTCCTGCTGGGCTGTGGCCAGTTCCTGTCTCAACTGCCGGTTCTGCTGCGTTAATGCGTCCAGCTCGTCCTGGACGCGGTCGAATTCGGACAGCTCGGCTTCGAGGCTGTTGATGCGGCTGCGCAGAAAATCGATTTCCACGGAGCGATCCGTCGGCGCCGGCATGGCCGGCGCCGAGGATTGAACGGCGGGTGCCAGCGCCGGAGCGGGCGGTGGCGGAATCCGCGCCGGCGTCGACGGGGCGGCCAGCCGCCCCGCCATCAGGTCCTGGCGGCGTTCGATGCCGGCAATCTGGTTGTCGCAATAGGTCATGCGGTACTGGATGATGCGCGGCTCAAAGCCCGGGAACTCCCGCGACAAGCGCTGGTAGTACTCGCGGGCCTGGCGATAGAGCGCCAGCGCCTCCTCATGGCGGCCGGCATCCATGCTTTGGTCGCCCTGGACCAGATGGATATACGCCTCGTTCATGATCTGCGCCGGATCGGACAGAATGGCTCCGGTCGCGGTCGCGGTCAGAAGACACGCAAGGACAAGCAATAGAGGGACGGTGCGTTTCATAATCGAGGCGTTATTTCCCAAGGGGCCCTATTTGAGGGCCGCCGTGATGATGTTCTCGTTGGCGGCAATCTGTTCCAGGATATCGGCGGACGGCTTTTGATCCAGCTTCAAGGTGCAGCAGGCGGCCTGGCCGCCTTCGAAGATCAGGTTTTCCATCTCTTCGATGTTGATGTGGGCGGCCCGCAGAATATCCAGCACGCCGGCGATCACGCCGACCTTGTTGTAATGGCGCACGACGAGGTTGATGATCGCGGTGGTCTTTTTGCGGATATTGACCACGTTGGGCGGGTTGCCGGTTTCCTGGAAGACCTGGACGATGCGCACCGCTTCGGCGGCGATGGCTTCCGCGGCCTGATCGGTGGAGGCGCCAATGTGCGGCGTGCAGGCCGCCAGCGCGCCGGCCAGTTCCGTATCCTCGAACGGGGCCTCGCCGCCGGCGGGCTCGGCATCGAAGACATCCGCGGCCACGCGGATGCGTCCGGCCGCCATGGCGTCCTTCAGGGCCGCCCAATCGACCACTTCGCCGCGGGCGGCATTGACCAGGATGGCGCCGGGCTTCATCTGGGCAATGAACTCCGCATTGACCATCTGCTTGGTTTCCGGCTTGGCCGCCAGATGCAGGCTGATCGCGTCGGCCGCCTTGGCGACCTCCGCCGGACTGGCGCAATAGCCAATGCCCAGTTCTTCGGCCTTGTCCGGCGTCAACGAGCGCGACCAGGCGATCACATTCATTTCCAGGCCCTTCGCGCGGCGGATCACCGACTTCCCGATGGCCCCGACGCCGAGGATGCCCAGCGTACGCCCCTTGAGGCCGGCGGCCTTGCCGTATTCCTTCTTGCGCCACTTGCCCGCACGCAGGTCGGCGGTGGCATCGGGGATGCGGCGATCGGCGGCGATCAGCAAGCCGATCGCCAGCTCGGCCACCGCCTCGGTGTTTTTGCCGGGGCAGTTCGTGACATGGATGCCCACTTCGGACGCCTTGGCCAGATCGATGGTATTCACGCCGGCGCCGGCCCGGATGATCAGCGACAGATTCTTGCCCGCTTCGATGGTGGCGGCAATGACCTTGGTCGAGCGCACAATCAGCACTTCGGCATCGCCGATGGCGGCGGGAATGTCTTCCGCCTTCAGATCGGGATTCGAAACCACTTCATGGCCCATTTTCTCCAGTTCGGACACCGCGGTCTTGGATAGTTTATCAGCAATCAGGATTTTCATTGAGTACTCCTCACGTATGACTTTTCAGATTCCCGGCAGTATAACAAAATGATGGGGATGGGGAACCCCCAATCGGGTCAACGGCGCTTCCGGCCATGTACTTGGGCGGCGACTTTCAGCCGAAGCGCGTTCAGGTGGATGAATCCGGTGGCGTCGTTCTGGTCGTAGGCCCGCGTCGGGTCGGCATCCATCGTGGCAATCTGGGGATTGTAGAGCGAGACCGGGCTCTTGCGGCCGGTGACATACAATCCGCCTTTATAGAGCTTGATCCGGACGGTACCCGTGACCGGCTTCTGCGTTTCCTCGACCAGCGCCTGCAGGGCCAGGCGCTCCGGGGCGAACCAGAAGCCGTTATAGACCATCTCGGCATAGCGCGGGATCAGGCCATCGCGCAAGTGCATGGTCTCGCGGTCCATCGTCAGCGATTCCATTTGGCGGTGTGCAAACTGCAGCACGGTGCCGCCGGGGGTTTCATAGACCCCGCGGCTCTTCATGCCCACAAAGCGGTTTTCCACCATGTCCACCCGGCCCACCCCATGTCGGCCGGCGATCGCATTGAGCTTGCGCATGACCTCGAGGGGCGACAACTTCCGGCCATTGACCGCCACACAGTCGCCGCGCCGGTATTCCAACTCGACGGTTTCCGCGCGGTCGGGGGCGTCTTCCGGATCACGGGTCAGGCGGAACATATCCTGGTTCTGTTTGGAGAAAGCGTCAAACCACGGATCCTCCAGTACGCCGGCCTCGTAGGAGATATGCAGCAGGTTGCGGTCCATGGAATAGGGCTTCTTGGCGGAGGCCTGCACGTCGATTTTGTGCTTGGCGCAGTAGGCGATCATTTCGGCCCGCCCGGGAAACTGGTCGCGGAAGGCGTCGATCCGCCATGGGGCGATCACCTGGATGCCGGGATTGAGCGCGGCGGCGGCCAGTTCAAAACGAACCTGGTCGTTGCCCTTGCCCGTGGCGCCGTGGGCGATGGCATCGGCGCCTTCCTGCTCCGCGATATCGACCATGCGCTTGGCGATCAGGGGCCGTGCGATGGACGTGCCCAGGAAATACTGCCCTTCATAGATGGCGTTGGCTCGCAGCATGGGATAGATGAAATCCTTCGCGAACTCCGCCTGCAAATCATCGATGTAGACCTTGCGGGCCCCGGTTTTCAGCGCCTTCTGGCGCAATCCCTTCAGTTCTTCGCCCTGCCCGACATCCGCCGCGAAAGCCAGAATGTCCGCCTGGTAGGTTTCCTTCAGCCATTGGAGAATGACCGACGTGTCCAATCCGCCTGAATATGCCAGCACAATTTTCATCCGGCAGATCATAGGAGGTTCGTTGTGGAAAGCAAGCCGCGCGAAAGCCCCTCCGTCCCAGCGGGGCACGACCGGATTCGGCAATCCATTGGATTGTCGGTGATATTCCATCACCCCGCATATTCACCTGCATATACGACGTTTGGGGGGTGATCGAACACCGCACCCGACAGCCAAGCGAATGAAACAATCTCTGTCCCGCGGATGCCTTTGGCGGCCCACGGATGGGAAATCATTATCATCGTCAGCTTTCTTTCCTGCATTCTTGTTCTTCATCCGTGGGTCGCCGCAGGCATCCGTGGGAGAATCCTGGTATTGATGAAGAATCTTGTCTTGCGCCCCGGCCCAGCGGCGATCGGGGGACAGGAGGCGGTCCTCAGCGCGCCCCTGCCGCGGGGCACCCGTCGACTTGCCAGGTGAGGGGAAAGCCGCGGCACTGGCGCGGACGCGCCGGATAGATCTGGCAGCGATTGTCCGCATCCAGGAATTCGCACGCGCCGTCGGGACCTTCGAGCAACGTGAGTTGCGCCCGATTCCGGGCCAAGGCCGTATGGCGGTCAATGAAATCCGCCTCGGGCAGGCTCAGAAAAGCACTTGCCGCGGCAAGGTCTTCCGGCTCCATCAGGACAGAACCGGGCCAGCGGCAGCAGGCCCCGCAGCGGCGGCAGGGGCCGGTTGGTCTATTGGGCATAGATCCGGTCGCCGCCCGGCCCGAAGACGATCGGGTTGCGTTCGTCCTGGAGTTCGACCGACACGCTGATACCGCGCATCCAGGCCAGCGCCCGCGCCTGCTGGAAGACCTTGAAACTGTCCGGGCGAACAAAAAAGCAGATGAATTGGGTTTCGGGATCGACCTGCGCCAGGCGCGATCCGTACCACATCTCGTCGCTTTCCCGCAGGAGGCGCTCCCCAAATCGGTAGCCTTGCGCATCGTCAATTGGGAAGAGCATGTAGCGGCCCATCAGGGCGTAGGTGAAGTCCATCCGCTGGCCTTCCTTGATCAGTTGAGTCTGGGAGGCCACCTTGAGGAACTCGTTTTCGTCGTCGTCGACCTGCCGGCGGATGGCCTCGGTCTTGTCGACCACGGCCTGCCGCAGGTCATCCATCGAGATGTGAAACAGGCTCTGGTTTCGGCATTCAAAAAAGACCGGGCTTTTGTCGTCGCTGGTGAGTTCCTTGGGGGTGGCGACCAGCACCGTAATCTGGGAGGCGTCGATGCCCGTCAACAGAATGATCAGGATGAGAATGCCCAGGATGCACGTCATGATATCCATGAACGAGCTCAGATCCATTGCGGGTCCCTTGGCCGCCATGACTATGCTCCCATTCCCCCGGAAATGATGGGCCGGTCGGCTTCCCAGGGCTCAAAGCCCACGTCGATGCCCCGGTCGCGAATGACTTGGCGGACGCGGCGCTGGAAGACCGCGCTGCCCGGCCGCAGCAGCAGGACGATGTAGCGGGTATCCTTCATCTGCTCCACTTGATCCAGCAGCCGCTCAAACTCATTGCCCTCGAACATCAGGTCGCGCGACGTGATGACCGTTTTCTCGGGATAGATGATGAGCCGGTCGGGCTCGACATCCAGATAGATCGGATCCTGGCGCATGTTCTGGAACTTGGGGGGGATGAACGTGCGCTCCTCGTCGGATTCGTCATAGACGGCGCCGGTGACCACCGCGCCGATCTTGATGTTTTCGGGATTACTGATGATGGTGAGCACGTTGCTGATCAGCATGATCATCAAGACGCCGATCAGCATCAGCACGATGGCCTGAAAGCCGGAAGTGTCGACTTCGGCGCCCTTCATGGCCCGGCATCCTCGGCGGGGGCGGCCTCCGCACCGGCGGCTCCGGCGGCCTCCGCTCCCGGTCCGGGCGCGCCATCGGACGGCGGCCCCGACGGTTCGTCTTCGATCAGTTCCCGGACTTCCGTGGCGGCCTCGAGGCGCATTTCCATGGCCCGCTGCTCCACAATTTCGCGCATATCGCTCTGGGCGCCGGTCAGCGTGGTATCGCCCACGTCGCCAAAGGCCACCGTCATGCTGGCCGGGAATTGACCGATACGCATCCAGCCGACGGATCGATTGACGTTGCCGCTGCCCTCAAACCCGGCGACCAGCAGATTGGACAGCTGCTCGCGGGTGATGGTGCCATCCATGCCCTCGATGGTGGCCTCGTCCAGGAAGGTGGCCTCGTAGGCCACCAGCCCGCTTTCGGACGTGGGGGACTGGACGACCAGCTTGGCGGACTGTTCCCGCGGCCCCTGGAACAGCGTCAGATAATAATCGCCGTAGACGCCGGCGCCCAGGAAGGCCAGATTGACGTACAGTCCGCCATCCGCCTGTTCCAAGCCACAGGTCACAATCGGAATATGAACGCCACCGGGCGCAGTCGCCACGCGGGAAATGTTGGTTCCGGACAGCCGCAATACGCTGACATTCCCCGGGAACAGCGGGCGGGTTTGCTCCACCGCCCCGCTTTTGCGGCGGGCCGAGAAGAAACTCATGCTGGGGGTGACGCTCTCATCGGTCATGACCACCTGGCTGGGGAACAGCAGAAAGAATTCCACTTGCTCAATGGGATCCTCCTCCGCGCCTTCCACCTCCACCACCGCCCGGACGCGCCCGGCCACAATCGGCATCTTGCCGGCGATGTCGCTAAGATTGAACTGCACGGAATGGGTCGACTCTTCCGGCAAGAAATCCTGGGCCGCACTCATCAACCGGTCGAAAAACGAGGTCAGGAACGCCGGGGCTTCCGTGGCGATTCCCGACATGCCCTCGACCGAGCGCACGATCTGGCGCATCGCCGCCTCGTTGAAGCGCGTCGGCGGGCTGGGCGTGCATTCCAGGAGGCGCCCGGCCACCGGATCGGTCACGTAGTAGCGCCCGTTCTCGCGGTCCATGGCAATGCCGCCGATGGACCGCAGGTTGTCCACCAGCTTCGTCAACTGGCCCGTGAACGGATCCATGCGATGCACGGACGCCTGGTTGGGGCCATCCGCCTGTCCGATGACAAAAGCCCCGTCGGGATAGACGGCCAACGCGCGCAGCTCCGCACGGCCGGTGGTGTTGGGAGAGCCCCCCAGCATGATATGGCGATCCACTTCCCACCAGGTCAGCGTACCGCGCCGACGGTCGCCCAGCAGCATGACATCCTGCCGGGCCGACAGGGTCAAGCTGTTGAAGTAGGCGAACGGCCCGAAATCCATCACCCACCATTCACCATCCGGCTGACGGACCAGGGCGGAGCCAAACTTCATGAAGTCGGATCCGCCTTCGTCGGCGCCGACAACAAACAGGCGGCCCAAACCGTCCATATGGAGGTCGTACCATTGAAACGCCAGATCCAGCCAAGGGATGGGAACGGCGCGCCCAACGGCATACTGCCCCTGGGCGTCTGGCCGAAACTCCAGGAGGCGGCCATGCGGCAGTTGTTCCGCAACAAAAACGGCTCCGTTGGTCGACACGGTCAGGGGGCCGGGCTGCCGCAGCGTGGCCGACATCCACGTCGATCGCGGCACCTCGTCGGAAATCGCCCAGCGCGGAAGGGATTCCGACATCGACCAGTCGGCCGCCAGCAAGGGCTCGGCCCGGTTGTTGCGCACCACCACGATGCGGCCGGCGCCCATCTCCGACACATAGACTTCGCGGGTGACGGGATGAATGGCCACGCCGTGGGGCTGCTGCAGCCCTTCGAGCACGGTCCGCACCGAGAACGGCCCGAAGCCCTGGGCCCTGACCTCCCAAGCGCCGGCCACGATCAGGGCGACCGCCAACCGGGATCTCCATGCTGGGATGGGGTGGCTGCGCATGGCCGGCTCTCTCGGGACGGCCTGCCCTAGGACAGGACTTCCTCGTGCAACGTGATGACCCGCGGCTTGCTCAGGCGGCGGCAGAATTCGTCGGTGGTGGTCAAGTGCTCGCGCAACTGCACGAACGTCTTTTGGAACTCTTCGGCGCCGGCGATGCCCGCGACCGCGCGCTCCAGCGCCTGCTCGATCTGCAGCAGTTCCTTGATCTTTTCGCCCAGGTCCGCAATGGTATCGACCTGCTTGGCGACATTCGAGGCGGCCGCGGCGGCCTTCTCCAGGCTGCTGCCCAGGGCGTTTTGGATGCCGTCCGCGCTGCGTGCATACTGGTTGGCCAGTTCGGCGGCCTTGAGGTGGGCGCTTTCCAGCGCCGCGGCCAGCGCCTGGACTTCGTCATCGGTGGCCTTCTTGCGGGCGTCGACATATTTCTCGGTGAACGATTCAAACTGCTTGGCCACCACGTCGCCGGCCTTTTCGATGGACTCGGTGAAGACCTCTTCGTAGCGGTCCGGATCCGGGATGTACCGGCGGAAGGCCGCTTCGATGGAGTCTTCCAGGTTTTCGATCACGACTGCCTGCTGCTCGGCCGACGGCAGGCGCGAGACGAAGTTCTCGTCGAGATAGACATCGATTTCGCCCATCAGCGTAGCCTCGCGGCGCATGATCGAACTCAGCGGGAACTGCACGATCGTCACCAGCATCAGGGCCAGGAAGGTGGTATCGAAAGCCACGCCCAGCCCGATGGTTACATCCGCGATGGCGCCCTTGATGGCGGCCAGTTCGGCGGCGCCGGACAGGAAGTCGGCAAACCCACCGACGGCGGAACTCAGCCCCTGCACCGTTCCGATGAACCCCAGAATCGGGATCACCCACAGCAGGGTGCGGGCGAGGGTGTAGGTCAGGTCGGACATATTGGAGTCGCGCGTGCTTTCGGTATTGATCCAGTTGGAGACACGACCGACATCCTTGGTGGCCAGCCAGAGCGCCAAGCCGCGGTCGAGGCGGCCCAGCAGGATGCTGGAGAGGTCGTGGCCTTCGTCATGGATCCGCTTGCGCAGCAATTGCAGTTCGTCCTCGTTATCCATGTTCACCGCGGAGACTTCCGCGGTATCCTCATAGATGTGGGAGATCTGCGTGCGGATCGTGCGGGACTTGAGCACGATGAACAGAATGACCACGAAGAAGCTGTACAGGCCCAACCATTGCACCGGCCCGCGTTCATTGATCAGGGCATTGACGTAGCGAATGAAACCCTCATTGTGGGCTTTGTTGAGAAAGTAGAGGCCAAAGGCAACGGCCAGGGTCAAAATCAATGCAACGCCCAACTGAATCCAGACATTCGTCTCGGTATTGGCGCGCATCTGCCCGATTTCGCTGGTTTTTTCCACCGCATTTTCTTTCGCCATGTCGTACCTGCCTGTTTAGGATCCGGACATACACCCGCGCCTATCCGGGCGCGTCACTCGGCTTGCCAAGGGTTTGAACACTCCCATATGGGGGTTGCATTGTCGATCATAAATTCGCGTATCTTGCTGGTCGAGAGCCGATGTTCAGGCGCCTCAGGCGCGGGGCGAAGGCGCGGCTTCGCTGAAATCCCGGCCAGGGCTGATGAGCTCCGCCCACTGGGAAAGACCGTAGGCCAGGTGCATCAGGGGGATCATTCCCAGCAGGGCCCAATCGCCCGCCCGGCGCGTCCGCCCAACCGTGCGCGCCGTCACCGCCGCGACCGCCAAGGCATAGAGCGCCAGATCCAGCACCAGCAGCCCGGCCGCCCAGCGGGAAAAGGGGGACAGCCAGGCTAGCAGCATCGTCACGGCCACCCACAGCCCCGGCACCAGCGGCAGCGGCGTGAATCGCACCCCCGCCCGCAACAGACGAATTCGCGTGGCGCCATAGCCCCAGACTTGCCGCCAGAAACGACTCAGCGACTGGCGCGGATAGTGCTTCACCCAGGCCGCGGGAACGAACATCAGCTTCCACCCCGCCCTCTCCGTCCGGTAGGCGGCGATCATTTCTTCGCCCGGGTAGAAGTCGGCGGGAAATCCGCCCAAGGTCTCGAAGGCCTCGCGGCGATAGGCCGCATTGCAGCCGATGACCCGGTCCCAATCGACGGCATAGGTGGCCTCGCGATTGAGGCGATAGCGCTCGGCCACGTAGCCCGCGGCGCGCGACGACAGCGCCAGGCCCGCCAGACGGCCAATGAAATTGATGTCGTCCGGCACCAGACTCGGCCCGCTGACCAGCCCCACCTTCGGATCGGCGAAGGGTTCCGCGACCTGTTTCGGCCAATCCGGAGCCACGACCACGTCGTCATCCAGGAAGGCGATCAGCGGGGCCCGCGCGGCCGTGGCGCCCGCATTCTTCTTGCGGCTGGAGTCGCCGGTCTCAAAGCGGATATCCAGATGCTGCACATTGGAATGCCGCGCGCAGAATTCCGCCAGGCGATTCGCCACGCCCGGATCCGGAACCGTCCCGGCCACGATCACCTCCATGTTCCCGAAGTCATCCGTCCCCGCCAGCGACTCCAAAGTGCGCACCAGCACCTCCCGCCCCATGGTCGGAATCACCACCGACAAAAAAGGGGTCAGCCCGTGCATTGTAGCATTTGGGGTAGGCGACGGCGAAAGAGGAGGATTCCAACAGCTCCGAGGCCAATCAGCAATCCCGCGGACTGGAGCACAACCGGCAGCGGCGACGGGGCATAGCGCAAAACGATTACATGCCGGCCCGGTTCGGGGAGATAGATGCCCTGAAACATATAATCGACCCGCAGGACGGGCGCGGGCCGACCATTAAGGAGGGCCTTCCAGTTGGGGTCGAATTTTTCGGCCACGCGGATCAGGACCGGGGCCGAGGTTTCAACGGAAAACTCATATCGTCCGAGGTTCCGGTACGAGAGTTCCACCCGTGCCGGCGGGCCTGGATCGTCTGGAGGAGGGGGCACATCGGCGTCGGATGGCAACAAAACGACAGAATAGGGCTCGAATGACGGATCGGCCAACGTCCGCAGCGCCTGGTCGTCGGGCACCTTGCGCCAGGAAGGAATGGCGGCCACGCGCGAAGGCGTGGGCGTCAATTTGAGCACCACATCCGAGGCCCGTTGGCTGTCGGCCACACGTCGGGTGCCGACACCTCCGCGGCCATCATCATAGGCTTGGTAGGCCCAAGACGTTTCGAGCTGCCGTGCCCACTCGGGATTGGAAAGCAGTTGTTCGGCGATCGGCGCCCGCGCCAGGACATGGCTCACCGCCGCCAGCCGCCACGAGCGCACGGGATCCTTGACGGCATTCCAAAACGCCGTGTAGTCCGGCGGGGGGCGCGGGAGCTGGGTGACATTGACCGATGGGATGCCGTGATAAGGGAACAAGTAGGTCAGCCACAGATTGTAGAAGCCGTCCTGCCCGGCCATGGCGACGCGATTGTGGCCCAAATCGCTTTTCAAATAGCGAATCAATTCGTTTTCGGCCACGTATCCGGGGGGCATCGTCTGGATGTAGTGCGGTGCCAGGATCACCGAGGCATCGAAGACCACAACGGTCGCAGGAAGCCACGCGACCAACGCCGCGGCGCGCGCCCAAGAAGTTTTCCACGCCGTGGAAATTTTTTTTCCATGCTGTGGAAAATCGACGCTTTTTTTTCCACGCTGTGGAAAAGTTTTTTCCACAGCGTGGAAAACCCCTCGCGTCAGCACCCAGAGGATGCCAGCGCCGAGGAGAATGGTCCCCCCGGCATAGGTGACGGAAAACGCCTTGTTCCATTGGATGGCGCGGCCCAACGCCCCCCACCCTGCGGCGGCAAGCCGCTCCGCGCCGGAGCCCAGATCGGCCCACAGCGCCATGCCCGACAGCAGGAAAAGACCGGCGGCCCCGGCGGCGACCCAGATCCAGCGGCGCGCGATACGCGGCTCCATCCGGAGCGCCGCGTCGAGCCCGAAGGCGGCCAGCATGCCCCACGCCAACTGAAAAAAGTGAATGAACTTGTTGGGATTGCGGATGCTCGAGAATCCCGGCAGCAGACTCAGTGGGCGGTACAGCGGGAAAAATTTTCCGAACGCCAGCAGAAGCGCCACGAGGCAGAGCCCGCCCCAGACGAATACGGCGGACGCGTTGGGATCTTCCCGCCGGCGTCGGAACGCCTCGCCCAGTGCCAGCAGCGCAAACAGCAGCGGCAGGGCGCCGACATAGACATTCTCCAGCTTAAAATTCATGAAGCCCTGGCGGGTTTGCTCCCATCCCTCGCTGCGGCCCATTTTGCCCCAGTAGGGCCCGCGCTCCTCGCCGCTGCGCCAGCCGGTCCAGCCGGGGGCAATGAAGTCGAGGCTTTCACCGGGCGGCTGGCTCCATTGGGTGATGTAGGCCCAGCGCGCGGCGGGATCTTCGCCGCCGGGGACCTCCTCAACCCCCGATCCCTTGGCCGCCAGCGCCGCTCCGCCCGCAAGCAATGCCGCGGTCAGGATGGCGGCCGACACCGGTTTGACCATGGCCGCAACCTTCCAGCCGCCCACGGCGCGCCGGCCCTCAAAGATGCCCAGCGGCACCAGCAGCAGAGCACAGAAGAGCGCCACATCGCCCTGCTCCAGAAACATGCCGCCGGTGCCCAGCCCCGCGATCACCGCCCATGCGGTCCGTCCGGTCTTCCCCCAGCGCCCCAGGGCGAATACCGCCAACCCCAGAAAAGCCAGCACCCCGAACTTTCCGATATGCCCCGCGTAGATCAGGGTCAGGTTGGTCCCCACCCAAAACGCCACGAGGCCGCCAAACACACAGGCGGCGGGCTTCACCCCCCGGTCCAGCAAGTGCAGTCCCAGCCAGAACGACGCCAACCACAGACTGGCGCCATAAAACAGATTCATATAGGTCCGGGGCGAGAGCCAGCGCATGGCTAGCATCCAAACGTGCAGGCCGGACAAATCGGGCATCCCCCACAAGACATCCCCTTGCCAATGGGCCCACGGCGACGCCTGAACCATCCGCTGATTGAAGGCGATCGCGCCCACATTGCCATCCGTGGCCTGGAGGATCGCCCCGGGCGACCCCAACGCGCGAAAAACCAAGGCAAACGCAATCCCCAGGAACAGGGCCATGCCCGCGACAACCCAGGCACGCGACGGATGAGCAGACCTTGACATGGGACTACCCTACACAATGGCTTCCAGACGCGACCAGTTCAAATGACGGGAAAGCGCAAGCGCGGCCCGCCGCCGGTTCTGCGATTGCATCTGCCGCCGAAGGACGGGTATGGTTTCCCGAACTGGAATTCCATCGAACTGCATCCACCTTCTATCAACAGATCCATCGAATCATGACATCTCCTCTTGATCCATCGGCCGAACCGGTATTCCTGCGCCTGCGCCGACTGTATGCCCAGGCCGGGTTTGATATTCGAATCAACCTGAATCCGGCTTTCTTCTCCGGTTGGGGCGACTCCCTGTTTTGCATGCTATACAAGGACGGCCAGCCCCTCGCCACCGGCGGCGGGGGCATTTCGATTTCGGAGTTGTATTTTTTCGAATGCCTGCGCTCGGCGGCATCCTTTTCCAGCATCTTTGTCATCGGCAATTCGGGGGGATGGGGCACGCTGGGTCTTTCGCTGCTCTGGCCCGATGCGGAAGTGATTGCGATCGATTGCGGCATGCTGGAACCCCCCAACAAACTGTACGAGGCCATTGATTTTGACCGCCATCGCGGCCAGACCGGAAATGATTTTGGCATCGAACTGACCAACGACTTGGCCCGCCGCAACTCCCTGAATGTCCGGGTGATCAACGGCATGTCCCCGGACGATTTGCAACAGACGATTCCATCCGCCTGTTCGCGCCCCCCTGATTTGGTATTCATTGACGGCGGACATTCCAACGACCAACTGATCCGGGACTTCCAAGGGTTGCAGGGCTTGGTTTCTCCCGCCTGCGTCTATGTTCTCCATGACGTGGTGAACTGGCGCATGGAGAAGGGGTTTCAGGAATGCGCCAGAGTTTCCGCGCTGGAAAGCCGCATTCTGTGGCGCACCTCTTCCGGCATGGCCATTTTGTTTCCCGCCGACGCTCCGCCGGCGTTGAGGGAGGTGGTCACAGCCTTCACGGAAGATGACGTGCAGTTGGCGGAATTTCGCCGCCGGGCTCCGCGCCGGAAAATGGCATCCATTATTGAAAAACTTCCGGAAGAGTCCCTGTTGGGCAAGGTGAAGACGGGCATCAAATGGGCCAACCGCCAAATGAGATTCCGCCGGGATTCATGACCCCCGCTTCAAACCCAGAAGATACCGAAGGGCGGAGGACGCCCCCAAGCCAGCACAAGAAAAAAGCCTCGTCGCGGCAATTCTCTCTATGGATAGGCGTGGATGCGGTAGAACCGGCTGGTGAGGACGGGCGCCGGGCCATCCCAATGGTTTCGGCCCGCCACCGATTCCACCGGCATGTACTTGTTGGTGCCGGTGGCGCTCTCCACGGTGTAGTATCCGGCCTGGGGAATCGCCGTCCACTCCAGCCAGACCCGACCGCTCTTCAACGCAATGGACACCAGATTGGGCCGGTCATACACCGTGTCCTGCGGCACCAGGTAGCCGGGATGGTGGATATAATTCGCGCTGGTGACCGCCGCGGCGGAAAGATCGCCCAGATTGCCTTCGACCAGTCGGTAGTTGGCCGACGCGGGCGGCGCGGTGACGTCGGGAATGCCTTGGGTGAACGATCCGCGCTGCAGCGCATAGTTCACGCTCGCGGCCAGTTGGCCCGGCGCCGCGGGTACTCCCGCCAGCCATGCCGCCAGCAGCCAGGCGGGGAAACAGATTCTCAAGCGCTTCATGGCGTCCGCCTCAATTGTAGCGCCAGATCCGGACGCGGATGTCGTCCACCACTTCCCCCCGGTCCGTGGAGGAACGGTAAACGGTGACGGAGGAGTTGTTCAGCGACGACATCCAATACCCGCCCCAGTTGTAACCCGATGCACCGCTCCCCGTAAAATAATAGTAATACCCGTTCAGCCCCCGCGAAGTGATGACGCCGCCTTTGCGTCCCATCAAATCCACAACGTAATTCCCCGCATCGCCACCCATGCTATGGGTCAGGATCTTGGATTCCCCCTGCGCAATGGCCACCCAGCCGCTGTCGTAGTCCGGCCGGGGGAAGGTGCCGCGGCACTGACCGGTCACCCGGACGTTGCCGTGGACTTCCAGGCTATTGGTGGGGGTCAAGGTGCCAATGCCTACCCGGCCTTTGTGCACAACCACCGATCCATCGTGATACAGAAACAGGTTCGTGTTGGCTTGGTCAAAACCTACTGAAGCCCGAAAACTTCCATATCTCTGGAATTGAATTTCCGGCATGGCATTACTGATTTCATCGATGATGAATTGGGTGCCGCCTGAACCCAGCAAGCGCATTCGGATGGGCGCATATGGGTTTTTCACGTCCAGCTTGCAGTTGTTTTGGGCTATATAGCCGATCCCCACATTGCCGCTGTCAAAATACATATCGTTGCCGTTCATCAACCAAGGGCCAGCGGTTCCGGCCGTAGTCGCGTGAGTGGCGCTGGCCGCATGGGAGGCCCAGCCGGCCATGTTGGCCGAAAACACGCTCAGGAAGGGAATCCGGGGGGTCATCTCCGCATCGTTGCCAACTTGGATGCCCAGCAAAAATGGAGTGTCATAGTTTTGGATAAACGTATGGTAGGGTAAGGGGATCGTCGTCCCCAGGCGCACATTGAACAAGCCGCTCTGCACATTCACCACGCTCTGGGTTTCGACCCAAACCAATTGGCTTAACGTTTCATTCCAAATCCGGAAGACCATCCGGACCTGATCGTTGATCGGTTGTCCGGCGGCATCCGTCAACTTGCCTTGGTAGGCAAGAGACGTGAAGGCGGCCTGGACCGCAACGGCCGACAACAGCCATGCGCAAACGAACATGCCGGACATCCGAACGAGACACTTCGAGCGGAACATGTAACCTCCTGTATATGACGCGGAACCACACCGCTTGGACAAGACTTTGGCCGGAAAGCGTGCCCGAGACCAGCGGCACCGGCAAGCCAAAAGCAGCGGAATCAGGTGTTATTTCGCCGCCGGAGAGCGGAACCAGTCCCAGGTGGCGGCGAGGCCGTCGGCGAAGGTATGCCGCGGGGTCCAGCCGAGAACCTGCCGGGCCTGGGAGGGGTCGGCTTGGGACTCGCGGATGTCGCCGGGGCGCGGGGGGGCGTAGACCGGCTCGAACGGCATGCCGGAAAGAGCGGCGATTTCGCGCGCGAGGTCATTGACGGAGACGCGGTCGCCATACGCCACGTTGTACACGCCGCCGGCCGCGGTTTCAGGAGCAGTCAGGCAGGCCAGGTTGGCCGACACGATGTCTTCGACGAAGGTAAAATCGCGGGTCTGGCCGCCATCGCCATAGATCGTGGGCTGGCGACCCCGGGCATAGGCGCGCATGAAGAGGGGGATGACGGCCGCGTAGTGCGAGGCGGGATCCTGCCGGGGGCCGAAGACGTTGAAGTAGCGCAGGGAGAACACCGGCAGCCCGTAGAGGCCGTGAAAAATCCGCCCGTAGTGCTCGCCGGCCAGCTTGGAGAGCGCATAGCCGGTCAGCGGTTCGGGGAGCATGTCCTCGCGCTTGGGCATGACGGGGCTGTCGCCGTAGACGGAAGCCGAAGAAGAAAACACGACCCGCTTCACGCCGGCGTCGCGCGCGGCGAGCAACAGGTTCAGGGTGCCGGTGACGTTGACCTCGTGGGTGGTGGCCGGGTCGTCCACGGAGGCCTGGACCGAGGCCAGGGCGCCGAGATGGAAAACCTGGCGGATGCCGCGCATGGCCTCCCGGACCGCGGCCGCATCGCGCAAATCGCCGCGAATGAAATCGATGGAGGATTCCAGTCCAGACAGGTTGTCCACATGCCCCGAGGACAAGTTGTCAAAAACGCGGACGCGGCATCCATCCTCCGCAAGGTGGCGCACCAGGTTGGACCCGATAAAGCCCGCGCCGCCGGTAACCAGACACATGCCGTCCATCCACACGCCTCACACGCCCAACATGCTGGCGAAGCCGGGGAGGGCCAGGGGCCAGATGCGCAACCAGCCCGTGTAGTTGTCGTCGTCGTCGTCTTCGCGGGCCGGGCGAATCCGCAGGCCAACGCCGATGCCCAGGCAGCGGGTGCGATGAATGAGGTAATAGGCGTGCTCCTCGACATGGGACTCTTCGATATCCATTCGCACGTAGACCCGCGCCGACCAGCGCTGCTCTGGAAACAAAGTGAAATCTCCGGCCACCGTTTCGCTCCGATCGCGCCGGAAGCGGTAGTCCAAGCCAAACAGCATGGTGTCTTTCACATCGAACTTCACTTGAGTGTTGAAGTCACGAATGCTGTCGTCCTGGGTGTCATAGGCCCCGTCAAAATCCCACGAGAACCACGTCAGCGGACGCCACTCGGTCCTGAAGCCGATGTCGCCCAGCGTTTCCTCGTCCTCGTCGGGATCCATCCGAAGCGTGGAAAAGACATCGGCATAGATCAGGTTGTGCGGGGAGTCTTTGCGCTTTGTCTGCAGATAATTACGCATGCCGACCAGCAGGTCGTTTCGATAGTCCAACTCATCCACGGAGTCGAATTGCCAGAGCTCCTCGGGAAGCACGTTGGGCTCAAACCGGAGGGTATAGTTGATGTAGGGCTCGGCGACATGGCGCAAATCCATGTCTTCTTCGATGCCCGTCGGCCCCCGGTACAGATCGCCGAAGGCCTTGAAGGAAGATTCCACGCCGATTTCGGGCAGGTTTCGCCAGGCGGCGGATCCGTCCTGCGTGATGGTTTCCACCGCATTGGTGACATACGCCTCGCCCAGATCGTTGGTGGCGAGAACCGCATTCGTGATGGAATACTGTTCGTAGGTTTTGGAAAAGAACGTCCCGCGATAGCCGGCCCGGGGGATGATGCTGAGGAATCCGAAGCTGCGCGTCGGCAGATAGATCATGTTGAGCGTGTCGAATCGGAAGGCGTCATAGTCCTCGGTGGTGGAACCATCGGCATGCACTTTGTCGAGATAGCTCAGCGTATTGGCCCCTTCATAAAAGAGCGGGGTTTCAAAAATCTGCTGGCGGTTGAAATTCAGGAATACTTCCGGCAACCGATTCACGTTGTCGTAGAAATCATTGAGGCGGGCATTGAGGCCGACGCCGGCGGAATAGTTGTTGCCGCGGTGGGACAGGGTCACGCGGTTTTCCGGCTGCACATTTTGCCGGTAGAGATCATCAAAAAAGTCGCTGAGCACCCATGGGTCGCTGACGTAGTTGAGTTCGGTGATCAAGTAATCGCGATCGGTCAGGTTGTGGCGATCTTTGATCTGCAACCAGTATCGGTCGTTGTCGATCAACGCTTCGCGCTCGCGCTTTTCCTTGTCGTTCCGCCAGGGGTTGCGGTCGTCGGTGTAATACGCCCGCACCATGCCGTCGTACCAGCCATCCGGGTCCCGCCAGAGGAAATCCTGCCCCAGGCCGATGCCGCGTCGTTGACGGACGTCGAGATGGGTGCGACTGCGCCAGACGTCGTTGATCGGCTGGTTATAGGTGGTCAGCAGAAACGGCCCCATGGCGGAACTCCACCCCGGCGTGAATTCAAACTTGGCCAGTTCCTCGAGATTGGCACGGACATAAGGAACGTAGAAATAGGGCACGGGGCCGAATTGGAAGCGGATGTGCTTGGCCCGGAGAATCTTGTTGTGTTCGAGCGAGGCCGAACCGGCACGGATGGAATACTCGGGGGAGTCGGGGTCGCAGGTGGTCAGCATGACACCGTCAAATTCCATCCTGGTGGGCGAAACGCGCCGTGAATCGCGGCCCACGAGATAAAAGGGGTCAGAGTAGGCCTCGAAATGGCCGAAATCACCCACACCGGTACGGAAGTTGTAGGTGGCTTCCCCCCCCTGCCAAACCTTCCCGGAGTAGTGGATCATGACGTTGCCGCGGGCAAAGACCTGCTCGCTTTCGGTATCGACTTCGGCGTAATCCGCGGAAAGGGAATCCATGCGCCGGGCGACCCGGACGCCGCCGCGCGCGATCACCAGCCGCCGGTTGGCATCGTAGGAAAGGTGGTCGGCCTGGACATCGAGAATGCCCAGATCCGCGGGAACAACAGCGACCTGTTCAGCCGGCGGGGCCTGAACGACCGGCTGCTGGGCACCGGCGGTGATGACCCAGGCAAAACCAACGGTGAGAAGGTGCCGCCACATCATCCGCACGGGGCGGATGCCAAGCTTCAGTTTCAAGTGCATGCCGGGGCAATCTAGCAGCCCGTCTCCACACCCGCCAAGCGCAATCTACGGCCCCCCGGGCGCAAGACCACGGCTGCGTCAAGAAAGCGTAAGCGACGGGAAGCGGCGCAAGAAGAGCGGGG
>CAYNSH010000062.1:0-18466 GCA_964399775.1 uncultured Verrucomicrobiota bacterium
TCCTAATCCCCTCTCTCTCTTCTGATTGTCGGCATTAAAGACACAGCCCTGGGCGTTTGCGATTCATGGACTTGAGACTTCCTGGGAACCACGGATGGACACCGATGGACACGGATCAGGCGAACGAAAAGGGACCACACGTAATGCCCAGCGGCCTTGGAGGTTTCGTGGCGTGGGCCTCTGGTCCGCGCGGGCTCGGAACAGCCGGCAGCGGAGGTCCATGCGCCCGGGAAGTTCACGGGCCGGATAATAGGCTTGCGGCGCGATCCGGCGCGGCGCTACCTTGGGTGACCGATTGTCCGCACATTGGAGATGGAATAGACATGAAGAAGATACTGGTAACCGGTTCGTCCGGCCTGATCGGCTCGGAAGTCTGCACTTTTTTTGCGGGCCAGGGCTATCGGATTCACGGGGTGGATAACAATCAACGGGCGGTGTTTTTCGGGGAGCAGGGGGATACCCGTTGGAACCAGAAGCGCCTGCAGGAAACCCTGGCCGGTTTCGCGCATCACGAGATGGACATCCGCGACCGGGAGGGGCTCCTGGCGCTGGTGAAGGAGATCCGCCCGGACGTGATCGTCCACACGGCGGCTCAGCCGTCGCACGACCGGGCCGCCGCGATTCCGTTTGACGATTTCGACACCAATGCCGTCGGTACGCTGAACCTGCTGGAAGCCGCGCGCCGAGCCTGCCCGGAATCGCCGTTCATCCACATGTCCACGAACAAGGTCTATGGCGACGCGCCCAACCAACTGAGCCTGAAAGAGCTCGACACCCGCTGGGACTACGCCGACCCTGCGTTCGAACAGGGCATCGCGGAGGATTTCACCATCGACCAGTCCACGCATTCGCTGTTCGGGGCCTCCAAGGCGGCGGCGGACCTGCTCGTGCAGGAGTACGGTCGGTATTTCCAGATGCCGACCTGCTGCCTCCGGGGCGGCTGCCTGACGGGGCCGAACCATAGCGGGGTGGAGCTCCATGGATTCCTGAGCTTTCTCGTCAAATGCAACCTGGAGGGACGGGAATACAAGATTTTTGGCTACAAGGGGAAGCAGGTTCGCGACAACATCCATTCGCTGGATGTCGCGAGGTTCATGTTCGAGTTCGCCGCCGCCCCGCGCTGCGGCGAGGTGTATAATCTCGGCGGCGGCAAGGCCAATTCCTGTTCCATCCTCGAAGCCTTTGCCCTGGCGGAGCGGTTCACGGGCCGCGCGCAGAAATCTACCTATTTGGACCAGAATCGCATTGGCGACCACATCTGCTACTACAGCGACCTGCGCAAGATGCGCGCCCACTATCCCCGCTGGGACATATCCGTCTCGCTGGAGGAGACGATCCGCCAGATTGCCGAGGCGTGGGGCCGGCGGTAGCGGGGCCTGGCTTCCCGGCGGAAGGGGTCCGGACGGCCGCAGGGGCACCCTTTGATCTTGTCGAATGGCCTACGCTGCCGCTTAATACCTCCCGATGTCCGATATTGTGCAGTCGCATTCGTGGGCCCTGAGCCGCTTGGACGGCCCGGCCGTCTACCCCCCGGCGGAGGCCGCTCCGTACGATCCGGGCGAAGCCTATCCCGAATTCCCCGGTCTTTCGCTCTCGCCGGTTCCCAATCCCGTATTTGCGCTGGTCCGGCGTTCACTGAAGGAACTGGGGCTGGACTTGGCGCACTTTGGAACTTCCGGGTGGAACCCGCTGGGCGATCTGGTCCGGCCCGGCGGCAAGATCGTGGTCAAGCCCAACTGGGTGTTGCACACGAACCGCGGGGAAGGGGGGATGGATTGCATGATTACGCATCCCTCCGTCCTGCGAGCCGTCCTGGAGTATGTGGTCCTGGCCGCTCCCGGGCAGGTGGTGCTGGGTGATGCCCCCCTCCAAGGCTGCGACTTCGAGCAGCTGCTGGAGTTCGGCGGTCTGCGGAGCGTTGTGGCCCATTTGCAATCGCGCGGGGTCCCCTTGGTGGTGAAGGATTTCCGCCGGACCATCCTGCGGGAGGAGGCCGGCCTCAAAAAAGTCGCGGAGGAACTCCATCCGGAATCCGATTACGTCTTGGTGGATCTGGGCGCCGACAGCCTGCTGGAGCCGATCTCGCGCGACTGGCGCCGGTTCCGCGTCACGGTGTACGATCCACGGAAAATGTGGAGGCATCACCGGCCCGGGACGCACCGTTACCTCGTCGCCCGCGACATCCTGGAGGCGGACCTGGTGGTCAACGTGCCGAAGTTGAAGGCGCACAAGAAAGCGGGCATCACCTGCTGCCTCAAGAACCTGATCGGCATCAACGGCAACAAGGAATATTTGCCCCACCACCGCAAGGGCGCCGCGGATGGGGGCGCCGGCGACAACTATGCGCATCGGCACTGGCAAATGACGGTTGCCGAAAGCCTGTTGGATATGGCCAATGCCCTGTTCCGCGGCATTCCCCGGTTGTACCGGCTCTTCGAGAAGGGTGCGTGGTGGTTCATGCACCAGGCGCACAAGTCGGATCCAACCGTCCAGATCGAGGGCAGTTGGTTTGGCAACGACACGATCTGGCGTACCTGCCTCGATCTGAACCGGGCGCTGATCTATGCGGGAACGGATGGGGTGATGCGCGATGCGCCGCAACGCGAAGAGATTTCCATTGTGGATGCCGTTGTGGCAGGGCAAGGCGACGGGCCGCTGGCCCCGGATCCGCTCGAAACCGGCGCGATCTTCGCCGTTCGCAATCCCGCCGTCGGGGATTTTATCGGCGCCCATCTGCTGGGCCTCGACCCTGCCAAAATTCCTCTCCTGCGCCATGCCTGCGATGAAATGCGCTGGCGTGTGTGCGTTACGCCACCGCCCGTCCCCGCTTTTGATCCGCCGTTTCCGCCGGCCCGCGCGCCGGCGGGTTGGATGGGCTGGATCGAACGTGACGGGGCCGCGGGGGGGCATGCCGGAGGGACGGCTGGCGCCGCGCCGGCATCCCCAGGCGCATGTGGACGCCCCGGGCATTCAGAACCGAGATAACCATGGGGAGTTTCGCCGCGAGTTCGAAGTTTCTGGAGTCGTTGCGCCTGCTGGAGATCACGCGTGTGCTGGCGGAGATCCGCCGCTGGAAGCCGGGGCCCGCCACTCTGTTGGAAATAGGGGCTGGTTCCGGCTGGCAGTCCCGCCAGTTGGCGGAGGCCGGCCATCGGGTGGAAGCGATTGATGTCCCGGACAGCCGGTACGCGGGAGACCGGGTCTGGCCCATCCAGGACTACGACGGGCAGTCCATTCCCTTTCCGGATCGGCGCTTTGACGTGGTCTTCAGTTCGAATGTCCTGGAGCACATCCCTCACGTGGAACGTTTCCAGAAGGAGATTCAGCGCGTTCTGGCGCCGGATGGCATCGCCTTGCATCTGGTCCCTGGCGCCACTTGGCGATTCTGGACCAATGTTACCCATTTCCTGATTCCCCTTCGCCGGTGGTTCACCGGGGGCAGGGCTCCAGGGCCAGAGGCGTCCAACCCCCGGCTCCCGCCCCGGCACGGAGAAACCGGCACGGCGCTGACGGAGTTGTACTATTTCAGCCGGTTGCGCTGGTTCCGGCTGTTTCGCCGGACAGGATGGGACATCGTGTCGCGGTCCACGAACGGAATATTTTATACCGGCAACGCCTTGCGTGGAGCTAAGCTGTCCCTGCGCCGGAGGCAACGCCTGAGCCGGATCCTGGGCAGCGCATGCCTGGTCTACGTCCTTCGCAAGCATGAACCCCGCCCGGCGTCCCGCCCCAGGCCGGAGTCCGGGACACCGCCGTGATCCTGCGGGTTCAATCCTTCCGCCAGGCCGCGTTTTGGTCCACGGGCATCAATGCCTTGAGCCAGGGCTTGGCGCTGGTGTTCAGCATGCTGATGGCGGCGGTATTCGGCGCACAGGAAAGCACGGACGTCCTCTACTATTGCCTCGGGGTTTTCGTGTTGCTGTCCGGCCTGATCCAGACCGTCAACGTCACTGTATTGATCCCTGAAACCATGCGCCGGCGGCACCAGGTGGGCGAGGACGACGCCATGGCGTTCACCAACCGGTTCATGGCCGTATTTGCCCTGCTGATCACCGGGCTGACGGTTTGGATTCTGTTGAATCCGGTCAGAACCCTGACGCTGATCTCCCAATTCCCCGAGGAGGCGTTGCAACGGAATTCCCGGCTGGTGTTCTGGCTGTTGGCGACCATGCCGCTGCAAATGATGGCACAACTGCTGCTGGATGTGCTGGTCTCGTACAAATTCCTGACCTTGCCGGCGATGCTTTCCTGCGTCAACCGGGTCATCAACATCCTGTTCGTCTGGCTGTTCCATCGCCAACTGGGCGTGATCTCGATGGCTCTGGGCATGCTGCTGGGACTGGTGTTGCAGATTCTGTTGAACGTGTACCTGATGGGCCGGGTGCTACACTGGAAGCCCTGGGTTTGGTCCACCCGGATCGGCCGGTCGGTCTATCGCAACATCGCCTGGGCGGAAGTGGGGGTGCTGGCCAGCACTCTTGCCAGCTACATTCCGCTGTTTCTGTTCTCCGGCTTCAGCGCCGGGGCCCTGACGGCCCTGAACTACGCCAAGCGTCTGTGCCTGATGCCGACGCAGCTGCTTACGAATCAAATCTCCAACGTGGTGGGCATCAAGTTCAACGAATTGGCGGCCAAGCGGGACCTGGCCGAAATGGCCAACTCCTTCGACCGCTTGTCCCGGGTGTTGACGTTTGTCCTGCTTCCGCTGGCGATGGCCTTCATGCTGGTCCAGGTGGAGATTTCGCAGATCCTGTTTGGCCGGGGGCAGTTCACGCCCGAGGCGGTTGCGGAGGTGGCGTTGCTGTTCGGTGTGCTGATCCTGGCGCTACCGTTCGAGGCCATCAATGTGATGGTGGCGCGGTATTTCATCGCGCGGCAGGCGATTCCACAGGCCTTTCCGCTTCAACTGCTCGGCGCCGGCCTGATGGCCGGCGCCGTCTACCTGTGCATCCGTTTTCTGGGGCCCATTGGCTACCCCGTCGGGATGCTGGTGCGCTGGCTGGTTTATCTGCTGGTCCTGGCCGGAGTCATGCCGCGCCTCTTCCCCGGGGTGTCCTTGATCCCCACGCTCCGAAGCTGGGTCGCCACCTTGCTTGCCTCCGGCGTTGCTGCCGCCGTTTCCTGGGCCGTCTTCGCCCGCTTCGGGGCGGGCTGGAGCCCGCTGGCCTCCGCCCCCGTCAAGGTGGCCATGTTCGCCGCCGTATACGGCGGCATCCTGGCCGTCATTCCCCCGGACCGCAATGCGCTGGAATATGTCTTGTCTGTGGTGAGACAATTTGGAAAATGGGGCAGAAGGTGAGATGAGCGAACAGCCTCCATTTAAACCCCACGCCTTGGAGTGGACACCCGAGAAAATCGCCCGGTTCTGGGATTATGAAAGCCAAAACAAGGCGAAACGCGGGATCTATTTCACCCTGCAGACGGGGGATGCCCTGGTCCGCCTGGCGCGTGGAAAAGGCGTCCTGAACGAGCCGGTCCTGGATTACGGGGCCGGGGTCGGATGGCTCTCGGAGAAGCTCGCCCGGCAAGGCGTCCGATGCATGGCCTGCGACTTCTCGCCGGCTTCGGTGGAGGCGTTGAACGCGCGGCTCAAGGATGCGCCCGCCTTTGAGGGCTGCCGGCGGATCGAGACGCTGCCCACGCCGCTGCCGGCCGATTCGTTCGGCCTGGTCTACCTCGTGGAGACGCTTGAACATCTCCAGGCCGATTGGGTGGCCCGCACGCTGGGCGAGGTGAGGCGCTTGCTGCGCCCCGGGGGGCACGTGTTGGTGACCGTTCCCCATGACGAAAACTTGGACATGGGCCAGGTGATCTGCGCGGATTGCGGCGCCGTCTTTCATCGCGTCCAGCACGTGAATTCGTATAACGAAAGCTCACTCACCACCGTCCTGGAGCAGGCGGGGTTTGGGCGCGTCTTCTGTCAGCCGCTGCATTTATGGAACTGGAGCGAGGAGGGGATGCGCCATGCCCGGACCCTGCGCGCCCGGCTGCGCCGCTTGGTCCAGCGCCTTCGCGGAAACCGGTCGGCCGCCCGGTCGACGCCTCATTTGATTTACATCGGTAGAAAGGCCTGAGATGGCGCTTCACCGGAATCCCGCAGACGGTTCGGAGACACCCGGGGCATGAGCGGCGCTCCCGTCATCGGCGTGGTCCGGGACGACCGGCCATGGGGGTACGCCCCCCGGTGGGCGTCCGCCCTGGAGGAGCGCGGCGCGAACGTCCGCTGGCTCGACCTGATGGGCCCCGACCCCCTGCGGCAAGCCCAAGGATGCGACGGGATCATGTGGCACTGGTCCCATTATCCCCACGAGATGCGACTGGCCGCGCTCCCGGTTCTGCGGACGCTCGAGGAATACCTGCATCTTCCCGTGTTCCCGGACATGGCGACCTGCTGGCATTACGACGACAAAATCGCCCAGGCCCGTTTGCTGGAAGCCTTGGAGATCCCGCACCCCGATACGTGGATTTTCTGGCGCCGGGAGGAGGCGCTCGCGTGGTGCGCCTCCGCCCCGTATCCGCTGGTGGCGAAGCTCTCGAGCGGGGCCGGCAGCCGGAATGTTCGGCTGATCCGCCATGCCGCCGAGGCCTGTGCCTATGTCGAGGAAAGTTTCTCGGGCTCGGGCATCCTGTCGCGTCCGCCGTTGCCGACGGACCCGGGCCCGCGGCGCATGCGGCTTCTCAAGAACGCAGTAAAACGCCTCCGCCCGTCCGCCGCCTTCCTGCAGACCGGCCGCTATCCAGATCTGCCCAGCCAAACCTATTGGATGCCGCAGAAGAATTACGTCCTGTTTCAGGAATTTCTTTCCGGCAACGAATTCGACACGCGGGTGACGGTCATCGGCGACCGGGCCTTCGCCTTTCGCCGGTTCAATCGACCCGGCGATTTCCGCGCCTCCGGTAGCGGTTGCTTGTGTCACGACCCTTCCGCCATCGACTTGAAATGCATCCGCGCCGCCTTTGAGGCGGCGCGAAAGCTGGGTTCGCAATCCATGGCTTTTGATTATCTTTTTCGGGGCGATCAGCGGGAGCCGGTCGCGGTGGAAATCAGTTACTGTTACGCGAATTGGGCCGTACAGGATTGCCCCGGCCATTGGGATTCCGCCCTGAACTGGCGGGAGGGGCGCCTGTGGCCGGAAGAAGCCCAGGTCGAGGATTTCCTGGCGCGCGTCGCGGCCGCCCGCACCGAAGCGGGGCGGGGGGGATCGCCATGAAACGCACATGGGTGAACGGCATCCTTCGGGCATTGGGCTTCCGCCGCGCGCAGCGCTGGTGGCGCCGGACGTTCAACGTGGTCGCCACGCGCCGCGTCAATGGCGTCGCCGTTGGCATCCCCCGGATTGCCGGGATGGCCTGCCTGCCGTCGGAGCCCTGGATGACCGAAGTGCTCGCGCGGGTTCTGCCGGCGAAGCCGGGAGTGTTTCTCGACGTGGGCGTGAACCTCGGGCAGACCCTCCTGAAGGTGAAGACGTTGGATCCCCGGCGGACCTATGTCGGATTCGAACCCAATCCCGCCTGCGTGTTCTATGTCCAGGACCTGATCCGGCTCAACGCCTTCGAGTCCTGCACGCTGCTGCCGGTCGGACTCTTCACGGAAGACCGCGTGTTGCCTCTGACCATCCCGGCAGGCGATCAGGCGAATGCCGGAGCGTCGCTGATCGACCAGTTCCGTCCGGGCGCGCCGGTGCATGCGCGGGTGCCGGTGCCGGTTTTCCGTCCGGCCACGCTGGGCTCCCTGCTGGGCGATACGCCCGCCGGCATCGTCAAAATCGATGTCGAAGGCGCCGAACTTGAGGTTGTGGAAAGCCTCGCGGACCGGATTCAAACAGACCACCCCTGGATGCTGGTCGAAATCCTTCCGGTCTACTCCGATGCCAACCCGTCCCGGAAGACCCGGCAGGAAAAGCTGGAACAACTCCTGGCCGGTTGGGACTACGCCTTGCTGCGGGTGATCAAATCCAATGCGGATGCCTATGCGGGCATCGAGTCGGTCGAGTCGATCGGTATCCATGGCGACCTGGCCCGGTGCGATTACGTGGCGGTTCCCCGGGCGCAGCTCGACGAGGCCGAACGGTCACTCCGGTGAGGGCGCGGTGGACATCCTGATGCTGATCGGGTGCTTTCCACCCACCGCCCGGGGCGGAGCGGAAATGCAGTGCGCCAAGCAGTCCCGGGCGCTGGCCGCCCGGGGCCACCGCGTCACCATCCTGACCCGCTGGCTGGCGGAAGGTCGCCCCCGCTGGGAAACGGTCGATGGAGTCCGCATCGGTCGGCTCGGCTCCTATCTCCCGATGATGGCGGCCCGCCGCCGGCTTGTTCGCGCCTGGCGACCGGCGAAGACGACGTCCCCCGCTGCGCCGGCGGTTTCCCGGAGCGAAGCGGCCGGGCCGGCCGGGGCTGGCTCCCGGAGCCGGTGGCGCGACCTGTCGGTCTGGCTGGCCAACACCAGTTTCGTCCTGGAGGTCTTATTCTTTTTGCAATTCAAGCGCCTGACCCCGGATGTGCTCCACGTGCATGGCGCCTCCTGGCCCGCCGGCTTCGCCCAATGGCTGGGCGAACGTTTCGGGTTTCCGGTTTGGTGCAAGGAAACCAATCTTCCGCCGCTGTTTGATACCTGCCCGGTCCAGGAGAAGGTGGGGGGGAAGGCGCGCTGGCTTCGGCGCGTCCCGCGTTGCCGATTTCTGGCCATCACCGAGGCCATGGCGGAGAGCTTGAAAGAAGCGGGGGTGCCTCCGGAGCGGATCGCCGTCATACCCAACGGCGTGGAAATCCCATCGGTGGCGGCGGACGCCGTGGCGCATACGGACGCTATTTATGTGGGCAACCTCACCAAGGGCAGCGCTTACAAAGGATTCGACACCCTGTTCCGCGCTTGGGGGCTGGCGATGAAAGCGGAGTCCGGCCTGCGGCTCCGGCTCTACGGAGCGGGCGACCCCGGGCCTTGGCGCGACTTGGCGGCGCGCGAGGGTTGCGGGGATTCCGTTGTGTTCGAAGGACGCACGGAGGATGTGGATGCCGCCCTTCGTTCGGGCGGATTCTTCCTGCTGCCGTCGCGCCGCGAAGGACTGTCCAACGCCTTGCTCGAAGCCATGGCGCACGGCCTGCCCTCGGTGGTTTCCGATATTCCCGGCAACCGCGCCGCCATTCGCGACGGCCTCGACGGATTCGTCGTGCCGGCGGAAGACCCCGAGGCCTTCGCCCGGGCCATCCTGCGCCTGTACCGTTCGCCCGCCCTTCGTGATCAACTGGGCCGCTCCGCCCGCGCGCGCGCGGAATCCGTCTTCGCCATGCCGGTCGTGGCGGCACAGCTCGAAGACGCCTTCCAACGGGCGTTCGAGGAACATACGCCGTGAACCTGATTCGCCCCGCGCACACAACCCGGTTTTCCATGGCGTGGAAAACTATTTTCCACGCTGTGGAAAAAATTCCGCCGAGTTTTCCACGCCATGGAAAAAATATGGCCGAGTTTTCCACGCGATGGAAAACTATTTTCCACGCTGTGGAAAACTCCAATGGGGGAGGGTGGCGATGAAGATCCTGATGATGGTCTGGCAGTTCCCGCCGGCCTCGCGGGGCGGGGCCGAAATGCAGTGCTGGAAACAGGCGAGGGCTCTGGCGGCGCGCGGCCATGAGGTCACCATCCTGACCGGCTGGCCATGGCTGCGCCTGCCGCGCCGGGAAATCACGGATGGGGTGACCATCCGGCGGATCGGATTCTTTCTGCCGGTCACCATGCAGATTCGGCGGCTGCATCGCTGGTTGCACTTGCGGGTGGCGCCGCCGGCCGCGAACACGCCGGACCCGTTCAGCGCCGACGGCCCGCGCAGCGGGACTCCCAGTCCCCGCAAGCGGTTTCGCTGGATGGCGCCTGTAGAGTGGATGGGATATGCCAGTTTTCTTCTGGAAGTGGCCGTCTGGTCTCGACGTTCCGCGAACCGGGTCGACGTGGTGCACGTGCACGAATCCCACTGGCTGGCGGGCGTTGCCCACTGGGTCGCTGAACGGATGGAGGCCCCCGTGTTGTGCAAGGAAGCGTTCGCCGATGTCCTGCAGTGGCCCGGCGCTCGCGATGTGCCGGGGCTCGCCCGCTGGAAGATCCGCCGCGACCGCTGCCGCTTCGTCGCCATTGCCCCGCATGTCCGGCAGGCGCTGGAAAGCGCCGGCATTCCGCCGGAGCGGATTGTGGACATTCCCAATGGAGTGGAGATGCCGGAGGAAACCGCCCGGCCGGAGGCCAGCACCCGGGCGGTTTATGCGGGTAATTTTTCGCAAGGGGCCGTGTTCAAGGCGTTTGATGTGCTGCTGACGGCCTGCGCCCGGGCCTGCCGCGAGGCGCCGGAGCTGACCCTGCGCCTGTTCGGCGGCGGCAGCGTCGAGCGCTGGCGGCTGTTCGCCGAAGTGGAAGGCTGCGGATCGGCGGTGGAGTTTGCAGGCCGCACGGACGACCTGCCCCGCGAATTCCGTGCGGTGGGCTTTCTGGTCCTGCCGTCCCGCACCGAAGGTCTCTCGAATGTGCTGCTGGAGGCCATGGCCAGCGGCCTGCCGGCCGTGGTTTCGGATATCCCCGGCAATACCGCGGCCGTTCGCGATGGCGTGGAGGGGCTGGTGGTGCCGGTGGGCGATGCGGACGCCCTGGCACGCGCCATGGTGCGGCTGATTCGCGATTCCGACCTGCGTGTGCGCCTGGGGCAGGCCGCCCGGCAGCGGGCCGAGGAGGTCTTTTCCATCGACCGTGTCGCCGAACAACTGGAACAGGCGTATCGAGCGGCGCTTTCGGGCGTCTGATACCCCTCCCGGCCTTTTGGAGTTTTCGTGGCATGGACCTCTGGTCCGTGCTGGGTCGGGACAGCCCGGCGCGCAGCGGAGCTACGCGCCACGGTGGGATGGGGCATACGGGCCGGGATGGGAACCGCCGCGCTCTGCGAGTGCAGCTACAGGCCTGGCGGTGAGGCCCAACATGCCGGTGGGTCGCCAACCGGCATTCCGGGATTGATTTCACGGGGCTTTCGCGGGCATACTCGACCGCCAATGTGAGATGAATACTCCCCCCCCCCAGTTCCCAGCCAGCCAGCGCTCCAGCTACCAGTTCCCGGTTTATAAATGGATCGGCTGGTTGACCGTGGGCGGGTTCGCCATTGGCCTGACGGCGATGTTTTTCATCGCGGGCATGTTCGGCTGGCCGGCCCCCATCCTGTGGGCGTCCATGGTCGTCCTGTTCTCGTTCGGCGCGCTGCTGCTGGACCGGCCCAAGTTGCTCCTGCTGGTCATGATGTTCTATTTTCTGGCCGTGCCCGGCAACCGCCTGCTGGGTATTTTCCCCATCCCGCTTCTCGGGGGGATGAACAAATATTTCTTTCTTCCCTTGATCGCCGTGATTGCCATGAACTGGATTCAGCGGCGGCAACTGGACCAAGCCACCCTGTTCCCGATGGCCTTTCTGTCCCTGACCGTCATGAGCTGGTACGTGAACGGCAAGCCCTCCATTGTCGTGACGATCCAGGCCACGCTGGTGATGATGCGACTGTATATCCTCTGGTACTACTGTCGGCTGACCAGTACGTTTGAAAATGACCGACAGGCCATGCGCTGGGTCTGGGGGTACATCATCTACGTTGCCATCCAGTTTGCCTACAACACCCTCTGGCACGGGCGCCCCTGGCTCCGGCTGCATCCCGACCGCAGCGGTGGCGTTTTCGGCCCGATGTCGATCGCCGGGTCCCACCATGTCGGCTACATGAGCGTGTTTGCCCTCCTCATGCTGGTGGGCTGGTGGATGGGATCGGCCCTGAAAGCTAGCGCCCGCCAGAAAGGATTTATGATCTTTCTGGGCGTAATCATTGCCTACAACCTGATTTTCATGACGGACACCAAGCACGCCTTGTTCCTGATGCCAGTCGCCTTTGCGCCATTTCTTTTTCATCCGCGGTTTCCGCGCCAGGCAAAGGTTGCCTTGGTGTCCGGGGCATTGGCCTTTCTGTTCGCCGCCATGGCCTATCTGCAAACGGCATCCGGTGGACGGGATGTGCGCCGCTATTGGGAGGCGTTTCAAAATTCCCCCAAGGCGGACATGCTGTATGCCGTAACGGTTGATTTCAACCATCTGGTGCGATATCCCATTCTGGGAGCGGGGCCAGGTCTGTTTGCATCGACGGCGGCCGTTGAGGCCCGCGCCGCGCTGGCTCGGCGGTATATCATTCCGCATTTGGACGAAAACCGACGCCGCGGCTATTTCTTCGCACAGGGAAGCATGAGTTCCGCCTCCGTGATCGGAAACCCCCAGTCGGATGTGTTGATCATGACCAGCGAATACGGTTGGGCGGGCACCGTTGTATTTTTTATCTTTTGGGGCTGGGTCATCTACCAGTTATTTAAAAAAGCCTTTGTCCATCCGGCGACCAGTGAGCGCGCCGGTATTCTATTGGCCTTGGCGTGCTGTCTCATCTTTCAAGCCATGATCATGGGTCTGACCGAACTGCTGATTCTTCCGCCGCTGGTGTATCCCATCTGGATGCTCGTGGGGCGCATGTGGGACATGAAACCCGTACCGCAAGAGTTGTCCGAGGCGGCGTGAAGACCGCGCCGGATTGTCGCCACGCGGGGCGGGACCGGAAGGCGTCGTCGTCGTGGCTCCGCAACCGCTCCTGCATCGTCTGCCTGACCTATACCGATCCCCGCGGCAAGACGGCCGGCCTGGAAAAATACCTGGCCGACCAGACGGTCCTGTTGCAGGCGCGCGGGGTGTCCACCGTATGCCTGTTTCCGTTCCCGACCCGTCGAAGCCGCTGGCTCAATCGTCGCTTGTCCAGCTACTGGGGCGTCGTCGCCGATGGCGTGTTGCAGGGCTTTTACCGGATCGACGGCGTGAAGGGCTTTCTGGCCCAGTTGAGCCATTCCGGAATTTCCTTGAAAGAAATCCAGCTTCACCATTTCCTCAATTCCGATTTGGCGCTTGTGGAGCGGCTCCTGAGGGAGGTGCCTGCGCCCGTACGTCTGATCCTGCACGACTTCTATACCGTCTGCCCGCAGCGCTTCCTTTTGCGCAACAACTGCGAACATTGCGGGGAGGCGCCACCGTCCGCGGAGAAGTGCGCAAATTGCACTCGCTGGACTCCGGGTTATCACGAGGCTATCGGTCGGGTGCTGAATGCCGCACGGGGCCGGCTGACCGTCGTGGCGCCCTCCGAAACCGCCCGGAGGATTTGGACAAACGCGTTCCCCGAACATGCGCCGCGGACGGTCGTGGTGCCCCATCTGGTACCGGCCGGCGAGACGGCGGCCCCCGACGCCGGCCGGCGGCCGGACGAACCCCTACGGCTGGCCTTCGTTGGCGCCCCCATGTCGCACAAGGGCTGGAGCGTCTTCCTCCGGCTAGTCGACGAACGGTCCCGCCAGGGCCGGGACTATGAATTCTATCATTTCGGACGCTTGGCCCCGGCCGGCTCCGGCGTGATCCATGTCCCCGTGTCCTTCGTCCGGGACGGCCCCGGCGCCATGACGGAGGCCCTTCGCCGGGCTCGCGTGGATATCGTCCTACTTTGGTCCACCTGCCCCGAAACCTACAGCTATACCCTGGTGGAAACCCGAATGGCCGACGCCATGGTCCTCACCAATCCGGACAGCGGCAACATCGCCGACACGGTCCGGCGGGAGGAAGCCGGCGTGGTCGTGCCGGATGCCGAAGAACTGCTCCGCTACCTATCCGACCGCCCTCGGATCCGGCGCGACTTGGAGGCGTTCCGACGCCGGCATGCCCGCCGTCCGGACCGGATGGCGGTGAATCCGGCGATTGCCGACGAGATTGCGGCGCGGCCGGCACCCGGCCTCGCGCCAGAGGGCGGCTCCGCTCGCCCCAGCCGCGTCGTCGGGGCCCTCTATCGCCTCAAGCAATGGAAGGCGGCCTTGAAGAGGGAATCGGCATGAGCGTACGGCTGGGCTCCATGCGCATCCTGATTGTGACGATTGCCGATTTGCCCGAAGGCGGCGGCCACACCAGCCGCCTGAAGACGCTGGCGCGCTGCCTGGCCCGGCAAGGCCATGCCGTCCGCATCTGGAGCAAGCATGTGCTGGGGCATGCCCCCCGTGAGTTAATCCGCCTGCAGGGCGAGGTGGACGGCATTCCCTACGAGATCGTCTCCGGGCGCACCACCCGGACCTATGGTGCCCGGTCTCTCTTCATGAAGGTCCGCACCACCCTCCGGCTGATCGTCCGCCTGATCCGGGCCCGGAACGACGTCGATGTGATGTGGTTGAACGAATTATCCTTCCACGACATGCTGCCGATGATGCTTCTCGGGCGCCTCTTCGGAATAACCCTCATCCAGAGCTACGAGGATGAGCACATTGCCACGTGCTCGGAGCGGGCGCTGACGTGGAAGCAACGCCTGTTCACCGGAGTGGACAATCGTCTCGCCGACCGGTTCCTCGTCCGGCGGGCGGATGCCGTGGTTGTGATCTCCCATTACCTCAAGGACAAATTCGCCGCATGCGGCGCCAACCGCCTCACCGTGGTCCCCACGATCGTGGACCTCGACTTCTGGCGGTGCGATCCGCCGCCCCCGGACGCGCGGCCCCGCATTTTCTACTCCGGTTCGTTCATGGATATCTACGCGCTGGACGAAACCATCGCCGCCCTCGGCGAACTGAAAGCCGAAGGGCTCGATTTCGAGTTCCACTGCATCGGCAACCTCCGGAAGCCAACACCCGACCTCGAACGGGTCCTGCGGCTGCGCGAGCAGAACGGCCTGACCGATGTCATGACGTTTGGCGACCTGGTGCCCCTTCAACAGGTGAAACAGGAGATCGAACGGTCGAGCGTCCTGCTGAGCATCCGCAAGGATTCCCGCCTCAGCCGCTCGGGTCTGTCCACCAAGCTGTCCGAGTATCTGGCGTCCGGCCGGCCGGTGATCACATCGGTGGTGGGGGATGTGCCGGTCTATCTGCGCGACGGGGAAAGCGCGTTTCTGCTGGAGAACCCCACGCAAGACGCGATCCAGCAGGCGCTGCGGACCTGCCTGACGGACCCCGACACCGTCCGGCGCATCGCCGCCGGCGGACTCGCCGCCGCCGAACGGCATTTCGGATTTGCCGCTGTCGGGCGGACGCTGGACCGGCTGCTCGGCGGGGTGGGGCCCGGGACGGCCCGCGCCGGAACCGGCACCCCCTCCGGCTCCGGTGCGGAGGCGCCGTAAGCAACCCCGGCTGTGCCGCCTGTTGTTCCGCCGCCGGGAAGGGCCCGCCCCCGCCGTCTTTCCGTTGACTGGCTGCGGGATCAACAAAACATCGCGATCATGACCGGTCCTCCGCTCCATCGCGCCCGGAGGGGTCGGCCGGCTCGGGTTCTCCTTGCAGCGCGGCCAGGAGCCGGCGTAGATGGATCTCCGGTGCGAATTCGCGTTCGCAGGTCTGCCGGGCGTTGCGTCCCATCTGCTCCGCCAGTCCCGGCTCGCTGTACAGGCGGCGGATCTGACGCGCCAGATCCCGGCTGTTTTTGGGCTCGAACAGCAGTCCTGTGCGGTCCGGTTCGATCACCTCCGGAAAGCACCCGTGGTTGGAGGCAATGACGGGCTTGCCGTGCGCAAAGGCCTCTGGAATTGTATTGGGCAGGTTGTCGTAGACGATGGCCGGACACAACACGCACAGCGCGTTGCCAATCAAACGGCTCCATTCCGCGCCTTCGACAAATCCGGAGAAGGTCACCCGGTCTTGCAGGTGGTGGGCCTGGATCAAGCGCGCGATGACGCCGCTTTCGTCTTCCTCCAGCGAACCGGTCACCACCAGATTCAGGTCCAGATCCCGGAGGTGCGCCATGGCCTCGACCGCATAGTCCGGCCCTTTTTCCATGCTGAAGCGGCCCAGCAGCAGCACATATCCGTCGTGGCGGTAGGTCGGCTGGATCCCCGAAAAATCAATGAACGTGGGAATGCACCGGATGCGTTTCGGCGCCACGCCGGATTCCAGCAGCTTCCGCTCCATGAACCGGTTGGTCACCACAAACGTGTCAATTCGATCGAACGCGCGCAGCAGCTGGTGCACGACCATCGACAGCACCCGGATGAACGAGGCGGCCGCCGATCCGTGCACGCAGCGGTAGCGAACCGCGTTCCAGCGCGACCCGCTCAGGCAGCGTTCACAGGTCTTCCTCTGACGCAGAAAATCGAAGCGCGGACAGAACAGATTGTAGTCCGACAGGCGATGGACCACCCGCAGGCCCTTTCGCTTGGCCGCGATGAATACGCTGGGCGACAGCAGGTTGATCTGTTGCAGGACCAGCACCGCCTCGGGCCGCTCGTCGTCGATCAGACGCGACAGGTTCCGGGCCGCCTCCGGGTTGTAGAAAGCCCCCTTCAGCAGCCGAAGCACATTGCCCGGGGTCAGCCGGATATTCCGGAATTTCACGTCTCCGCCCCGGGAGCCGACAAAATAGCCGGCCTGGGCGCAGGGCCTGTTCCGGGGGTCCTCTGAAGAGAGAATCAGCACTTCGTGTCCATGACGGGTCAGCAACTCCTGCAGTTTGAAGAGATAGCTCTCGGGTCCGCCGGAGAGAAAATAGCGATAATGAACCAACAGGATCTTCATGGTGTGCTTCAGAAAGGATCCATCGCAGCATGCCACAACCGGTCGTCATTTCAAGGCGATTGCCATAGCGGGGCGGCTGGCGGGGCGGAACCCGCCCGGCCGATGGCTCGCGCGCTCCCCTCTGGCGGGGTGATTCCTTTACCGTGGACCCCAAGGCTCTTCCGGACATATAGTGGCGGTGATCGTAGCAATCACCTGCCCCGACATGCCGAACGAGATAAAGACCAGAATGAGTTTCCTTGAGGCCGGAAAAAGCCTATGCCTGCCGCAGGAGGTATCCCCATGAGCTTTTCCCTGCGACTGTCCGTTTACAACCGCGACCGTAAATGGCGGTTGTTTCTGGAGACGGTCCGCCCCGAGCCCGGTCTGCGCGTCCTGGATGTCGGCTTCACGGGCCGGGAATTCACCTCCGTGGACAACTACATCGAACGCCACTACCCCTGGCCCGAACACATCGTGGCTCTCGGCGTTCACGATTCAACCGAATTCTCCCGGCGCTATCCCCGGGTCCGGGTGGTGCGCTATGACGGGCAGATCTTTCCATTCGACGACCAGTCCTTCGACGTGGTCTGGTCCAACGCCGTTATCGAACACGTCGGCGATTTCGACCGGCAGGTGTTGTTCGTGAAGGAAATGGCGCGGGTGGGTAAGCGGATTTTCTTCAGCACGCCCAATCGCGCCTTTCCCATTGAACTGCATACGCGCCTGCCCTTTGTTCATTGGCTGCCCAAGACAGCTTGCGATCGATGGCTCCGCCGGCTGGGGAAGGGATTTGCCGCCGGAGACTACATGCACCTGCTGACCCGGCGCGCCCTCCATCGGCTGATGCGCGCGGCCGGCGTGAGTCACTACCGGATCGTCGCCAACCGACTGCTGGGCTGGCCCATGGATTTCGTCGTCCTGATCGAACCGCCCGGCGGCCCGTCCGTCGGCTGAATTCCTGATCTGGCAGGCGGGGAAACCACAGCCCGTTGAATCACGGATGAACACGAATGAACAACGATTCCGGACACGAAAGGGTTTCCGGAGGGTCGGCCTCCGTGCCGACCGGGATGGCCCCTCGGCCTTCCCTGTCTTGAGCCTGTCGAAGGGCGGTCCTCCTTGTCCGCCGTAGCCTTGGCGGAGGAGGATGACGACGGCCCCCCGCTCTCTGACCTCTCCTGCCCATCCGTGGGCCGCCGAAGGCATCCGTGGGACCATTCGGATTCCCCGGCCAGTTGGCCATCCAAGTACAACGCCAGCTCCGTTCCCCTCCGGACGGCGGCCAGATGGTGCCAGGCCCCGTCTCGGGTGTTGATCCCCAACGGTCCGGCGTAAACGCTCAGGTCCACGGGATTGCCGGAAGATGGTTTCAGATAAACCCGAATGGCATTGTGGTGGTGCAGTTCAAGGTTCAGCGCTCCGGCAAGATAGGGCGAGTAATTGCCCGTCAGGATGCTCCGGCCGCTATTTTCGGTGCAAAACCAGGTTTCGATCGTGAAATCTCCGAGAGTCATGTCGCGGAGCGGAGGACTCAGTGGTATCTGAAGACCCGGTGCAAATCCCATGGATGGCCATTCCAGGCTGGGATGGCACGCGACTGCCAGTCCTTCGCGTTCTCCAATGGCGCTTACAGCCTCCTCGAGCGAATAGGCAGCAGGGGCAAAGTCGCAGAACAGGCTGAGCAGATGGTGATGGTGCGAGAGCTCATTGCCCGGAATCGCCAGCAGGCCGGTTTCCGTCGGAGGCTGGCCATGGGCGGCCCACGGCCATGTACACCGATCGTGGTCCGTCAGGGCTAAAATCGAATAACCGGCTCGCTGATCCCGGGCGATGGCTTCGGCCGGGGAAAGCATTCCATCGGATGCCGTGGTGTGTGTGCAGGTTGGCCTTGTGTTGGGGAAGGCGTTCCCAG
>CAYNSH010000063.1:0-18296 GCA_964399775.1 uncultured Verrucomicrobiota bacterium
AAGTCGCCCGCGGCTGGCCCTATGGCTACGAAATCCTCTTCTGGAAGCCCGGCAACAACCAACTCACCCAGATCACCACCAACTACTTCTACGTCCTCAACCCCGATATCCACGAATACGACCTGGTCTTCCAGGGATGGGATGGCGTCGACTACGAAATCTTTCACTACCGCTTCGACACCGGCGAACTCCGCCAAGTCACCAACAATCAGTTCGACGACACCCATCCCGTCGTTTGGAACGGCGAAATCGCCTGGATCGCCCACCCCACCGTCAATCCTGAAATCTTCCACATGCGCGAGGGCCGCATCCGTCGCCTCAGCGAAGACTCCCAGGACAACTCCGCCCCCTCCATTTGGCAAGGCCGCGTGGTCTGGCAGGGCTACGACGATACCGACCTGGAAATCTACTACTTCGATGGCCGGCGCACCATCAAACTCACATCCAACACCTGGGACGACATCGCGCCCCAGATCCGCGACGGTCTTATCACTTGGATGAGCTACGTCGGCAACAGCGCCGCCCAGATCATGGCCCTCGACCTCAGCAACAATATCACCGTCCAACTGACCGAGACCGACTGGGAAGACGCCCACCCCCGCACTGCCAACGAACGCATCGTCTGGCAATCCTTGACCCCCGATGGCGCCGCGGTGATGATCGCCGAACCCAAAGAGCCCCGCACGGCCGACATCAACTAATCTGCGGGTTGACAGCCTCCCCCGCCGCCCATATAGTCCGTTCGATCTTTTCCTTGGCGGGATAGCTCAGTTGGCAGAGCGGAGGACTCATAAGCCTTAGGTCGCCGGTTCGACCCCGGCTCCCGCCACCACCCCGCCCACCATGTGTAGGGTTTTCATGGGGGTCTTGCGTCGTCGTCGGCCGGCTGGGGGCCGGTGAATTACTTCCGCCGGAGGACGGGACAGGCGGTGCGGCAGTCGTGGCAGATCACGCATTCGGCGGCATGGCTGGGGGGCATTGTGGCAATCATGCGGGGCGCGGGTTCACACTGTGTGGGACAAGCGGTGTTGCACTGTTTGCAGGCAATGCAGCCATCGACGGGCTTGACGCGCCAGAAGCTGAGGTGGTTGAGCGGGGCCAAGGCGGCACCGATCGGGCACAGCACCCGGCAGAAGCCTCGCCGGCTGATTACCACCAGCAGCAAAACCGCCGCCAGCACGGCCAGTTTGACGATGGTGCGCAGCGGAAGCGCCCCCCCGCCCCCGCTGATCCAGTTGGGGATCGTGGACTGCAGGGCGGATACCGGGCAGACGCGGCAATAGGACCAGAGGGTTTCCCCTCCGAACAGAAACGGCAGCAGCATCACCGTCACGGCCAGCAGGACGTATTTGATATTCTTTGTCCAGCCCGGCAGCGCGATCTTGCGCCCGGGAATCTTGTAGAGCAGGTCTTGCAGGAATCCCATGGGGCAGACCCAGCCGCAAAGGAAGCGCCCCAGGAGAACCCCGACCAGCAGGAGTGTCCCAAGCGCCAGGAACGGGAAGACCCGGTAGCCGGCGTAATGAACGAACACGCCGATCGGACAGGCGAACCAGGCCAGGGCACAGGAGTGGCAGTTCATGACGGGGACGCACAGCCATTTGACCTGCCCGCCACCGAAGGAGCTGTTGAGGCCGACCAGGGACGCCACCTGGACCAGGCGGCGGGCAAGCGGTGTAATAAGGGATTTGCCGATCATCGGACGGTCCTGGTGTGGCCATCGCACGGATGGCCGAATGGTACTACATTCACGTGGGGCAGGGCTGTTTGCCTTCCAGCCGCGTCGCCCATTCCTGGCGGATCAGCAGTCCGCCGTGCACGTAGACACCGCTGAAGGTGGCGTATTCGACCAGTTGCACCTCGGAGACCCGATCAAACACCCGGACGCCGAAGTCGCTGTGTTCGTCATACACCTTATGGGTGCGCAGCGCCCCGGCCGCCAGAAACGCCAGCGCGGCGGAGAAAAGAACGGATCGCAGGATGGCCCGGGTTCGACTCATGGATGCTTCAGCATTCTCTTTTCATGGTTGGGCGCCAGTTTCCGGACGCTATCGATTCGCGTCGTGACATGCGTCCGATCCATGTATTCCAAGATAGCCAAAGCGTATTTGCGTGTCGAGTCGATCATAAACTTGAAATCGCCCGAATCCAGTTGCCCGTGGGACTGGATGGCGGACACCACGCGCTTCTGGGCTTCGATCATGTGCGCGCGGGTCAGGATGACCTTGGCGGAGACGCGGATCAGGCGGCCTTCGTCCACGAGCATCCGCAGCACAGGCTCCACCTGGCCCGGGGAGGCTTTGATGTGTTCCGGCACGTCTTCAGGACGCGGAGAATTGAATCCGGTCTCGGCATAGAGGGCCATGATCTGTTCAGCTAAATCTTGTTCCGGCGATGGCCCGGCCTGGCCTCCCGGAGGTAGGATGCGATTGCCCTTGAAGTCGATGATCCCCTTGCCCGCCAGTTGGGCAAGCACATGCGCCTTGATGGTCTCGGGGAGCCGCGGGGCCACGGTGGATGCATCCAGCAGGCGTTCGCCCCGGGCAAAGCGCGACTGGATTTCCTCGGTCAGTTGCTCGCCCATGGCATCCGCCACTCGTTGGTGCAGCAGGCGGTCGCGGCCGATTCGCAGGATGCGCCCGCCTTGCTCCAATTCGGCGACAATCTCGCCGATGAGGGGCTCGGGCAACAGGCATAGCCCCAAGAGATCGTTCTGTCGCAAGCCGGCGGGGGCATCAAACTCGATGCAGCGTTCGACCAATTGAATCGCGGCCTCCCGGTCGCCGTACCCGGCGCGGGGATAACAGGCGGCCATGTCCTGCATCCGGCGCAGGGCCTCAGCTTTGCGGGGACGCCGACCATCGGCAACGATATCCCAGGCCACGCCCCCGCCGAGTGTTCGGACAGGGCTCAGTTTTCGCAGAAGAAAGCGATCCCCCAGCGACATGGCGACGGGTTCATCGGTGACTAGGGCGATCCAAGTGGAATCGCCAGGCGACAGGCGGTTGGTCTCCAGTCCGAAAACCCGCGCCTGAACTTCAGCCGTGCCGGTGTGCAGCTTGACGTGTTCACCGTTCTTCAGCCCCAGCCCCGTACGGTCGAGCATCTGCAAACGGCCATGGAACACACTGGCGGCCCGAAGGCGTCCCGGCAGGCAGAGGACCTGGCCCCGATGCACCGGAACACGCGCGAAATCGGAAATGTTCAGCGCCAGGCAAAGTCCGGAACGTCCGTCGGCCGAGGCGCGGCCAAAGCATTGCAGGCCACGGACCCGGCCTTGGGCCCCGCCGGGAACCAGTTCCACGAGATCACCTTCGGCGATGCGCCCGGCCACCGGCACTCCAGAAAGGACCCGGCCATGGCCGGTCATGGTGAACACCCGCTCAACCGGCAGGCGAAACACGCCCAGTGGTTCGGTTCGGACTGCCGCCGCGACCACTTCCGAGAAGGCCCGGTGGAATTCAAGCATCCCCTCGCCTGTTTCGGAGGATACCGGGCAGACCGGCGCCTCCGCCAGGAAACCACCGCCTAGCCACGCCCGGATTTCCTCGACGCGACGCTCCCGGGTCGCGGCGTCCACCAGATCGATCTTGGTCAGCGCGACCACCCCGCGCTCCACCCCCAGCAGTTCCATGATCTGGAAATGCTCGACCGTCTGGGGCATGAGGCCGTCGTCGGCGGCGATAACCAGAATGCACATACCCACGCCGGAGACACCCGCGACCATGTTACGGATGAACTTTTCGTGGCCGGGGACATCGGTAATCCCCACGCTGATGCCGCCGGCGGTTGAGCAAGGAGCAAAGCCGGGCTCGATGGTCAGCCCCCGCTCCTTTTCCTGACGCAAGACATCCGTTTCGCAGCCGGTCAGCCATTTGACCAAGCTGGTCTTGCCGTGGTCGACATGACCGGCGGTGCAGACCATCATCTCGACGTTGCGGCTGTCGGGCCGCCAGCTTCCGGGGGGAGAGAAATCCATGGCAGGCGCCTCAGTCCACCAGCCGCACACGGGATTCGGCGCCGGCGCGGGCGGATACGCGGCCGATCACCGCGACCCGGGCATGCCCGCGCCCGCGCATGGCCTCCACATAGCGCTCGGCCCGGTCGGGGGACAGCGCCACCAGCAGACCGCCGGAAGTCTGCGGATCGAAGACGACCGGCAGGAATGGATGGCACGATTCTTCGGCAATCCACTGCCGGGCATACGCCTGGTTGCGCTCGACGGCGCCGGGCATGACGCCGCCGACAAGGCAGGCTTCAACGCCATTGTAGCGCGGGACAGCGGAAAGAGAGATATCCACATCCACGCCGCTTTTGCGTGCCATTTCCACGAGATGCCCGGCCAGGCCATAACCGGTGACATCCGTGCAGGCGCCGGCGTGCATCTCCACCATGAGCTCGGCGGCATCTCGGTTGAGGGTGGCCATCCCGACCTGGGCTTCGGCGAACACTTCCGGCGCGACGCGGCCGATCTGGGCGGCAAAAGCCAGCATGCCCGTGCCCAGCGGCTTGGTCAAAACCAGGACATCGCCCGGTCGGGCATGGTCGCGACAAACCACCTGGTCGGGATGAATCAAGCCTGTTACGGCAAAGCCGAATTTGATCTCCTCGTCGTTGATACTGTGCCCGCCGATAAGCGCACAACCCGCCTCGGTGAGCTTATCGATGCCACCTCGCAGCATGTCTTCCATCTGGCCGGGACCTAGGGTTTCGATGGGATAGCCGATGACCGAAAGGGCCGTGATGGGCCGGCCGCCCATGGCATAGACATCGCTGACGGAGTTGGCCGCCGCAATCTGGCCGAAGACATAGGCGTCATCCACGCAGGGGGTGAACACATCGACCGTTTGAACCAGCGCCAGGTCCTCGGTTAGCTTGTACACTCCCGCATCATCCCCGGCGGCGGTACCCACCAGCACGGCGGGATCGTGGACCGGGGGCAGCTTGGCCAACACGCCCTGCAGGTCTTCCTGTCCGATCTTGGAAGCGCATCCGGCTTTGTGGACATGCGGCATGAGGCCAACGGCCTCGGCCCGGACCGGGAGGCGCTCGCCGGCGCACATGCAGACGTCGTGCTCCTTGAAGACATCACAGGGACAGGGCTTCTTGGGATCGCATACGCAGTGGCCGAGCTTGATCGACCGGGTCATCACCGCTTTCCGACGGGTCCTATCCATGAATGGCCTCCTGAATGGCCGTGGACACGATGGCATCCTCATCCGGCAAAAGGGTACGCATATCCAGCACGACGCGGTCATCCTGCACGCGCGCCACCACGGGCACCTCGCGCAGGCGCAGGCGGCGGGAAAGGTCCAGCGGGGAGACAACGGATGATCGCAGGGAAAGCAGGGCCGTGGGAATCCCGACTCCCGGCAGGGAGCCTCCACCCATTTCGCTGAATCCGTCCTCGATAACGATCGATATTCCGGGCCACTCGCCGATTTGTCGCACGAAGGCTTCCGCGCGTCGCCGCAGGTCGTCGGGGGTGGCCGCCAGCATCGCGTAGAGCGGATGGGTTTTCGACAGCGAGGCCGGATCGCGGAACAGGCGCAGGGTTTGCTCAAGCGCCATGTCGGTCAGTTTGCCAACACGCAGCATGCGGGTCAGCGGATGCTTGCGAATCCGGTCGAGCAGGTCCTTGCGCCCGGCGATGATGCCCGCCTGCGGCCCGCCAATCAGCTTGTCGCCGCTGAAGCATACGATGTCGGCGCCCGCGGCCAGGCTGTCCCGAACGAGAGGCTCGCGCGGCAACCCATAGGGCTGGAGATCGACCAACGCCCCGCAACCGAGATCATCCACCAGCAGCAGCCCCCTCCGTTTGGCGAGGCCAACCAGGTCCGTCAGCGGGACGCGCTGGCTGAAGCCGATGATGCGGTAGTTGCTGGGATTGACGCGCAACAGGGCGCCCGTGTTCTCCGTGAGGGCGCCTTCATAGTCGCGCAAGTGGGTCTTGTTGGTGGTGCCCACCTCGCGCAGGAGCGCCCCGCTGGCCGTCACGCAATCCGGCAGGCGATAGGAACCGCCAATCTCGATCAGTTCGCCGCGCGAGACAATGACTTCCCGCCCGAGGCACAGCGCCGCCAGGATCAGCAGGGTGGCGGCGGCATTGTTGTTGACGAGCAGGGCGGCTTCGGCGCCGGTCAGTTCGCAAATGAGCCGTTCGCACTGGAAGTTGCGCTTGCCGCGCTTGCCAGTGGACAGATCGATCTGGAGATTGCAGGCGCGGTCCAGGCGGCCCAGCGCGGCGGCGGCCGCCTGGGGCAGGACCGCCCGCCCGAGCCCCGTATGCAGGAGGATCCCGGTGGCATTCACGACGGGGCGCAGGCGGTCGAGTTCGCCGGCTTCGAGGCGCTCCCGCGCCGTCCTCAGAATGGCCGCGGCGTCAATGGATGGTTCCGGCGGATCCCGGCGAAAGGCATCCGTCACCTTGCGCAGGGCCTGGACGACAACGGGCCGGGAATAGCGGACGATCAGCGGAGGCACGTCTTCGCTGTCCAGCAGCTCCGACAACGCCGGAATGTCCCGGCGGGGATCAGGTTTTGGATTCAACTTTCACCTCGATTCATTCAACTGGCGGAGATGAATGGGAGTCGAACCCACTTGCCTTGCGGAACAAGGCACAACGGTTTTGAAGACCGCGGCGGCCACCGGACCACGTCCACCTCCTGAACACGTCCCGGTTATACTCCCCCCCGGCCGGCGTTTTCAACCCGCATTCAACGTGCAAGTTCACCATTGGATTGGCAGCGCAAATGCGATAGAAAATGGACCTCGCCAGAAAGGAACCTCATGAAATTTGACCGTCTTCGCGAAAGCTACCAATCCCGCCTTCAATCCGCGGCATCCATTGCCCGCGGCAAGTTTGTCGAAAAACACAATGCCCTGGCGTTACTAAAGGCCATTCTGCGCCGTGGCGACCGCGTCTGCATCGAAGGCGACAACCAGAAACAGGCCGATTTCTTTGCACGCGAGATGGTCAAACTGGACCCGGCGGAAATCAATGGCCTGCACATGACCCAGTCGTCGGTCATCCTGAATGAGCATCTCGAGCTGTTCCGCCGCGGGATCGCCGAACGCTTGGACTTCGCCTACTCAGGCCCGCAGTCCAAGGCGCTCTATCAACTCGCCGCCGACCGGCAGGTCCAGATCGGGGCAATCCATACGTACCTGGAGCTCTATGGGCGGTATTTTGTCGACCTGTATCCGCAGGTCGCCATCCTGGCGGCCGAAGCCTGCGATGCGCAGGGGAACATCTACACCGGCGGCAACACGGAGGATTCGCCGCTCATCGCCGAGGCTGCCCGCTTCAAGATGGGTGTCGTGGTGGTCCAGGTGCAGCAGAAACTGGACACCCTTCCGCGGGTGGATATCCCGGCCTCGTGGGTTGATTTCATCGTGGTGACGGACGAGCCCTATTTCCTGCAGCCCCTCTTTACCCGCAACCCGGGGCGCATCACCAATCCCCAGGTGCTGATGGCCATGATGGCCCTGAAGGGGATCTACGAACCGTATCAGGTGCGCTCCCTGAACCACGGCCTCGGCTACGCCACGGCCGCCATCGAGCTGCTCCTGCCAACCTACGGGGCCGAACTGGGACTGAAGGGCCGAATCGCCACCCACTGGGTGCTGAACCCCCACCCCACGTTGATTCCCGCCATCGAGGCCGGCTTTGTCGAACATGTCTACTGTTTCGGCGGCGAGCCGGGCACGGAGGACTACGTCCGGTCCCGACCGGACGTGTTTGCGGTGGGCCCGGATGGCTCCATGCGCTCCAACCGGTGTTGCGCCCACATCGCCGGGCTCTATGCCATCGACCTGTTCATCGGCGCCACGCTGCAAATCGATCGTTTCGGCAACTCGTCGACCGCCATCAAGGGGATGATCGCCGGCTTTGGCGGAGCCCCGAACCTGGGCGGCACCCCCCCCGGCCGCCGCCACAATACCGCCGCCACCACCGCGGCCGGCGGCACCCGGGATGACATCTTTTTCGGCCGAAAGCTGGTCGTCCAGATCACGCCCACCCGTTCGGAAAAGAAAAACATTCCCGTGTTCGTGGATGAACTCGATGCCCAGCAACTTCACCGCGACGGCGTGTTCGCGGAGCCCCCGGTGATGATCGCCGGCGAACAGGTCACGCATATCGTGACCGAAGAGGGCATTGCCCACCTCACTCGTTGCCCCGATGCCGAATCGCGCCGCCAGGCGGTGGCTGCGGTCGCCGGCGATACTTCCGTCGGCCGTTCCATTGATACACCCGTGCGAGAGGCCCTGCGCTCGGCCGGCATTGTTCAAACCGCCGCGGACCTGGGGATCCAACCCGAACAAGCCACGACCGACCGGCTGGCCGCCCACTCCCTGGAAGACCTGGTCAAGGCCTCGGGCGGACTTTACTCCATTCCAGAGGGCTGCCAGGGATGAACGTCAACGGCCAGCACTATCGGACCATCTGGCCGGAAGGCGAAGCGGTCGTCCGTATCATCGACCAATGCCGGCTTCCGCATGAATTCGCGCTGATGGACCTGCATACGCCCGAGGAGATGGGCGACGCCATCCGCCGCATGAACCTGCGCGGAGCCGGACTGATCGGCTGCGCCGCCGCCTGGGGCATGTATCTCGGCGTCCGGCGGCACGCCAACGATCCCGATTTCGAGCCCCGGATGCACGCCGTGGCGAATGATCTGATGGCGACCCGGCCTACCGCCGTCAACCTGGCCTGGGCCGTCCGTCGAATGCAGGCCGCGCTCGCGGAATGCCCGGCCTCTAGCCGGTGTGCGATTGCCTTTCAAACCGCGCAGGAGATCACCGATGAAGACGCCGAATTCAGCCGTCGCATGGGCCAGCACGGATTGGAGTTGCTTCGCGACATCGCCCGGCGCAAGTCCGGCAAACCCGTCCAGGTCCTGACGCACTGCAATGCGGGCTGGCTGGCGTTCGTGGACCATGGAACGGCGCTGGCCCCGGTATACGCCGGCTTTGACGCCGGATTGCCCCTGCATGTGTGGGTGGACGAAACCCGGCCACGCAACCAGGGAGCCGCCCTGACCGCCTGGGAACTCGGTCAGCATGGCGTGCCGCATACCCTCATCCCGGATAATGCCGGCGGCCACCTCATGCAGCACGGCATGGTCGACATTGTATTCGTCGGATCCGACCGGACCACCGCTTGCGGCGATGTCGCCAACAAAATCGGCACCTACCTCAAAGCCCTCGCCGCCCGGGACAACCAGGTCCCCTTCTATGCCGTGCTGCCCTCCTCATCCATCGACTGGAGCCTCGGCGATGGCGTGCGTGAGATCCCCATTGAACAGCGCGACGCCGAAGAAGTCCGCCGGGTTACGGGCTGGGACGATTCCGCCCACCGACTCGCAACGGTGCGGATCTGTCCCGACGGCACCCCCGCCGCCAACTTTGGGTTCGATGTCACCCCCGCACGACTGGTCACCGGCATCATCACCGAACGCGGCATCGCCCCCGCCACCCGCGAAGGCCTGCGCAACTTGCATCCGGATCTGGCCCAGGAATCAAACGCCCAGAACCCGTAAGCCCCCTTCCTCTTCCGATCCGTCCGGCTGCCTTCCTCTGAGCCTTTTCGTGACGTGCGCACTTTTCGTGGCAGCCGGTTCCCAGTGCTTTCTTGGTCCTTGGTCCTTCCTCCTTCGCCTGGCCATCCGACACTTCGCCTGGCCATCCGCCTGGCCATCCGGTTGACTCGAATATAGCCACAGTGCTAGGGTTGCCGCGCATGAAGACGAACATGGAATCCGTCCGGGTCCAGGCGGAAGCCGGCGATCCCGACGCACAATATGAATGGGGCCGTCACCTGGCGTGGGGCCAGGGCCGCGCCGGGAACCTCGACGAAGCCGCCAACTGGTTTGCCGCTGCGCTGGCCCAGTTCCGGCCCGCCGCCGAAAACGGCGACGCCCACGCCCAACTCCAGTTGGGCCGCATGATTGAACGGGGACACGGAGTCGAGGCGGATCCCGCCGCCGCCATCGGGTGGTATTCCAAGGCGGCAGACCAGGGCGACGCCGAGGCCCAGTACCGCCTGGGACATATGTATGAGCATGGCGATGGCGTTCCTCTCAACTTCGACGAAGCCATGCGCTGGTATGCTAAGGCCGCCGAGCAGGGCGACAAGAATGCCCGCATCAAAGTCGAGCAGCGCAAGCAGTTTGAAGCCGGCCTCAAACTCGCCCAAGAGGGCCATCAGCACGCCCAGTTCCAACTCGGCCGAATGTACGAGTATGGCATGGGCATTCCCAAAGACCTCGAAGAAGCGGCCAAATGGTACCGTCTCGCCGCCGAAAAGGACGACCCCCTATCCCAGCGGAAACTCGGACAACTTCTCGAAGATGGCGTCGGCGTTCCCCAGGACCCCGACGAAGCGGCCAAATACTATCAGATGGCAGCCGAGGCTTGCCGCGAAAAAGCCGAAAAAGGCGACGCCAAGGCCCAGTACGAACTCGGCCGCATGTACGAACGCGGGCGCGGCGTCGAAGCCAGCACCGAGGAAGCCCTGAAGTGGTTCCACAAAGCCGCCGACAAGGGTTCCCCCGAAGCCCAGTACCGCCTCGGGTGCATCTACCAGGAAGGCCTCGGTGTCATCAAAAACGCCGTCAAGGCCGCCCGCCTCTTCCGCACCGCCGTCCAGCTTGTCCCCGCCTCCTACACCTCCCCCACTCTGCGGTAGCTTCACCAACGGATGGTGCGCAGCGATGGGCCGATTACCAATCAAAGCGCATCAGCAGATGAAGTGCATGATTGTCCGGCCTCAATTCAAGCCGTTCAGCAACACTTCTTATGCGTTGAGCTCGCGCCCGGCGGTTATGCTTGTGAGCCGCGTTGACCGCACCGTAGATGTTCCCGGAATACCACGACAATCCAGTCAAGGCCGCTGCTGCGCCGACCCATTCAAAATCCTGATTGAACGATTCATAAGTCGCCGCAGCAAATACCCCGCACATCACGAACGCCCAAATTCCCTCCTGATATCGCCCACAATATACTTGGCCTGAACCGGGCAGAATAGCTGACATGGTCCCCGCCAACCATGGACTTCGCCATTCCACATCTGTTTCGATTTCCATGCGAATCAACGCGGCATCAGGATGATCCAAGTTGTCGATGCGAAGAGCCGCTTTCTTCCAGCGCTGGGCTTCCATCAGTGACACCGCGGAATAGGCTGCGGCATGCTGACGCATGGTTTTTGCCGATGCCCATTGTTCGGCTTGGTCAAAGGACTCCACCGCCGCATCGAACAGCCCGCTCTTGCGGTAGATGAAACCTTGTGCAAGTTTTGCACGCGGACGGATTTCGTTACCCCAGATCCGGTTGTCCATCTGAAGGAGATCAAGCAGATCCTCCAGCAGTGCCGCGGACGCCGCCATGTTCCCAGCCTCCGCAAAGGCCAAGGCACCTTGAAGGGCATCCGCCGGATCACGTTGGCGGGTCCAAAGCGCTACAAACAACGGTGCAGCCCGGGCCCCCTCCCCCAAGTCTATAAGTCTTGAGCCAACATCTCGGACCCAGGAAAGGCATGTGAGGCGAAAAGAATCATCCTCCGACCCCTGTATCCTATCGAGTTCAGTTTGGCCTTGTTTTAGAAAGGAAGCTTCATCCAATGCGCTGGCAGAGGCCCACCAGAAGTCATTGTGTTCGACTTCGCTGATCGCCTTGAGCCGTCCATTTCGGTAACGAATCCCGTTCGCCGCCAGACGAGCCTCGGTTCCTTCATGGCAAAATCGATCAAACGTCATGATCCAGCCCATAATCCAACCATGTTTCCGAATGGCTTGCTCGGCATACGCAGAACAGGAGGGCGACATGGGGCAGCGGTCACCATCCGCTTTTCCAATCGTGTGCTGATAGGTGCGCCAGAACCAACTGTCCGCATTCAACACCTCTTGTTGAGCCGGTGCAGCCATGGACAGAAATAGCCAGCCGGCAACAAAAAAGGCTTGAACGTTTGAACGACACGATGATGAGTTCATGGCATCTCTGGATGGGCATTATGATGCTGAGCCCAATCGACAACCCGTCGGGCCATATTCGTTGTGGCTTGGTTGAGCACATCGAATTCCATTTCCCGATAGATCGGATCTAAGCTTGCCAATTCAGGATCGGGAACGCTCCCAACAACCGTTTTTCGAGTTGAGGATTTTAACTCCAGAACGGTCAGTTCACCATCGTACTCGACCTCACAACGGTATTCCGCCTCAACGCAAATGCGAAAAGCCGGTGGCAGATAGCCTAGCGGGATCGCGGCCAAGGCGAACCAATTGAAGCGGCGCGAATAGGTCAAAGTCAGATGACTCCGCACATCGCCGGGAAAAGAATGGGCCGCCATCGGTTGTGATACTGCCCATGCGTTATCCAATGCCTCTGCCAGGCGCGAATCTTTTGTCGCTGGGCCGACCGGTGCTGCCAAGCCGACCGATACGGCACATGCCGCGGAACCGAGTCTAAGCAGCAGACCTGCGAGCCAACTCCGATGCAATCCGGTCATCTGCGAATCATACGCACGCGCAAAAGCTCCTGCCGACATCCGATCCTACCAGGCAACCGGCGCATCCGGATCGACTGATCGCCGTGCCGGAGGTTGCGATGCCGGCACTGCCGGGTCGGAGGATCGCCGTTGATAAGATGAGCTAACTGGGTCGCGTACAACGGGTTCCTCCACCTGCCGCACGGGAAGAGTGGGCCGATAATCCCGGGCCTCACGATTCCCGGACGCTGCCCGAAGGATCATATTGCGATCTCGCCGCAACTGCGCCACGAACTGATCCATTGCCGAAAAGAAGGCCTTCTGAAAAACGGAATTGTACCACATGTAATTGCCATAGGGCTGCTTGTAGATATTCACCGCATTTTTCATGTACACATGAACGTCATACAAAGCGATCTCGTATCCTGTCGGAGTTTCCAGGGAAATACTGATATTGTATCGCGCACGGAAAAGCTCCTGGGGGAGCCCGAGCAGCATCGCAACTTGGACAGGGAAACCCAAATAGGGAATGGTCGCCCACGAATTCATGAATGTTCCGTACCCGCTGTTGTGAAGTCTTACGTTGTTGAATCTCGGCCGCAAAATCACATCGATATCATTTCGGTCGAAAGGTTCATCATAACAATAACTGAAAATTTTTGTGTCCCGAAGATAATCTCCGATGGATTTCCCCAGGTAATCCACCTCGTCGCGACGCGGCATTTTGGCATGCATCGTTGTGCAGTTGAGAAGGAAGCAGGTGCTGATATCCGTGAGGGTCTGCTGGCCCGACTTCACCGCCCGAGCAATGCCGACTTTCAGTGGAATCTCGGCTGTTCCCGCACGCTCTCCCGGCAGTTGAAGAAGCACAGGCGAAGTGGATGAGCAGCCGGACCACAGCGTAATCGCCGCACAAGCAGTGCAAAGAACAATGCAGTGGATTCGTTTTGTCATTCTTTATCTCCCAGGGTTTATTTGATCATGATTGGATTGCTTTGCAGACGCCCAACCCAGGCGTTCATTTCCCGCCACCCGTGGCTGTCATAGCCCGACTCCAGATTGTGATACTCTACAATGACCCGGTATTCCTCTCCTCGTCTCAAAGCGAAGAAACGCGACAAGTCTATCATGCCCCAATGGTATTCCATGGGCTCCAGCTTTCTGAACCATCGAGCGGACGTCTCCCGCCCCCCTTGCGTCCATGTCGAGCGGGATCGGGGCATTCGCTCGCCGTTTGAAACGCGCTCGACCGTGACGAATACATTCGGACTGGCATCATATTGACCGCAGTCCACCACAAAACGACTGTAGATGCAAAGCGGGCGCGCACCCTCATTTTTCAGCATCACTTCGATGGAGTGGACGGCCGAACGACTCGGGGCAATCGCCAGGGAGAGCCCCCGATCGGACATGCCGGCCAAAATGGTGTTGTCATAGTCAAACCGCCGCTGGGTCGTTACCTTGCGGACGGGACGGGTCGCCGCACAAGAAACGCACAACAACGGGATGGCTAACGCCAGCAAATACATCACGATCCGTTGCCAGAAATTCCGCGAATCAGTCATTGGCAAGTTCTCCTAGTGCACTGGTTGTACCACGACTCGAAAACCGAGATCCCGATCCATGTTGCCAGGCTCATAGGGCCGGCGAATCCAAATCTGGAAGTCGTCTTCCTGCTGCGAATGGTAGCACCCGCCTTTCACCACTTTTCGGCTTTCCCAATTCACGCCCAGGATGGGATTGACTTCGCCGCCGCGCAAGGCGGCCGCCGCCTGCGCGACCCAACCGTCCTGGCACCACTCGCGAACGTTGCCGGCCAAGCCCATCACTCCGGCAACAGAAACGTCAGCAGCCAGGCGTGCCGCATTCTCGGGGGCGCCCGCGCGCCGGGCACCCAAGACCGATCCCGGCTCCAAGCCGAATCCCCATGGATGATCAAAAGGGAAATGGAGTCGACCCGCTCGCTCCCACTGCGCCTCGGTGGGCAATTCACAACGCCAATTCCCTCCTCCGCTGGATGCCCGCCACTGATTCCCAAGCCACTGGGCATAGCGGGTGGCGTCCAGCCATGAGACATGGGTGACGGGCTGTTCTGGTTGTGCAAGACCGGTGTCCCGGATCAAATGTGGTGGAACTTGCCACCCGCGATCATCGCAAAACCGTAGGAAATCCTCGTTGTTCGTTTCCCGTGCCTGGATGTAGAACGCCGACAGGCGAACCCATTTACCAAGGCGCGCATCGCCAAAATACCCGTCTCCTTCCGGTATCAACCGGAACGGAATGCCGAACGCACGATCCTCCACCTCCAGGCTATAACCCGTCATGGCGTCAATCCAGACATCCTTCGCCACGCCCCAAGGCGGTTCGGTACGAATCATCTCGGCATGCTCGGCGTATGCACGAACAGCCAAGGGATGGCGTTGCGACAAAGAGAGCATCTGGGTGGCCCGATCGAAGTCCCGACAAACATTCAGGATGGCCACCAAGTCTTGTGTCCCTCCGCCCATGGATGCAAAGTTAGCCTCGACCTCATCCACCCATTCACGCAGGATGCCATGCACCAGATCGGCCACACGGCTATGATTCGCCTGCGCCCCCGTCAGCCAAAGGGATGCGGAAGACCCCAGCTCCCGCATCTTGGATTGAAACAAAACGCGCGTGGTGGGTTGAACCGTCGCTCCGCGATGGAGCTGACGAACGGCATCCTGCAATTCCGCGAGAAGCCCGGACCATTCGGCGGCAGTGGAATTGCCGGCCCGATCGAACAAATGAACAGCATCCCTGAATCGTCGTTCCTCGATGGCGGCAATAGGGCAACTGCCCGGTCCATCCCTTGGAATAGTTTGGCGAAGCAACACTTTCACGCCTGGAATTCCGAACCCGCCCGTACCATAAAATCGCCCTTGGACAATGACGTACCCTTCTTCGCTTCCAGGCCCTTCAAATATATGCAATACCCAGTCGGCGGCTTCGACGCCAGCCTCCATCCGGGCCTCTCCCAATCGCTCGGGATCCGGCAGCATGGCCGATGGTTGAACAGTTGACTCTCTGAGCCATTCTTCAAGCATCAACCAGTCCTTCAGATCCATCCCTGGAACTGCTTGATAGAGTTCGTGGTGCAAGCTGCGGAGAAATGCAGCCAATTCGACATGAGCGCGAATGCCGGGATCCAGGAGGACAGCCCAACTCTCCGCGCCGCCAGCGCGATGGTTTAGAATGCGTGAACAGCGCTGGGCAAAGACCTGGGCCGCTCGGGTCTGGGCCCGGCTTCGGAATAGGCGAAATCCTTCTGGAGATGCGGCCCGGGCCGCGAGAACGGAGTATTCCAAGGCGCGTTCCAGGTGACCCAAGCCTTCATGTGCCCGAGCCACCAACTCTAAATTGGCGGCACTGGCACCCGCAGTTTCAACAAATAACTCCGCCAAGAGCAATGCCTGGCGATACTCCTGAGCCGCCAGCATTTCCACAATGGCGGAGCGATCCATTGTGGTAGCCTGTGCCGGCACCTCGGTTGGGAATCGCCGTCGGACACGTTCCAATGCCGCTTGAGCCTCGCGATGAACGGCGGGTTCCGTGACCGTGTTTAAGACGCGTTCATAGCACTCCCGGGCCTCCCTCCACTGCTCCAACGCCTCGAAACAGTGCCCCTTTAGCATAAGGGCGCGTTCAGTCTGAAACACAGGTTGCGCACCAAGAGGATATAGCGCCTCCAGCTCTTGGAGGCTCGCGATGGCCTCCGGGTGATCGCCTTGGCGGATCAACTGGACGGCATGTCGATAGCGCGCATCCGCACCTGAGGCGAAATCTTGCAGCCGACGGTATTCTTCCCGAGGATATCGAATAATAACCCAGGCACAATGCCGGCGGCCTTCCTGTGCCTGAACCTGCTCGTGAACCGTCCAATTCTGTATTTGCCCGAGGAAATAATCACTGGTTTCAGGAGACAAGCCTTCACGAAGCTGGAGAACCACCTGTCTCAAGGCGTTTCGTTTTGCATTCTCAAGAGCCTCTGCCGAATTAAGCAGACTGGTTCCCGCCCCCTCGAAATACCAGCTATAGGAATCGTCACGAACGGAACGTCCCCACCAGCTTGGGGGACGGCAATCGGCCCAGGTCATCCCGGCCAAGCAAAAGGCAAGAAACAAGAATGCCCCAGGACGCGTCGCCTTCGGGAACCTGATCCGGTAGTCGTGGTTCACTCCAAAAAGCACTTCGCCGCCTTGTCTGCTTCCAGCCGCTCAACTATCTTATGAAGACGGTAATGCTGGCCGTTCACGGAGAGACCACGTACAGCCTTAGCGCGGCACGTTCTTGCGAATGGGAACCATCTTCATCCAGGCCGTTCCGCCCGTCCGCAGATCCGACAGGCGCAACTCGATCACGTAGTTCACCTCTGTAAACCTTGCGGTCCGCAGTTCCTCGTAGGTGTAAATGCGCCCGAATAATTCATAGTCCGCTCCCTGGATTCCCCCCTTCCTTGCCGCGGTGGTTTGGTCAACGTATTCATTGTCCGGATCCTGGAAGTCGATCTGGCGGAATTGCTGGCCGGAGCGCCCGCCGCGCCGGTTCGGATCCGTCGCATTCGAAAAGGTGGCCTTCCCGGTGCGCACCACCGATTCTTCTATCCAGCCGATGACCTCGTTGATGTTCCATCGATAGGGCGTGTCATTTTCAAGCCCGCTGAAGGTGATATACGGCATTTTGCCAGGAGACCTCGAGGCGAAATCCCACTCCTTGAACATCGAGTCCACGATTTCCGTCACCGCAATCCGAACATCATGAGGCCGCGGAGCGGTGGAAGAAACACCCGGCTCCGAAGTGGAGACATATTCACCGAGGGGTGGCTGGACGCACCCAGCCATCAGGCTGACCATTAGGCTCATGAACAGAATCTGCAAACCCATCTTCATACGTGCCTCCTTACCATCGGCCAGAATCATGGACAAAACGAACCTCCATCATAAAGTCCCGGCACTCAGTCATGGGCGCTGTTGAACTGAAGTACTCGGTGGACCGTGCCCCGAGCGAGATCGGCTTCCAGATCGCCGTAGCCCCCGGAATCAGCATCTGTTGGTCATCCAGCCAGCGAAACCGATACTGGAACTGAACATCCCTGCGCCCCAGGTTGATTGCCTCAATCTGCGCGTGCAGGAAACCATTGTCGTTGACGTCCACGTTCCGGCGAACCAGCTTGACGTTCTGTCTCAGCGTGATCGAGCGGGACTGGACTTTGTAGACCCCATCCTCGAAGATCACTTCCTGGGGGGCGGACGTGACGCACCCCCCAGCCAGAGCCATGACCGCCAGCGCCATAGCCACCATTGTGATGCGCAAATTCATCTATTTGCTCCTTCCTCGCTCTACCACTGCAATGCTCGGGGGGACACCTTCTTTTTCGCTGCGATCGAATCGGCCGTCTCCCTACACAGATATCCTCGAAGGTCGCCGCCCAACGCCCCCTCCCCCTCGAGAATCTCCGCCTCGGAAAAACGAGGCGACACACGGGTCACGCGGAGCAACGCCACTCGCCGCTCGCTCGAACCCAGTAACTCGCCCGTATCCGGGTCCAACAGTTCAACTCCCAGTGCATACACCTCAAACTCATCGCCGACCCGAATCGCACCTTCGCCCCGGTTGACGAACACTTGACCGCCTTCCACATTCAGCAATCGCACGGGGTAAATTGTTTCTAACGTTCGATAGACCAGCCGCAGGCTGGTCGTGTCGTAAAGGTCCAGGATCAGATTAATAACCTGCGAATCGGTGAACGGATCCGTGGCCTTCAAACGCAGTTCCACCGCTACCTCTTCGC
>CAYNSH010000064.1:0-18078 GCA_964399775.1 uncultured Verrucomicrobiota bacterium
CAAAATGATGTCAAACCGCGCATTCCCGTTTGGCCACGCCAACACCGGAATCCACCCATCCGGAACATGCTGGACAAGCAACTCGTGGCACCGCCGGATATCCTCCAGCGCCTCGTCGCGGGTCAACCGATCCATCAAGGCATGCCGATGCCCGTGCAGCCCGAAGGTGATCCGCCCCCCCTTGGCCATTTCCTGAATGTGCTCCCAACGCAGGAAATCCTCGTCGTGCTCCTTCCGTAAATCCAAATGCCCCGACTGGAGCGCATCCACCCAGGGGACCTGTCGCTCCTTCATTTGCTCGATTTCCGCGTCCGTCAAACCCGGCCGTTGCCACCAGAACGGCTGGCGCTCATCCACCGCCGCAGTCGAAAGAAAGATCGTCGCCGGCAACCCCAATTCCTGCAAAACCGGATAGGCATTCTGGTAGTTGTCGGCCCAGCCGTCGTCAAACGTAATGGCAAACGAAGGCTTGGCCGGCGCGACATGGCGGCTCAACCAATCCCCCAGCGCCACCGGCTCATAGCGCTTGCGCATCCAGGCCAGGAGCCGCCGGAAATCCGATGTGCGCACATCCAGGATCCGCATCGCCCGGGTCTGCTGATCCTCCCCGCCCGGACGCACGCGGTGAAACGTCAGGATGATCAGTTTCCCGGCATGTCGCCGGGTCAACCCGCCGGTGAATTCAACGCTCCGGCCGATCCATCCTTTCAGCCAAGTCATCATACGTCGTATCTGAATCACGATCCCGTCGGCTCGTCCTGAAACCGCACCATGGCGATGTGCGGCAGTTCCCGGTGCCGGCCATCGTAGTCCAGACCATACCCCACCACAAAGGCGTCTGCAATCTTGAAGCCCACAAAATCCGCCTCAAAAGGCACTACCCGCCGAGAGGGTTTGTCCAGCAGCGCGCAGGTCCGGATGCGCGCGGCCCCCTTCTCGGATAAATGCTTTACTGCCTTCTGCAGCGTCCGGCCCGTGTCCAGAATGTCATCCACCAACACCACATCGGCGCCCGCCAGGTCGATGGTGCAATCGCGGCTCACCACCGGTTCCTTTTCGGGCGACGTGCTGTGTCCGTAGCTTTCCATGATGATGAAATCAATCCGCGGATGCAGATCGTTCACCGCAAACCACCGCACCAGATCCGCCAGAAAGATGAAACTGCCGCGCAGGATGCCAATGACTACCAGGTTGTCGCTGCTCCCGCCGACCGCCATCTCCCGGGCCAATTCGTCCACCCGCCGCTCCAACTGGCGCGGCGAAATCAGGATTTCATCGATATCATAGGGCTTCATGACCGGGATCTCTCCTTTGCGCGGGGGGTTGTTCCACGTCAAATAGCCTTGCAAATAACCGCCGCTTGGGGGAAGCTAAAAAGCGACGATTTTGCGCTACACCCCATCCATGAACCACCCCCTGCGCCATATTTTCCGAGCCCTTCCAGCCGCCTTGCCGGCGCTTCTTGTCGTCCTTCTGTATGCCTGCGATATCAGTTCGACGGACAGCACCACCGCCGTCATGGCCGACAACGATGGCCGGGTCTATGACTTCTCCGGCCTCTATATGCACCCCAGCGAGACCGGCGACGAAACCGGTGCCGCCCGCCCCCTGGTCTTCCCCCCCGAAAACCAAAGCGGCATCCCCATCGTATGGATGCGACTGCTTCACTACGGCAGCATCCTCGAAGGTTACGACAACGCCAACCAGTTCTGGAACGGCAAGATTTCCTCGCTCAGCGGCGGCACCGCCACCTTCAGCCTCCGCGGACGAACCACCGCCGGAAACTCCGTCGATATCATCGGAACTCTCACCTACGCCGACCAGAAATCCCGGATCGATGCTTCCTGGATCGAACCCGCTTCCTCCGCCAGTTTCATCGCCCAAGCCACCGTCAGCCCCCCCGTCCCCATCGAACCCGACCCCGGTAACGGCGGCGGCGATAATGGGAACGGCGGGAATGGGGATAACGGAAACGGGGGCAATGGTGATGACAATGGCGACAACGGCGGAAATGGCGATAACGGGGGCGATGGCGATAACGGCGGAAATGGCGATAACGGGGGCGATGGCGATAACGGGGGCGATGACGACGATGAACTTACAATCGCTCCCCAGAGTATTATCTTCCCCTCCGGTGGAGGCGTGAGCTACTCGTTCACTGCCAGCGGAGGAACTCTGCCCTACACCTGGAGCCTTTCCAACCCAGATATTGGAAATCTGAGCGCAACCACCGGGGAAACCGTCACCTACACCCGCACCAGCGCCACGGGAACCAACACCCTTACCGTGACTGATTCAACCAACGCCACGGCCACCGCCCAGATCTCACAGCAATAGATTTGTCCCCATCTCGATCCGTACGGAGGCGGTCTCCCCTGTACTCCATCCTGCCCCCTTCAGACTACCCAATACCCCCAACGGGCTTGCAAAATCGCCTCGAATGGGACATGGTTACCCGTTGTTCAACCAAGGATCCACCCGATGAAACGCATTTGGCCCTTCTTGCGGCCGTTGGCCGCCGCCTCTGCCATTTTAGTTGCGGCTTTCCTCCTCGCCGCCTGCGATGTCGATTCCGTCGACAGCACCACAGCCGTTGCATCTGACAACACCGGCACCATCTACAACTACTCCGGCCTCTACATGCACCCGGAAAACACCGGCGGCACCAACGAGTTCCGGCCGCTGGTCTATCCGGTCGAAAGCCAAAGCGGCACCCCCGTCACCTGGCTCCGCCTGATGCAATACGGCAGCGTTCTCGAAGGATTCGACAACGCCAACCAAAACTGGAACGGCCGAATCTCATCCATTGTGAGCGGCACCGCCAATTTTAGTCTTCAAGGCCGAACCACCGCCGGCACCTCCGTCGATATTTCCGGCACCATGTCCTATGCCGACCAAAAATCCCGGATCAATGCCACCTGGATTGAACCGGCCGCCTCCGCCAGCTTTTTCGCCGAGGCCACCGTTACGCCGGCCACCACGAATACGCCCCCGGCACAGCAAATCACCATCAGCCCGCCTTCCCGAACACTTGGCCCCGGCAACACAACAGTCCAATTGACCGCCAGTGGAGGAACCCCTCCCTATAACTGGCGTGTTTCCAACTCCAGCCTGGGCTCCGTCACCACCACTACCGTTACAACGGTCAATTACACCAGTTCTCAGGCGGTCGGCACCAACACGGTCACCGTTACGGATTCCGCGGGTGCCCAGGGCAGGTCCGTCATCAGTTATGTCTCCGCAGCGACCAACCCGCCCGTTATGGGCACTCCCTCGGTTCCCGCCTCCTTTGCGATTCAGCCATGAAACCGGCGCGCAAACAGCTCCCCCCCCGCGCATGCAGCGCGCCCGCCCCCGAGTCGGAAATCTGCCTGGCGGCCCAGAAGCTGGCCAAACTGTTCAATCTCACCGAGATCGATGCCCCGGATGTCCTGTTGAGCAACAGCCCCGCGCCCAAGAACATCGTCGACGCGCTGCGGGTGCTGCTCGACGTCATGTTCCCCGGCAAAATCAGCGCGCTGCCCGTCGCCGGCCCCGAGCTGGGCGTCTTCCTCATCCGGCGCCTTTCCGAAGCCTGGCGCTTGCTGCGCCGCGAAATCCGGCTGGCCCTGCCCTACCGATGGATCGGCGAAGCCGCTCGCGTCGAAGGCGCCCGCCCGCCCAAAGTCGCCAATCTCGATGGCGAAACCCGCCGCATCCTGTCCGCCTTCTACGACCGACTTCCCGGCGTGCGTCAACTGCTCATCACCGACGTTCAGGCCGCCTACGACGGTGATCCCGCCGCGCTGACCTTTGCCGAAGTCCTGCTGTCCTACCCGGGCCTGCTCGCCATCGCCGCCCACCGCCTCGCCCACGAGCTGTATCTTCTCGATGTGCCGATCATCCCCCGCATCATGAGCGAGTGGATTCACACCAAGTCCGGCGTCGACATCAATCCCGGCGCCCGCATCGGCAAGGCCTTCTTCATCGACCACGCCACGGGCGTCGTCATCGGCGAAACCACCCGCATCGGCGACCACGTCAAACTCTACCAGGGCGTGACCCTCGGCGCGCGCTCCTTTGCGCTCGGCGCCGACGGCCTGCCGGTAAAGCACATCCAGCGCCACCCCACCGTTGAAGATCACGTCATCATCTACGCCAACGCCACCATCCTCGGCGGTGCCACGAAGATCGGTGCCCGCTCCGTCATTGGCTCCAACGTTTTCCTCATGGAAAGCGTCCCGCCCGACAGCGTCGTGTCCTCCACCCATCCCGAGCTCACCATCCGCGGAAAGTCGCGCGCAAAAAAAACTTGAATCCCGGTTCCGCTCGGGTAGGATGGCCCCACCTTGGATGGAGGCGTAGCTCAGTTGGCAGAGCAGCTGACTCTTAATCAGCGGGTCGTGGGTTCGAGCCCCTCCGCCTCTACCATCCAATAGCCCCCCGATTCTCCCGTCCCTGTGGGCGTTGAGCGTTGCCCCGCGCTTTCACGTTTCGATGCCAAGCGAGGGCGGGGCATATCATCGGTCGGCCTTATGGGGGAGGCATTCGCCCTGATTCCAGTCTACATGCGTTTGATCTGTATTTCTGTCGAAGGCCGCGAACGAAGTGAGCACCGCAGTATGTCCAGAGTTTCTGGACATACGGCATGAAGAATAGTTGATCAGTCCCCTTGCACTAAATCCGGCCGGCGTTCCCGGGTGCGGCGCTGGGATTGCTCCAGGCGCCATTTGGCGATTTCGCCGTGGTTGCCGCCGACCAGAATCTCCGGAACGGCCATGCCCCGAAAAACCGGCGGGCGCGTGTACTGGGGATATTCCAGCCGGCCGGTCGAAAAGGATTCATCTTCGCTGGCCTCTTCGCCCCCGCCCAGCACGCCCGGCAGCAGCCGCACCACGGCATCCGTCACCACGGCCGCCGGCAGGGCGCCATTGGTCAGGACATAGTCGCCGATGGAGAGTTCCATGTCCACCAGCGCGTCGCGGATCCTCTCATCCACGCCTTCGTAGTGGCCGCAAAGGATCAGCAAGTGGGTTGCCTGCGAAAGGGTTCGTGCGATGGCCTGGGTGAAGGGGCGGCCCTGGGGCGTCATCAGCAGCACTTGGGTGTCCACCCGGCGCAAGTCTTCCACCGCCTTGAAGACGGGCTCCGGCTTCATCACCATGCCGGGCCCGCCCCCGTAGGGACGGTCGTCGACCGTCAGATGCGGCCCCGTGGCGTAGTCGCGCAAGTTGATGCAGCGGATCTGCACCAGGCCCGCCTGCTGCGCGCGCTTCAGCATGCTCTCGCCGAACACCCCGTCGAGCATCCGTGGAAACAGGCTCAGGATGTCGATCTGCAGCGGCACAAGTCCCCCGGATACGAGGCGGAGCGGCGGGGAATCCGTCGGGCGGGGCCTATTCGACCACTTCGAGCATGGCCCGGCGGTTCTGCCGCGCGGCGACCGTGCTCAACAAGGTGCGCAGCGCGCCAACGGTTTTGCCGCTTTTGCCAATCACTTTCCCGACGTCTTCGGGGTTGCAGCGCAGCTCGAACACAATGGTTTTTTCGCCTTCGATTTCAGCGATGCGGACTTCGTCCGGATGATCCACAAGCGTCTTGACGACGTATTCAATCAGTTCTTTCATGAGGCCTCGAGGGGGAATGGGAGGGGAGAAGGAGGAAAGGAGTCCAACGGGCAGGCCGGCCTACTCCGCGGCAGCCGCCGGAGCGGCCTCGGGGGCCGCCGCGCGCGCCTTCTTCATCAGCGCGGTGACGGTCTCGCTGGGCTGGGCGCCCTTGGCCACCCAGGCTTCGGCCTTGGCCAGGTCCAGCTTGAAATTGTCGCTCTTCTTGGCGGGATCGTACCAGCCCAGCTCTTCCAGGCAACGGCCTTCGTTGGCGCTGCGGACATCTGTGGCCACGATGCGAAAGAAGGGTTTCTTGTTGGCGCCCATGCGGCGGAGTCGAATCTTTACTGACATGTCGGTTCCTTGTTGCTTTTCGGTTGGTGCCGCCCCGGGCGCGGCCATTCCATGGTGAAGTCCCGGGTCTTGTCGAATCGGTGGGGGGTTTTAGCGGAAAAGCCCCCCCCGCGGCAATCTTTTTTGCATCTGCTTCATTTTGCCCGCCATCTGCTGCGCCTGGCGGAACTGGCGCAGCAGGTCGTTCACATCGCTGACATGCAGCCCGCTGCCGCGCGCTATGCGTTTGCGGCGGCTGGCGTTGATCAGGTCCGGATGGCGGCGCTCCCGCGGCGTCATGCTCAGAATCAGCGCTTCGGCCTTTTTCATGCGGCCCGCCGATTCGCTTTCGATCCGGTCGATTTTACCGCCCGCCATCGCCGCGGCCCCCGGGATCATATCCAGGATTTTTCCCAGCGAGCCCAATTTCTTCACTTGGCGCATCTGCGCCAGGAAATCGTTCAAATCCAGCTTCTTCTTCTCCAGGAGCTGTTCCTGAATCTGCGCGGCCTCCTGCTCATCAAAGGATTCCTGGACCCGTTCCACCAGGCTGACCACATCGCCCATGCCCAGGATCCGCGACGCCATGCGGTCAGGATGAAAGGCCTCGAGGTCCTCGGCCCGCTCGCCGGTGCCCACGCGCAGGATCGGACAACCGGCCACGGAGACCACCGAGAGCGCGGCCCCGCCCCGGGCGTCGCCATCCAGTTTGGTCAGGATCAAGCCCGTCAACCCGATGGCCTCGTGAAAGGTTTTGGCGACATCGACGGATTCCTGGCCGATAGCCGCGTCGAGGACCAGCACGACGTTCTGGGGCTCCGTGGCGGCGCGCAGGTCCTTCAACTCTTCAACCAGGTCGGTATCGATCTGGAATCGGCCGCCGGTGTCGTAGAGCACGATGTCGTAATAGTTTTGCCGCGCGTGGGTAAAGGCGCGGCGGCCGAGCGCCGCCACCCCTTCCCCCGGTTCGGGCTTGAAAATCCCCGCCCCGGACTGCTTGGCCAGAATCTCCAACTGGTCGGCCGCCGCCGGCCGCCGGATATCGCACGCCACCAGCAAGACCTTTTTGCCCTTTTGCTTCCAGGCGCGCGCCAGCTTGCCGCAGGTGGTCGTCTTGCCCGATCCATGCAACCCCAGCAGCATCACCTCGGACGGAATGGTCGAAAGATTGAAATCCTTCTGTACCCCGCCCAGCAGCGCCGCCAGTTCGTCATGCACAATCTTGATGATCTGCTGCCCAGGCGTGACGCTTTGCAGCACTTCGGCGCCCAGGCTCTTGGCCTTGACCCGTTCGATGAAGGCCTTGGCCGTCGCATAATGGACGTCGGCCTCGAGCAAGGCCAGCCGCACCTCGCGCAGCGCCTCCTGCACATTCTTTTCGGACAGGGTCCCGTAGCCGCGTAATTGACGGAATGCCTGTTGGAGCCGGGTGGAGAGACGATCAAACATGTGCGCTTATTCCGCCGCGACATCCGGCCGCGTACTGGATACCAGTCCGCGCCCTTCGCAGCGCGGACAGGTGCCGATCTCGCCGGTGTCGAACATTTCTACGCGTCCCATGCCGGCGCACAGCGGACAAATCCGATCGCCGGCCTCGAACCGCCGGACCATGCGAAACCCCACCCCCAGGCAAACGGGGCACATCACCTTCTGGCCGTCCTCGCCGAACAACTCTCCCGAGGCCATGCACGTGTCGCACTGGATTTGCTCCACCCCGGGCTGTCCTGCCATCCGGGGATCCTCCAAGGAAATCCCCCGGCGCATCAGCATCCACTGGCCGAGTTTTTCAGCCAGGGTATTGGGGACGATGCCTTCCGCCCCCGTGGCCCGCACGTTGCTCATCCAGCGGTACTGCAACACAATGGCCGTCATCACCATGACAGCTATCACCAAGCCGTAGACCCGGCGCGCCGGCTTGCGCCGGGCATGCACCCGGGGCGTGATCAGGCTGTCCGATCCGCCGCGACGAGGCGCGCCTGTCCAGCGTAATCGCACTGGAGGCAAACGGGTTGGAGATTTGGCGTCCGACACAACAGCTCCCAAATTGGATCGGCCTGATCATCGCCGATTTCCATGATGAATCTTCCTCCGGGAACTATAACACGTTCGGCCCCGGAGACAAGCCGGGTGATCACCCGCAGGCCATCCTCGCCCCCATCCAGGGCCAACCGTGGCTCGTGATCGCGCACCACCCCCGGCAAGCGCTCGCACTCCGCGCGGGCCACATACGGCGGGTTCGACACCACCAGATCCGCGCTGGCATCCGGCAGCCCCTCCAGCAGGTCCGTGTGGAAGAATTCAACATCGGCGCCCAGTTCCGCCGCGTTCCGGCGCGCCAGGTCCAAGGCATCCGCGGAAATGTCGGTTGCCACCACCCGAGCCCGCGGCACGCGCAACGCCAACGCACACGCCACGCAGCCCGTCCCCGTTCCCACATCCACCACCACGGGACGACCTGGACGCTTCTGCAGAAACAACTCGGCGCGCTGGGCCAGCAGTTCCGTCTCGGGCCGCGGAATCAAGGCGCGGCGATCACAGCGAATGCGCAACCCCATGAAATCGGTCTCTCCGATCACATACTGCACCGGTTCCCCTGCCGCCAGCCGATCCACTCCCGCCCGGAAGCGCTCGGCCGCCTCTCCGGCCGGCACCGTACCGTGATACCTCGGAATATCCAGCAGCCCGCAGGCCAGCACGTGAGCGGCCAACCAGCGCAACCGGCTGTCCACCTCGTCGCATCCCTCCGCCAGCAGGCGCGTTCGCGCGGCCGCCAGCAGGTTCCCCCAGGATTCCGTCGCCATCAGGTGGCCTTGCCCATGCGCGCGGCCAGCCGCAACTCGATGTCGCGCGCTTGCAACGCCTCGATCACGTCCTCCAGTCCGCCTTCCATCACCTGGTCCAGCGAGTACAGGGTCAAGTTGATGCGATGATCGGTCAGCCGGTTCTGGGGAAAATTATACGTTCGGATCCGCTCGCTGCGATCACCCGAGCCGATCTGTGTCTTGCGCTCGCTGGCCATCTTGTCATGATCCTGCTGGCGCTGCAAATCCAGCAGCCGGGCCGCCAGTACTCGCATCGCCTTTTCGCGGTTGCGGTTCTGGCTGCGTTCGTCCTGGCAGGACACCACCAGCCCCGTCGGCAGGTGGGTTAGGCGAATCGCCGATTCGGTCTTGTTGACCTTCTGCCCGCCGGGTCCCGAGGCACAGAACAGATCCACCCGCAGATCCTCGGGTTTGATCTCGACCTCGCTGACCTCTTCCACATCCGGCAGGACCGCGACCGTCGCCGCCGAGGTGTGAATCCGGCCTTGCGCCTCGGTTTCCGGCACGCGCTGCACGCGGTGTCCGCCGCTCTCGTAGCGAAGGGTCTTGTAGACGTCTTCGCCCTCGACCGAGAAAATGATTTCTTTGTATCCGCCCAGATCCGAGGGGGCCACATCGATGACCCCCGTCTTCCAGCCCCGCGATTCGGCAAAGCGGACATACATGCGGTAGAGATCGCCCGCAAACAACGCCGCCTCATCGCCGCCGGTCCCCGCGCGGATTTCCATAATGGTGTTGCGACTGTCATCCGGATCCGGCGGCAGCATCAACGCCATCAACTGGCGCTCGGCCACGGGCAGCGCCGCCTGGAGTTCTTCCTGCTCGGCTCGGGCCACCTCGGCCATCTCCGGGTCATCCGCGCTGTCGGCCAGCAACTCGGTATTCTCCGCCAGCAGACGGCCCAGCCGTCGGTATTCACCGGCAGCCAGCGTCAGGTCGCGCAGTCGCTGGTGTTCGCGCACCAGTTCCTTGAACACCCGGGGATTTGCCGCCGCCCCCGGAACCGACATCGCCTGTTCGAGTTCCTCCGCCCGGGTGGCGACTTGCTTCAGATAGGCCGGATCGAGTTCCATGGGATGTGCACAAATACAAAACGGGCCGGATGCTTCCCCGCAGGGGCAGATCCGGCCCGTCTTGAAATCCAGCTACTTGGCGGCCTTCTTGGCGTAGCGCTTGTTGAAGCGGTCCACGCGGCCTTCCGTGTCGATAAACTTGGCCTGCCCGGTGAAATAGGGATGGCACGCCGCGCAGGTATTGATGCTCATGCTCTTGACCGTCGAGCGGGTCTTCAGCACATGGCCGCACGCGCACGACACCGTGGCCTCTTCGTATTTCGGATGAATGGTTGTCTTCATAATTGGTGATCCCGTTGTATGCCACCCCGGTCTTCCGGGTGCAAAAATCGCGCGAACCCTATCACCCGCCCTCCCCCATGGCAAGCGGCATTTTGGGAAAACGAAGCCTTGATTCGGGGGGCGGTGTTCGGCCTGCCCCCCCCCCCTGCGCAACCGCAACCGAACAAGTCACCGGCATTCCCGCCGGCCTCACGGCTTCGCCGGAGACGAGGACACAGCCGCAGGCGGCGATAATCCGATCTCTCCCCCGAGATCCTCCAGGCGCACGGGCGCATGGACGTCCCGGCGTTCCCGCTGCTGCGGGGCTTTCACCAGCAAAGGCACGTGCCTCGCAATCCCGTTCGCGCCGACGGCCATAGGCCGCCAAGCCGACCTTGACTTCCGGCGGAACTCCCGAGACTACCTGCGCCAGCACGCGCTTGGCCACCTCCATTCGGGACTGGGAGCCGGCCATGGCCGCCATGCTGCCCGATGCATCCAGGATGAAGACGGCTTCGGGCATGCCCCCCGCCCACGCGTTCGAGGCAAGCAACGACACCAGAGCCGTCCACCTCGCCACAACCATCCGACTTCGGTTCATCGAAGGCCTCCCTGCAGGATAAGTGGAACCAACCGGGCTGGGATACCCCCCTCCCCGGCTTTTGCGCAAGAAATAGCCCCGACAAAAAACAACGGGAATTGGGGGGAGCGAATTGATGAAATGACCCCACGGATGCCGGTGGCGGCCCACGGATGGGGAAGAATCCGCCTTCGCTTAAGCTTCCTCCTTCGCCAAGGCTATGGAGGACGAGCACGTCGTCCCATATCAGGAGTCAGGGGACTGGGGGCAGGAAGGCCGAGGTCCGAGGTCCGCGTAACTTTCGTTTCCGGCACGAGGGTGTACCGGCTCCAGTCCGGAAGGAGCCCCGACGCCCTCGTCGGGCGGCTGCTCGGGCTGCTCATCCGTGGGCCGGCACAGCCATCCGTGGGAACCCATTCAATGTCCAATATTGTCCATCTGTGGTTGATGATGATTGAATAGTGAGGTTTCTCTTCTTAGCTCACGGCACCTGCACTTCCATTCGGTAGAACGGCCCGGCCGGCGGATCGTTGGGATCTTCCATTTCGTCCTCCCGTTCCGCCCCCTCGCCCTCGCCGGGGCGGGGCGCCACGCCGGGCACTTCGACCCACTCGCCGTCCTCCAGATCGTCGGTGGCCTGGAACGAATACCGACGTTCCGTCGAGCCGGGCCGGAACCGCACCACCACCGGCGGGCCCGCTTCCATCCAGATCACCTTGAAGACGTCTTCGGGGTCTTCCGGATCGGTGTCGGCAATGTTTTCGTGGCGCAAGGTGGTGCCCTTGGCCGCCACCGCGCGCGCATCCACGTCGGTCCAGTCTTCGCCGCCTTCGGGCGCGATCCCGCGCGCGGCGTACCAGTCGAGATCGGCCCCGCCGGAACTCAAGAAACCGGCGATGACCGTCAGGTCGGCCATGACTTCGGCATCGGTTCGCGGGTTGGATTCGCCGCCGTCGCTCCAGGCGCGGAAGACGGCGCTGCCGTCGTCGCCCCTCGCCTCGACCGGCGAGCCGCTTTGTCCCTCGGCGACAACCTGCGTGGCGACGCCGTCGATCCAGCCGCCCGTCCCGGCGCGGTAGACCAGCGTATAGGTCGTCGTGCTGCCCTCCGTCACCGTGCGCATCAGCAGATTGCCGTTCGCGTCGTAGGCGTAGGCGATGTTCGCGCCGCCGGTGTAGGCGGCATTCGTCAGGCGTCCGGCGTCGTCGTAGGAATAGGTCACGGTTTCGGCGGCGAAGGCCGCCGCTTGGATCAACGCCATCGTCAAGGCCAGGCAGATCATGGTGGTTTTCATTTTCGCGGCTCCTTCGTTGCTCACTTCGATTCGTTCAACAGGCGTTCCTGCCACAACTCTCCGGCATTCGGCGGGGTGTGCTCCATGGAGTGCTTCAGACGCTCCTCCATTCCCCCCAGCGGATCGAAGCCGAATTCGGCGATGCGCATCTGGCGTTCCATCCAGAGTTCCCCGGCGTTGGCGGGCGTGTTCTTGGCGGCTTCCAGCATCACCTTGGGATCGGGCATCCACTGGTTCAACACGTCGTTGGCTTTCGGATCGTAGTTCGCCGGGGCGAAGGCGGGAACGGCTACTTCCCAATGAGTCGGCACAACGGCGGAACTGTTCTCCGTCTTGGGTTGCGGCGCCGCCACGGGATCCTGCAGCATGTTGGCGATTTCCCGGGCCTCCCTTTCCGCCGCCTCCTTCTGCAGCGAATACTGGAGTTCCTCCATTTCCTCGTAGATGTACCTGTATTCCGGAGGAATCAGGGCCATCAGTTCGTTTCGCATCCGCAAGGCCTTGTGCCATCCCCGTCCATACGAGCCGCCCTCTTCCATGACCCGTTTGTAAATCTCCGGGGTCGCGGCCTCCAGCATTTCCTGGATGCGCTGGGTTTCGTACAGGGCGGTTTCCACCTCGATCTCCCGCTGCTTCTCCGCCTCCAGCTTCTCGATTTCGGCATCCAGCCGTTCGAGCTGCCGGCGATAGTCGTTCCTGGTGCGCTGCTGGGTGGTGATCTGATCAATCCGCCCCCCCACGGTTTTTTCATAATTGCCGGGGATGAACCGGGGCAGCCATACCGCCTTTCGCAAGGTCTGGATTTTGTGCAAATCGGCTTCGCGTTTTTCGATCTCTCTCTCCAAAGCGCGCAGCTCGACGCGGGCCCGCCCGGACAGATCTTGCAACTCACCGATCTTCTTGTCGATTTCCAGGGTCTTGGCGGTGACGACCGGAGGTGGGGTCTTGGGCCGCAGTGCCTCCTTTCGGGCCTCCCATTTACGGATCTCCGCTTCGTATCCGCGAATCCGGTTCAAGACATAGCCCCGTTCGCGGCGAGCCTGTTCGTAGTTTCTCCAGGCGGGCCCGCCTCCGGGGAGATAGTTTTCATTAAACACGGCTCCCAATGCTCCAGCCGCCCAGAAAAAGGGATTTTTTCCGTACATGCGAGTGGTTCGGATGAACGCCTCGTATTCGTTCATCTTTTTTTCCCATGGCGAGGCTTCTTCCTTCGCCATGGCAATGAGATGTTCGTAGACCGCGATGTTGCGTTCGATTTCCGCCGACTTCTCTTCGTATTCCTGCCAGGTGGTCGCGGCGCGCGGCAGCTTGCCGTTGATGTAGATGTCGTCCATGTCGCCATTTCGCCGCATACCGAGCGGTGACTGCCCCGCAAACGCCTCCAGGCGCAGGAACCCGTTGACGCCGCCGAAGGTGAACGGCTGGCGCAGCGAGCCCGTCTCGGCGACGATCTGGCCGAACGGATCGTACGCGTAGGCCTTGCCCACCGTGCCCGCCTGGTCGCTGAGGGCCAGGATCGATCCGGTTGCATCGGCATGGTAGTGATAGACGGCGTTTCCGTCGGCAAGATTCACCATATAGAGCAACTCTCCGCCGGGGTTCCAGACATAGAGGCGGTTGTTCTCGCGCACGGGCTTGTTGCCCAGTGCCAGGTTGTAATGCAGCCGGGTCGGAACGGCGCTGCCATGGAGTTCAAGCAGATGGTCCAGTCCGGAATAGCTCATCGTCATGCCGCCAATAGCGGCGGGTTGGTTGTCGCGCCATTCGATCGCCCGGCCGGGCAGGTTGGTCGGTTGCCCGCGGTCGTTGTAGGCATGGCCCGCGCTGGTGATCTGCCCCGCCGCGTCATAGGCCCATTCGCGGACGCCCGCCACGAGATTCGAACCCGCCTCCAGCGGCCAGGTGCCGCCGACGGAGCCGATGCGTCCGTTGGCGTCGTAGGCGTACTCCAAATCCAGCACATCGCCGTCGGTGATGCGCGTGACGCTTCCGCCCGCGTCGTACTCATACGCCGCGTTCTGCCCGTTGGACCGCCGCATGCCCGCCAGCCGCCCCTGCGCGTCGTAGTCGTAGCCGATCTGCGTCCCTGTCAGCGAATCGAACTGGTTGGTGAGCCGCCCCGTGGCGGGATCATACTGGTAGGTCACCGTCATCGCATCGCCGTAGCCCACTTCCGTCAGCCGCCCCGCCGCATCGTAGGCCGCCGAATTCGTCTCGCCGTGGCAGACGGTGGCGACGACCTGCCCCAGGTTGTCGTAGGCCAGTTCCAGCCCGTCGGCGGCGACCAGGTTCCCCAGCACGTCGTACACATAGGACAGCGTGTCTTCCACCCCGCCGCCCGCGGCTGCATAGACCTCGCCCGTCACGGCTCCGTCGAGATCGTACAGATAGGTGCGCCGCGCGCCATCGGGAAACTCCACCGCTGTCAGCCAGCCGTTTTCATTGTATTCATAGCGGTTCGTGCGCCCCAGCGGGTCTCCCGTCGCCTCCACGCGGCCCATCGGCGAACGCTCCACCTGCCAGGTCTGCCCGTTGGCATCGGTCCACTCCACCAGGGCGCCCAGTTCATCCACCGCATAGGTCTGCGCTATGCCACCCGGCAGTTCCAGGCGCACCAGTGACCCATCGGCATCGTAGGCCAGTGCCAGCGCCTGTCCGCCGGAGAGAACGATGCCGGTCACGTTGCCAACGGCATCGGATTCGAAGCGGGTTTCGCGCCCCAGCGCATCCACGCGCGACGTCACCACGCCGAGAACGTCGCGATAGACCCGCTCTTCGCCGGTCAGGGAATTGGAGATGGCCGCCACCCGGCCCAGCGCATCGTATTCATAGCGGGTGGTCTCGCCGCCGGTGACAATGGACACCGGCCGGTTCAGGTCATCGTATTCCACCTGCTGCCCCGTACCCGCCGGGCCGGTGATGGCGATCACACGCCCGGCCGCGTCATATTCATAGGCCAATGGCCGTTCCGCACGCGCCACCACTCCGGTCACCCTCCCGTGCTCGTCATAGGCCACCGCGCTGGCCACGCCGTCCGGATCCGTCAGCCCTGCCAACCGGCCATATTCATCATAGATCCTGCCATAGACGCCTCCGCCCGGCGCCGTGACCGCCTCCAGCCAGCCGTTGGTCGGCTCGTAGGACATCTGCCACGCCTCGCCGTCGGCGCGCTCCGTGCGGACCAGGCGCCGCAGCGAATCGTACTCGTACATGACGGCCGTATCGAAATCCCCCACGCCGGCCAGCAAGCCATCTTCCGTATACGCGTAGAACTCCACGCCGCCTACCGGATTCATCACCATCAGCGGCTGGCCCCGTTCATCACGGATCATGGCCCAGACCGATGTGCCCGGCGTCTGGATGGCCGCCAGGTGTCCGCGCTCGTCCCAGGCGTATTCCCAGGCCGCACCGTCCTCGCGAATGGCCTTCACCACCTGTCCCATGTCGTCATATTCCCACTGCTGGACGCCGCCCGCCGGATTGGTCACCGCCGCCAGCAGTCCGTCGGGCGTATAGCCATAGCGCCACGTGCCGCCATCCCGGCCGGTGTAGGCCGACAGCCGCCCCGCCGCGTAAGTCCGCTGGTCCGCCCCCGCCAGCGGCAGCTCAACGGAAACCAGCCGCCCGCCCGCATGGGTCCACGATGAAGTCCGCCCCACCGTGTCCACGATCTGCGTCACCACGCCGTTGGCATCGCGCGCCATCTGCACGCCGTAGCCCGTCGAGAACACTCGGCCCGTCACCAGCCCCAGCGCATCGCGCTGGATCTCCTCGTGGCCAAACCCGTCCCGCGCCACCTGTATCGGACGGCCACTGGCATCATACGCCGCCGATCGGCGCACCCGGCCGATCCGGGCGTTGGTGACATTCCCCAGCGCATCCCGCTGGATTTCGTTGGTGAAACCGCCGATGGACTTGCGGGCGATCCGCCCCATGGCGTCATATTCAAAACTCATCGCCTCGCCGTAGGACGGCGCATTCGTGACGATGCGGTCCATCAAATCGTAGGTATACGATTTTTCCGCCCCGGTCGGGCCGGTCGCGCGCGTCAGGTTGCCGTTGGCATCGTATTCGTACGTCCACTCGTCGCCGACCTCATTGCTGACCGACAGCAGCCGACCGGCCAAATCATACGCATATTCCAACCGGGTATCGTCCGGGAACGTGATCGTCGTCAGCCGTCCGAGGGCGTCATGGGTGAATACATTGGTGCCCCCGCCCGGCACGATGGCGCTTTCCGGCAGGCCGTCGGCTGCATAGGTAAAGCGCTCCTCGCCCCCCGCCGGATCCGTCCGCCGCAGCAGATTGCCCTGCGCGTCATATTCGAAACTCCAGCGCCCGCCCGCGCGGTCCACGCGCCCCGTCACGTTGCCCCGCCCGTCGCGCTCGAAACTCTCCGACGTCCCGTCCGGCCAGTGCCGCGCCGCCAGATCCCGGAACACGAACCCCACCGACTCCAGCGTCACCGGATTCACCACCGCCTGCGTCGTCGCCGCATACTCGAACGTCATCGCGTTCCCCAGCGGGTTGGTCACAGCCAGCAGTTGCCGCGTATCCGGATCGAACTGCAACGCGGTCACGCCGCCCGAGCGGTCGGTCACCGATTCCACCTGCCGGTTGGCGTTCTGCGTAAAGACCGTCTGCCCGCCCGTGGCATCCACAACCTCCAGGGGCGGTTGCCCCCGGCCATCGTGCGCGAAACGGTTGGTGCCGCCATCCGGCCATGCCACCGCCACCCTGTGCGCATTCGTGTCGTAAGCGAATTCAAGGACGTTCCCGTAGGCATCCGTCTGGCGGATCACCGCCGACGGCTCGCCCTGATCGCCCGCATACAGCGGAAACGCCCCGTATTCCTGCGTCCAGGGCGTGTTGCCCTCCGGCAATTGGTGCCCCCCGATCCCGTTGCGGTAAATGGTGAAGCCGTTGGTGAACGGCGCGTACGCGAAGCGATTCGTGCCCCCCATCACGTCCACCGCGTTCCGCAAGGCGTTGGCGCCGCCAACAATATCCCCGCCCTTTTCGTATTCCAGCCGGACTTCCCGCCCGGCGTGATCCGTCACCCGGGAGATGTAATTCTCCCAGTTGTAGTCCAGCACGACGTATTCCAGCTCGATCCACCGGCCCAGGCCATCTTCGATCCGGACCGGCTGGAAGAGTTCCTCCTGGCCGGGCTCGGCGCGGTACGTGTAGGCCAGCGCGTTGCCCTGCCGATCCACCTGCGCGGCGATCCGCCAGAAGTTGTTCGAGAAGTTCTCGAACATCTTCACCCGCCCGTTGCGCGGATCGAGGAAATACACCCACTCCCCGGTCTTGACGGCCTGGAACGCGAGCGGCGAATTCGGCTTGCCGAAAACCGACTCGTCCGTCAGTTGCAGCGAGCCGTCCGGCTGTTCCGCAAACGCCGCGGCCTGGCCGCGCTCGATCTGGAACTGCCAGTGCGTTGTTCCCGACGATTGCATCGTCGACAGAACCGCCAGCGGATCCCACGACCACACGCCTTGATTCGGCAGATCGTTGAGATCCCAGTTCGCCTTGGCCCCGTAGGAATGGTAATGCAGGGTGAACCCCAGCCCCATCGGCCCGCCCAGGTCCATCAACGGCAGCGAGAAGAAAAACGTGCCGTCGTTGGCCGACACCGGATCCGGCGCCGCCACCTCCGTGTATTCCAACGGCAGGTAATGCTGCGGCGGGGAAAGGTAGAATCCCGCCTGCGCGCCCAACGCGCACATCATCCACCCCGCCCCCGCCATCCCCAGCGCCCAATGCCTGCGGTTCATGTCACTCCTCCTGCCCGGTCAGTATGGAAAGTTTTCCATGCTATGGAAAACTTTTTTCCACAGTGTGGAAAACTTTTTGCTGTTTTTTCCATGGCGTGGAAAACCCGGGCCTGATTTTTCCACGGTGTGGAAAACTTTTTTCCACGCTGTGGAAAATCCGCCGGTCCGGCTGCCCTCGCCATCCATGCTCGCCACGATAAATGGAAGCGCCGCCGGCCGTCCATCCGTGAAAACCCGGATGGCCCTGGCCGCTGGATTGCGCTAGAGTTTTCCGTGATGCGCATTGCTGGATTCATGTGGATCGCCCTGCTGGCGCTGCCGGCCGTCCCAGCCGCGGCCGGTCCCGGCCC
>CAYNSH010000065.1:0-629 GCA_964399775.1 uncultured Verrucomicrobiota bacterium
CCTCCTAATCCTCTCTCTCTCTTCTGATTGTCGGCATTAAAGACACAGCCCTGGGCTTTTTGCTCCCATTGATGGCGGGGGGATGGTAGGACGAGTCTCCGGGCATGGACACTTCCTGGAAAAAGCAGATGGCATTGGTTTGGGCGTCGCAGTTCTTGTCGATCATGGGATTTGCGTTTGCGCTGCCGTTCGCGGCGTATTTTCTGCAGGAAGAGCTGGGAGTGGTGCAGCAGGGTGAACTGCAGATGTGGGTGGCGATCTTTTCGGCGTCGGCATCGCTGGCGATGGCGATCACGGCGCCGATGTGGGGGATGCTGGCGGATCGGTTTGGCAAGCGGATCATGTTGATCCGGGCGAATCTGGCGGGGGCGGTCGTGATGTCGCTGATGGGGGCGGTGCAGACGCCGGTGATGTTGATTGTGCTGCGGCTGTTGCAGGGGGCGATGACGGGAACGATGACGGCGGCGCAGGCGTTCCTGGCGGGGGAGATGCCGCACGAGCGCCGCGGCCTGGCGGTGGGCGGGCTGAGCGCCGCGGTGTTCTCGGGCAACATGTCGGGGGCGATGCTGGGGGGCGTGGTGGCGCATTTTCTGGGAAGGATCCATCCAAGGTCGATCGCAGTGCAGCCT
>CAYNSH010000065.1:639-17727 GCA_964399775.1 uncultured Verrucomicrobiota bacterium
CCTCGATGGGACGAAGATGTCAGATTCATGGAACTTGAACTCCGACCCCCCCCCGCGCCCGGGCCCCCGCCCCCGGCGACGGCCGCCGGGCCCCCGCCGGGGGGCGGGGTGGCGCATTTTCTGGGATACCGGGCAGCCTTTTACGCCTCGGGGGGGCTGCTGCTGGCGGCCAGCCTGCTGGTGTTGTGCTGCACGCGGGAAACGGTGGTGCCGTCCTCGCGCCGCCGCCGGGACGAGGGGGCGGAGCCTCCGCCGCCGGTTCGCCACCGCGAAAGTTCCGCAGCGCTCTATGGGGTGTTGGCCTTGATCGGGTTGATTGCGTTCGTGCGGCATTTCGACCAGGCCTTTCTGCCGCTGCTGGTGCAGGAGATTCATGGGTCGCTGGAAGGAGTGGCGCTATGGAGCGGGGGGCTGTTTGCCTGGGCCAGCCTGGCGGGCCTGCTGGCGGGGCTGGGGACGGGCTGGTTGTCGGACCATGTGAGCCCGTTGCGGGTGGTGATCGGGGCGGCGGCGATGGCGGCGATCTTCAGCGCCTGGCACATGGGGGTGCTGGCGTTCGGCGTTTTATTTCCGGTGCGGTTTGCAACGGTCTTTTTTGGCGGGGGGCTGGAGCCGGCGCTGAATGCCTGGCTGGCCAAGCAAGTGCCCGTGGAGCGCCAGGGGGTGGTGTTTGGCCTGGCCAGCACGACGCGTTCCATTGGCTGGGCGATGAGCCCGCTGGTGGCGGGCGCGGTGGCGGCGGTGAGCCTGCGGGCGGTATTCGGGGCGGCGGCGGCGGGCTATGCCGCCCTGGCGCTGCTGTGCGTGGCGGCCCAGCGTTGGCGTCGGCCGGCGGTCTGACGGCCGGCCGGGCAGAAACACTCCGGCGCCTGTCGCCGGTTCCGGGCCGCGGCGGAGTTCAGGGGCTCAGGCGGTGATCCACTGGTACCAGGCGTCGAGACCGTCGCCGGTATTGGCGGACACCTCGAGGATGGCGGCTTTGGGGGCGGCCTGGCGGATGTTGGCCAGGGCCTGTTTGCGATCGAAGCCGGCGGCCTTGGCCAAATCGGTTTTGGTGACGAGCACGAGATCGGCGTTGAGGAAGATGACGGGATACTTGAGAGGTTTGTCTTCGCCTTCGGTGACGGATAGGAGCACAACGCGACGATCTTCGCCGAGGTCGTAGGAGGCGGGGCAGACGAGGTTACCGACATTTTCGATGAACAGATGGCGCAGTCCGGTGGCATCGAGTTTCTCCAGCGCATGCATAACCATGTGGGCGTCGAGGTGGCAGGTGGCGCCGGTGGTGATCTGGATGGCCTGGGCGCCGCTGGTGCGAAGTCGCGCGGAGTCGTTGTCGGTTTGCAGGTCGCCGACGATGGCGGCGGCCGCCGGGATGTCGCGAAGGGATTTTTCGAGCAGGGTGGTTTTGCCGGCGCCCGGGGAGGAGAGCAGGTTGATGACGCGGAGCCCCTTGGCGCGGAACCAGCCGCGGTTCTGATCGGCATGGCGCTGGTTGAGGGCCAGCGCGGGTTGTTCGACCGGGATGGTCCGGACGGGGGGATGGTCGTGGGTGTGGGCGTGGGGTTCGCCGGGGGTGTGGGCATGTTCGTGGGGATGGCCGCAGCCGCAGGAGTCACACATGGTCGGGTACCTCAATGGAGATGAGTTCGAGTTCGGCGCCCCCGAGGAGTTCGCCGGCGACGGATCCGCACGAAGGGCAGGAATAGGATCCAACAGGGGTTTCGTAGGTGGCGTGGCAGTCGGGACACCGGAAGGAGGGAGCGGTTTCTTCGACATCGAAACGGGCGTTTTCAGCGGGGGTGCCGGGCGAGAGAGCCTCGAAGGCGAACCGGAGCGAATCGACGACGACGCCGGAGAGGGGTCCGACGCGCACGCGCAGGGCGCAAATGGTCTCGCCGCTGGCGGCCGCGACGGCGTCGTTGAGCAGTTGGGTCATGAGGCTGAGTTCATGCATTCGGAGCTTGGAACATAACACGGGAAATGGGGGAAGGAAAGGGGGAGGGGGAGACAGGGGACAGGGGACAAGGTCAGGGGACAGGGGACAGGGGACAGGGGTCAGGGGACAGAGGTCCGAGGTCGGGCGAAAAATAGGCGAATAATAGTTGCATTTTGGGCTTGTGCGGGGGCGGGGGTGTGTGGTTCCATGCGCCGTTCTTTAGATTCCGGAGCAATTCCGGATGGAACCTGTCCGACGGCCCTTCAGTGGGTTTTCAGCCGCGGGCCTGGAAATAGAAAACCCGGAGCCTTACACCTCCCCCCCGAGTCAATATGGCCAAGAAAAAGAAACCCGTCATCGAAATGGACGCCGAGCGCGCCAAGATGATGGACATGTATGCCGAAACCCTGAAAACATTCACCGAAGGCGCCATCGTCAAGGGCCAAGTGGTCGAAGTTCGTCCACAGGAAGTCCTGGTGAATATTGGTTACAAGTCGGAAGGCCTGCTGCCGGCCACCGAATTTGAAGATTTGAGCGCCGTCAAGGTCGGCGACGAGATTGATGTGCTGCTGGAGCGGCTCGAAGATGAGCATGGCATGGTGGTGCTGAGCAAGACCCGCGCGGAGCAACAGCGCAATTGGGACAAGGTTCTGGCCTCCTGCGAAGAAGGCGCGACGGTGGTCGGCAGGGTCAAGGGCAAGGTCAAGGGCGGCCTGTTGGTGGACGTGGGCGTGGATGCGTTCCTGCCGGGTTCGCAGATCGACGTGGTGCCGGTGCGCAACCTGGACGATTTCATGGGCCAGGAAGTGGAATGCCGCGTCCTGAAGATCAACCTGGAGCGCCGCAACATCGTATTGTCGCGACGGGACCTGATCGAAGTCCAGCGCCAGGAACAGAAGAAGAAGTTGCTGGTGGAAATCCAGCCCGGCCAGACTCGTCGCGGGCTGGTCAAGAACATCACCGACTTTGGTGCGTTCGTGGATCTCGGCGGGATGGATGGGCTGCTGCACATCACCGACATGAGCTGGGGCCGGATCAACCACCCGAGCGAATTGGTTCAGGTGGGCCAGGAGCTGGAGGTGGTGGTCCTGGATGTCAACCAGGAGAAGGAGCGGATTTCGCTGGGTCTGAAGCAGAAGCAGCAGAACCCGTGGGACGAGATCGAAATGAAGTATCCCAAGGGCACGCGCATTTCGGGCAAGGTGGTCAACCTGGTTCCGTATGGCGCATTTGTCCAGTTGGAAGAAGGCGTGGAAGGCCTCGTGCACGTCAGCGAAATCTCGTGGACCAAGCGGGTGGCTCGGGCGGCGGATGTCCTCAACGTGGGCGACACGGTGGAAGCCGTGGTGCTCAACATCAACAAGGAAGAGCAGAAGATCTCGCTGGGCATCCGGCAGACGGAAGCCAACCCGTGGGACGACGTGGCCTCCAAGTATCCGCTGGGCAGCCGACAGAAGGGCAAGGTCCGCAACTTCACCAACTACGGTGCGTTCGTCGAGCTGGAAGAGGGCGTGGACGGCATGATCCATGTTTCGGACATGAGCTGGGCGCGGAAGATCAACCATCCCAGCGAAGTGCTGCAGAAGGGCGACGAGGTGGAAGCCATCGTCCTGGAAGTGGCACCGGAAAACCAGCGCATCAGCCTGGGCCTGAAGCAGGCGCAGGAAGATCCGTGGGCGGGTATTTCCAGCCGCTATCAGATCGGTCAGCTCATCAAGGGCAAGGTCAGCAAATTGGCCAGCTTTGGGGCCTTTGTGGAGCTGGAAGAGGGTGTGGACGGGCTGGTGCACATCAGCCAGATCAGCGACGATCACGTCACGCGCATCCGCGACGTGTTGCAGCCCGGCCAGGAGGTCGAGGCACGCGTGATCAAGATCGATCCGATCGACCGGCGCATTGGCCTGAGCATCAAGGCGGCCAAGCTGGCCGACGACGAATTCCAGGTCGATGACAGCATGCTCGAGGGCCTGCGTCCGGGCGAAGACCTGGTGGACCTGGCCGGCGCCTTCGACGCCGCGTTGGGTGTGGAGCAGGACAAGCCCGAAGAGTGGTCGCCCGGCTCCGGAAAATCGGAGTAGCCGCGGCCCCGGCCACCGAATGGCGTAGTGGGATGTTGGACCGCCGGAGCGAAACGGCCCGGTTTTCCATCATCCCATTCGTCCACCATTCCATCTTTCCAAGCCCCGTCCCTCATTCCTGACCCCAAGCCGCCATGATTGACCTGCACAGCCATTCGACTTTTTCCGACGGTTCCCTGACTCCCGAGCAACTGGTGGAGGAAGGAGTGGCCATTGGCCTGGCGGCGCTGGCGTTGACGGATCATGACACCGTGGCGGGCCTGCCGCGCTTTTTGGCGGCGGGCTCAGGACATCCGATTCGTTTGGTGCCCGGCGTGGAGATCAGCGTGGATTGCGCGCATGGCGTCATGCACATGCTGGGCTATTGGATGGACCTGGAGAATCCCGAACTGGTTCGCCAGTTGGAATGGATCCGCGATGGCCGCCAGCTGCGCAACCGCGACATGCTGGACAAGTTGAATGCGCTGGGCTTCGCCATGACGTGGGAAGAGGTCCAGTCGTTTGCCGGCGAGGATGTGGTCGGGCGTCCGCACTTTGCCCAGGTGATGCTGAAGAAGGGCTATGTGCAGGACAAGAACGAGGCCTTCGACCGCTGGCTGGGCGACGGCAAGCCGGGCTATGCGGATCGGCCGCGCCTGACGGATCGGGTGGCGGTTGAACTGATCCGGCAAGCCGGAGGCGTGGCCGTTCTGGCGCATCCGTTCACCTTGCGAATCGGGCGCGACGAGATGGCGACCTTATTCCAGAGCCTGGCGGAAGCCGGGTTGGCCGGAGTGGAGTGCTATTACTCCGAACATTCCGCCGACCTGACCCGCGACTATCTCGAATTGGCCCGGCAGTGCCATCTGGTTCCCACCGGCGGTTCCGATTTCCATGGGGAAGTGGCCCCCAACATCCGGCTGGGCACCGGCTTTGGCGGCCTGCTGGTTCCCGACGAGGTGCTCCCCGAGTTGGAAAGCCGTCGGGTCCGCTGAAACGACCCGGCCGGCCCGCGGGAAAGCGCAGAATGCAGAGGGCTTTTCCTGGCGAGTCCTTTCCTTTTTCGTTTCAGATCATCGCGAGATTCCCGGTGGACTTTTTACAAAAACCATATATATAGTATTTATAAATACTATATAATGGCAGGAAGAGGCAGACCGGCTCAGCCCCGCTTCACGCTCAGGGCGGGAGGGTCCGAGGTCCAAAGTCCGTGAGACCACGCCGGCGGGCTTGGCGGGTCTGGGCGGTTTGAGTGATCGCGCCGGCGCAAAGACGGCGGGACGATAACGGGACGATGGCGATCCGGCTCCATGGCGGGGTGGCTTGCGTGTCGCGGTTGGGGCGTGGTAGCGTGTACGGCCATGAAGATGGCCACATTCAATTGCAATTCCGTCCGGTCGCGCCTGGATGCGGTGTTGGGCTGGCTGTCGGAGCACTCGCCGGATATCCTCTGCCTGCAGGAAACGAAGGTTCAGGATTCGGAATTTCCGGTCGAGGCCTTCACTGCGGCCGGCTGGCATGTCGCATTCAAGGGGGAGAAGTCCTATAATGGCGTGGCGATCGTCTCGCGACGGAAGCCGGATGAGGTCTCGTTTGGCCTGGATACCGAGCCGGCGGATGCGCCCCGGCTGGCGGCGGCGCGCTGGGGCGACCTGCACGTGGTGAATACGTACATTCCCCAGGGGCGGGATATCGAGCATCCCATGTATGCCTACAAGCTGGAGTGGTTTGCCCGCCTGAAGCGCTATTTCGAGAAGCGCTTTGACGCGCAGAGCGCGCTGGCGTGGTGTGGCGATCTGAATGTGGCCCGCCATCCGATCGATGTCTCCAATCCCGAAACGAAGGCCACGCACGTCTGCTTTCATCAGGCGGTGCGCGATGCGTTCGAGGACGTGCTTTCGTTCGGGTTCACAGATCTGTTTCGCCGCCATCACCCCGAGTTGATCGATTACTCCTTCTACGATTATCGCGTGCCTTTCGATCCGGACCACAAGCGCGGTTGGCGCATTGATTACGTGCTGGCGACGCCGCCCCTGGCCGCCCGATCGCTGCGCGCAGGCATCGACAGCACTCCGCGCACCCGACCCAAGCCCTCGGACCATTGCCCGTTGTTTGCGGACATCCAGATGTGAATTGATGGGCGAAAGGAGCCATGGGAAATTGGGATGATGGAATCATAAACAGGGCAACAAAAAGGCTCCCCTTCCTCCTCATTTTTCCAACAACCCCTTCTTCCTTTTCCTGATGACGGCGTCCATTCCATCCGAATCGCTGGAGATTCTCCAGGCGCTGCGCGGGGCCGGCCACGAAGCCTTCCTGGTAGGCGGTTGCGTGCGCGACCTGCTACTGGGGCGCGAGCCCAAGGACTGGGACATCGCCACCGATGCGCGGCCGGAGCGCGTTGAATCGCTCTTTCCCAAGACGCTGCCGATCGGGAAGGCCTTTGGCATCATCGTGGTGGTTCCGGCCTCGGGCCATGCCGTCGAGGTGGCGACCTACCGCGCCGATTCGTCCTATGCCGATGGCCGCCGTCCGGAGGGCGTCACTTTTACCAACGCCCGCGAGGATGCGCTGCGCCGCGACTTCACGATCAACGCGCTTTTCCTGGATCCGCAGACGGGGGAGATCCGCGACGAAACCGGGGGCCGTGCGGATCTCGACGCGCGCCGGATTCGCGCCATTGGCGATCCGCGGTTGCGGTTTGCGGAGGACCATCTACGCATGCTGCGCGCGGTGCGATTTGCCGCCACGTTAGGTTTTGCCATCGAGCCCGCCACGTTCGCGGCGATTCAAGAGCTCGCTCCGAACATCCGGGCCATCAGTGCCGAGCGCATTCGCGATGAGTTGTTCCGTTTGCTGCTGGAATCGCCCCGGGCGGGGCAGGGCATCGTTCTCTTGCGAGACGCCGGTTTGCTGAAGGAGATCCTGCCGGAAATCGAAGCGATGGCGGGTGTGGAGCAGCCGCCGGAATTCCATCCGGAAGGGGATGTGTTCACGCATACGGTGTTGATGCTGGATGCGATGGATCCGGGCCGGTCGCTGCGGCTGGCGCTGGGGGTTCTGCTCCACGATGTTGGCAAGCCGCCCACGGCCCAGTTCGCCACGCTGGCGGATGGAACCCAGCGCTGGCGCTTCGAGTCCCATGCACCGGTCGGGGCCGAGATGGCCCGCGCCATCCTGGAGCGGCTGCGCGCCCCAACCGCACTGACTGATGACGTGGCGGCCCTGGTGGGGAATCACATGCGCCTCTCGGATGCCCCGCGCATGCGCTCGGCTAAACTGCGTCGGCTGATCGGCGCGCCAACCTTCGAGGATGATTTGGAACTGCATCGGCTTGATTGCGTGTCGTCGCACGCGCAACTGGATATCCATGAATTCCTGCGGGGCGCGCATGAGCGGTTCCGCTCCGAGCCGGTCCTGCCGCCGCCGCTGGTGAAAGGGCGGGATTTGATTGCATTGGGGCACACCCCCGGGCCGCATTTTGCGGGAATTCTTCGTGATCTCTATGATCGACAACTGGAGGGCATGGAGGACAAGGCCGAGCTGCTGGCCACCATTCCACCCCCCGCGCCGGTCGGACAAGCCCCGCCAGCCCATGGCATGGATGGCGGCGGCTGAGCGCGGCCGCCGTTCAGGGACGGGGCGCGTAGCGATTCAGGGCCATGGATATCCCCGCCCCGGCCACAAACAGAAGCGGGCAGGTCAGGCGGCTGATGCCGGGCGGACAGCCGGGATAGACGAGCAGGATCGACCCCATGACCAGGCCGAGCACTCCGCGGATGGCGGCCCCTTCCGCGTTGCGGAATAGCCAATCCGCCGCGCGGGCCAGGGTCATAATCACGACGGCCGCGCCAAGCGCGATCGGCGCCAGGACCCGGAGTTGAAGGGCGGCGGCACCTTCGAGCATGGGCTGGTAGATCCCGAAGTGAATCAATACGAAGGCCACGCTGACGCCCGGCATGATGCTGCCCAATCCGATGCCGCCGCCGGCCAGCACCCAGACCACCCAATGAATATCGACGGCTTCCCCGCGCGGGACGAGTCGCTGCTGCCACACGGCCAGGCCGATGCATGCGCCCATCAGGAGGCCGAAGGCCAGCCATCCTCGCCAGGTGCCCTCGGTTCGCCGGACTTCGCGCAGCAGTTCCGGAACGCCTCCGATCATGAAGCCCATAAAGAGCCAAATGGCGGAGATTTCATAACGGGCGAACAGGGTGGCCAAGAGTCGACTGCCGAGCAGCAGGCCCAGGCCCGCGGCTACGAAAAAGGGTCCGAAGCGGACGATCTTGGCGCGGGGATTCTCAAACGGCCGCGCCAGGGCGGCCGTCAGCGGCCGGTACAGGCCGAAGATCACCAGTAGCGTGCTGCCGCAGAGTCCGGGCAGCAACCCCGCCATGCCGACGAGCACGCCGCGCAGCAGGTCCATGGCGAGGTTCATGCGGGGCCGATCAGACGGCACCGCCGCCGGGCAGGTCGTGGATGACGGTATCGCGGCACATGCTCTGGGCCAGATAGGGGTAGTCGAGCGTGTAGTGGAGTCCGCGGCTTTCGCGGCGAAGCATCGCCGAGCGGATGACCATTTCGGCCACCGCGGCGATATTCCGGAGTTCCAGCAAGTCGGAAGTGACCAAGTAGTCGCGGTAGTAGGCGCGGATTTCGCGGCGCAGATTGGTGATCCGGCGAAGGGCCCGCGCCAGTCGCCGATTGGTGCGGACAATGCCGACATAGTCCCACATCACCCGGCGCACCTCGTCCCAGTTGTGCGCGACCACGACCGCCTCATCGGACGGCACGGCATCGCCGGTCTTCCACGGGGGGATCCGGATGCGCCGCCGTCGGGAACGGGGCTGAGCCAGGATGTCGCGGGCGGAGGCATGGCCGCACACCAGCGCTTCGAGCAGGGAATTGCTGGCCAACCGGTTGGCGCCGTGAAGTCCGGTGCAGGCGACCTCGCCGGCGGCATGCAGCCCGCTCATCACCGTTCGGCCACGGGTATCGGTCGCCACGCCGCCACAGAAATAATGCGCCGCCGGTACGACGGGGATCGGCTGCCGGGCCATGTTGAAGCCGTATTTCTTGCAGGTGGCATAGATGTTCGGAAACCGCCGCCGGATGAACGATTCGCCCTTGTGGGTGATGTCGAGGAAGGCGCAGGCATCGCCGCGAATTTTCATTTCATGGTCGATGGCCCGGGCGACGATATCGCGCGGGGCAAGCTCTGCGCGCGAGTCGTATTGCTTCATGAACGCCTGGCCGGCCCCGTTCAAGAGGATGGCGCCTTCGCCGCGAACGGCTTCGCTGATGAGGAACGACTTGGCCTCGGGGTGGTAGAGGCAGGTGGGATGGAACTGGACAAACTCCATGTTGCGGATGGCGAGTCCGGCGCGCCAGGCCATGGCCAAACCATCCCCCGTGGCGATGTCGGGATTGCTGGTATAGAGATAGACCTTGCCGGCGCCCCCGGTGGCCAGGACCGTTTGGGGCGCGCGCACGGCCAGGATTTCATGGCTACGCCGGTCAATGAAATACGCGCCGATGCACGCATCGTCGCCCGGAACATGCAACCATCCCGTCGTGATCAGGTCGATGGCCATGTGATCTTCGAGCACCTGGATGTGGCGCTGGCGACGGACCCGCGCCGCCATTACGCGAATCAGCTCCGAGCCGGTCACGTCGCCGCTGTGCAGGATGCGGCGGACGGTGTGGCCGCCCTCGCGTCCGAGATCATACTCGGCATCGGATTCGCGGGCATGCCGGGCCTTGCGTTCAAAATGGACGCCCCAGGTTTCCAATGCGGCAATCCGTGCGGGGCCGCCGGCAATGATTTCGCGGGCGACATCCGCCTGGGTCAGTCCCGCGCCCGCCACCAGGGTGTCCTGCAGATGGGCCTCGATGGAGTCGTCCTCTGCGATCGGAACCGCAATGCCCCCCTGCGCATAGGAGGAATTACTTTCGCTCAGCGAGCGTTTGGCGCAGAGAATGACGTGCCCGGCCGGGGCCAGCTCGAGGGCGGCGGACATACCTGCCAGCCCAGCGCCAATGACCAGAAAGTCGCAATCCAGCACCTTCATAGGGGCGCACTGTAGCACGACCGCACGAGCCGGGGCAAGGAATCAACCGGCTCGAACGCGGCGCGCGGGGGATCGGACAGGGTTCGGTTTAATATTTTACGGAGCAGCCGTAGGGAGTGGTTCGAGCTACGGGAACCGGCTCGCCGGCGAGAACCGCGTCAAGCGCCTCTGAAATATAGGAGCGTGCGCCCTCGATGTCTTCGGAGCGAGTGGAAGGCTTGTCATCGATCGCGCCGTTGTAGACCAGCGTTCCGTCCGGGGCGATGACAAACAGATGCGGGGTGGTTTTGGCGCCATAGGCCAGGCCCACCTGTCCATCGGTATCCAGTAGCACGGCCTTGGCGTTGCTGCCGTTGGCCTCCAGGATCTGATTCCATTCCTCCGGGGTGAAGTGGCCTTGTTTGCCCGGCGTGGAAGAGCAGATCGAAAGCCAGACGACGCCCTTGGCGCCGTAGGATTCCTGGAGGGACTGCATGTTGCCGGGGCCGTAGTGTTTTTTCACGAAGGGGCAATCGGTATTGATCCATTCCAAAACCACCACGTGCCCGGCAAAGTCGGACAGGCTATGCGTGGCGCCGCGGGTGTCCGTCAAGGTGAAGCCTGGCGCGGACGATCCCGGGTTAACATCGGCCACGGCGCAAGCGGACAGGAGGGCAAACAGCAAAACGGCAGTTAGGATACTCATGGTTTTTTTCATACTATGTTCCTTTCGGGTTGGCAGGCCGGGACGAGAAGGTCCCGGCAACAGGGATGTTCACACGCAGCGCAAGCGAGGTCCCGCCGCGTTGCACCACCAGCACGCCGCTCAGGTACTCCGGGGGCTCGGCGGCATCACGGACAACCAGTTCCAGGCGTCCTCCGCCCCCCCCGGCGTGCCAGGTTTGCGGGGCGGCATGACGAATGACAGTCCGGGAATAGGGAAAGAATTGGGCCGAATCAATCGGAAGGGCATCGTCCGTTGGCGGAGAGGCGGCCAGAATCAACCGGTCGGCTTGAACCTGGGCGGTCAACGCCCAGTCGACACCCTCGATCGGCCGTTGCGAACGAGCGGCGGCAATGATCTCGGCGTGTTCGGAGGGTTCGCCCGGTTCGGCGCGAACGGGCAGCGACAGTTCCACTTCGGCAAAGCCGGGGATGCACAGCTCGTGACAAACCAACCAGTCGACTTCCGCCGACAGAGTAACGGTTGGCCCGGACAGATCGGCCGGGGGGCGAACTTCCATGAGGAATACAACGTCGCCGGTATGGCCGTAGGTCATGAAGGGCGGGGTGGGGATGGCCAATGGAGGCGGATGCTGCATGTCGCCCACGGCCAGGCCTTCCGGCAACGTCCAATCCAGGGAAGGGGCCAGTCCGGAGTCGCCGGGATTGATCCAGTAGATGTGCCATGGGGAATCCACCTGCATGCGGAGTGCGATCGTAAAGGGCTGCCCCGGGGTGACGGTCAGCGTGTCGGCGATGAGTTCGGCCACGACCGGGCCGTCGCGCACCGGAGCGGCCGACGCCCCAATTCCGATCATGGCGACCAGGATAACGGTAAAAAGTTTCATGCGTACCGACCGTACCCCACATCGTTGGGCCACGCAAATGAACTCCGGCAGAAATGTGAAAGATGATAAAATCCAGGTTCACAAAACATTAATACAATCATGACCGGGATGTTTCATTTTGTTCTACCGCTGGAGAAAGGTATCAATCCCTGCGATCTAATGCTTGCCATGGGTATGCGGAAGGGATAGGATACCGTCTTGAAACAGTTGATCCACGCGAGGTTTTGAACAACAACCCATCGAATCCTCGCCATTCGCGCCCGGAAACATTCCGATGTTATGGGCGGGCAAAGTATAAGAAGGAGTTCCATCATGGCCACCTTTGCAAACATGTTGAAAGACGAAGTCATCCGGCTCGCGCGAAAAGAACTGCGCCCCGTACAGCGCGACACCAAGAAGGCCCTGGCGCAAGCTCGCCGCGAGCGCGCCGCCCTGAAGCGGCAGGTGGCGGCCCTGTCCCGCCAACTGAGTAAGGTTGTCCGACGGGGACCTGTCGCGGCGGAGAAGGCGGAGGCCAGCGAGGGTCGCCGGCTGCGTTTCACCGCGAAGGGCTTAAAGACCCAGCGCAAGCGCCTCGGGGTTTCAGCCGAGGAATATGCCAAGCTGGCGGGCGTTTCCGCCCAATCCATTTACAAGTGGGAGCGGGGATTGGCGCGTCCGCGCCAGAAGCAGATCGAGACCCTGGCGTCCCTGCGCGGCATCGGCAAGAAGGAAGCCGCGGCCCGGTTGCAGGCGAAGTAGGATCACCCGCCACGCGGGGGGAAACCAACGTCATGCGGGATGTACCCCGGAGAGGGCTCGAACCTCCGACCTACGGTTTAGGAAACCGCCGCTCTGTCCAACTGAGCTACCGGGGCATCAATTACTTACGACGAATATACCTAAAAGTGTTGACGGTTTGTTGACAAACTTCGTCCCTATGCTCTATGGTTCTTCGTAGTTCTACATGGAGCCACAAATGAGCCGAAAGCAAAAGCTGAAAATGCCCGTCACGATGGAAAGCGGGATTCCGATTCGCTTCCTGCCCCATCGGAAGAAAAAGCCCTGGATGTTGGACCTCTACAAGAGCGGGGTGCGGACCCGTACTTGTTTTGCCACCGAGAAAGAAGCCCAGCAAGCCGCCATGCGGGAAGCTGGCAATCTGGTGTCCGAGGGGATGCAAGCCCTCGCCCTCTCCCGTGAACAGCGGCTAGACGCGGCGCGGGCTCTCCTGATTCTCAACGGGACGGCCACGCTTGAAGCCGCCGCCGATTTCCTTATGCGGCACTCGGTGGCCGGGGAAGCGGGCAAGCCTGTTCGGGAGGTCGTGGCCGATTTCCTGCAAGCCAAGCGCGGGGCGAATCGTCGGCCCGGAACCCTGCGCGATTCTACATCCCGCCTCGGGCGCGTCGTGGAGGCGTTCGGGGATCGTCCCCTCGGCACTATAACCCTGCTGGACTTGGAGCGTTGGTTGTCCGGGCTCAAGGTCGGTCCTGTCACGCGTGACCACTATCGGCGCTATGTCGTGAGCCTCTTTAAGTACGGCCAGCGGCGCGGCCTGTGCGATAGAAACCCCGCTCTTGGGCTGGCCAAGTCGGGGCGGGATGAACGGATGCCAACGATACTGACGCCGAAGGAAGTTCAAAACCTTCTGGAAGTCGCCCAAGCCCGTGCGCCCGAGATCGTGCCTTACTTCGCCGTGGGCCTGTTCGCCGGGTTGCGCCCGTTGAACGAATTGGCCCGGCTGGACTGGCGGAACATCGACTTCAAGGCCAAGACGATATTGGTGGACCCGGCGACGGCCAAGCGGCGGCGCTCGCGGTATGTGAAGATGTCGGCAAATCTGCTCGCTTGGCTTACACCCTACCGCCGGACCTCGGGGACGGTGTTCTATAGCCGCCGACTGTTCCGCAGGGTGGTTGAAAAGGCGGGATTCGCCACCTGGACCCCGGACGCTATGCGGCACTCCTTCGCGTCCTACCATCTGGCCGCGTACGGCGACGCCAACGCAACCGCATTGCAACTGGGCCATGCCGGGGCTCCGGGGGTTTTGTTCGACCATTACAGGGCACTCGCCAAGCCGAAGGACGCGCGGGCGTTCTGGAAGATTAAGCCGAAGGCGGCGCAGGTGATTCACTTTCCCAAGCGCGTGACAGCATAGGAGCCTGACATGGACAAACACACCGAGGAATTGAAAAAGGCTATTGAACGGGATCCCTTCAAAAAGGCGCTTGAATTTCTCCGCACCGGGAAAAGCCCCGGCGTCGAGCGGGTGAAGAACAAGCTCCGCACAACCGGGGAACGGGCGGTCAAGGCTGAACGGCGGGCGGATGTGATTGAAAAGGTAGCGGGGGACACAGGCTTTTTGGTGCAGGACCGCAAGGCGCAAAAGAAGCGACGCGGTAAGGCGGCGCGGCGGGGAGGGCGCGACACGAAGGACAGCGGACTGTGGGACCGCTACGACACCTTCCGGGCCATGCGGGCGAGAATCAAGAGGGGCGAGAAGCAACTTGCGGCCGCAACGGATCTGATTGAGAAGTCGGACGGGGTGATTGACCAAAAACCCGAAACCCTCGTCCGCTACTTCCGCGCATGGAAGAAGAAGCGAAAAACGGATTGACGGCTGGATAATCCGCCGAAAGTTGAGGCCCGCAATCGTCAATGGTTGCGGGCTTTTTCGCTGGGAGTAGCGGATTCGGTAAACGGTTCGTTCTCGGAACGGCCATTTTATACACGTCAGCGCATCCAACCATGCGTGAGTGCCAACAAGCACGGAAAACTGACGATGAAAGAAAAGGCCACAATTGAAGCCGGGGAACGCGGTTTCCTCAACCCCCCGAAATCTGCTCGGTACTTGGATATGTCCCGCCGATACCTCGGGCACCTGACCGCAATCGGCGTGATTCCTTGCCACCGTCTGGGCAAGCGTTGCGTCCGGTACAGTATCGCCGACCTCAACGCGGCAATGGCTTCGTTTCGCAGGGGGGAGTAAGCCATGCACAGCACAATCAACACCGAAAAAGGCCGGCCCGGGGGGACGGGCGCGGCCAGCACGATCAACACCCCGAACCCTACCGCTTGCCGGTGCGCGGGGCAACTTCATTTCCACGGCTTCCCGCCGCCGCCCGACCCGTTCCGGGGTCCGCTGGTCGAATGGCTGGAAGCGCATCCAGGTTGGTGGGGCAGGGAATATGAGCGCACCCTGCGCCTCCAGGCCGAACACTCCAACGGTGCGGTTATCTTCTCGTCCTCGGGGTCTGCCTGCGGACTGAAAGCAACCGTTCACGCGGATGAGGTCGAGGTGCGGGCCTGCATCGCGGAACTGGACGGGCGGGCCGGTTCCCATCATCGCCGGGCGCGTGACATCGCACGGGCCGCCAAGTTGGAAGGGGTGCGGACATGAGCGGCGGCGACATATCCAAAGCCCGCGCCGAAGGCGCGCGGCGGGTGTCCTCGGCCCGCCCCTCGCGCTTCTCTGAAGCCCTCCGCGCCTGCCCCTCGGCTGGGGCCGGGGTTCATAGTTGGATTCTCTCCTGCGCGAACTGGGCGGCAATCGAGGGGGTATCCCCCGGCGATGCTCAACGGGACATCCTCGCGGCCATGACCCGCCCGCCCTCTCCAAAGGCGGAGGTCGGGATAGCTCTGGTTAAAGCCTATGCCGAACACCGGCGCGGCGCGTCCTTCACGCCCCGCACCATCGCCCCGGCGAAACCGAAGCCCCGCCCCATGACGGCGGCGGCGTTCATCGCCCGCGGCGACGGCGCGACGGAGGCGGATTGGTTTGAAGCCTCGCCCGTCCGCATAGACTGGGAGCCGGGCCCGAAGGATGCGGCGCACCTCCTGCGGGTTCTTTATCGCCCGTGGGAGTTCGTGTTCTGCGGCGAGCGGTACGGCGGCGCGGAGGATGTGCGGACGGCGGCGGAGTGGATTGCGGCCTTTGATGATGGCCGTCCCGTGCCGCCGCACTTCATTCCGAATCCGCTGACCGGGAAGGCGCACCCTCTGGCCGATGGCAAGCTATCGCGCCGGGGGGATTCCGCCGTGGCGGGCTTCCTGTACTGCGTCGCGGAGTTTGACGGCATGGACAAGGCGGACCAGCTTGCGCTGTGGTGGGGCATTCGCTCTGCGCCGATTGTCGCGCTGATCGACAGCGGCGGAAAATCCATCCATGCGATTCTCCGCGTGGATTGCGAAACCCGCGCCGATTGGGAAAGGGACATCGAGGGGCAACTGTTCCCCCGCGTCCTCGTCCCGCTCGGCTGTGATGCGGCTTGCCGCAACGAAGCCCGGCTGTCCCGACTCCCCGGACATTTCCGCAGGGAGAAAAACGCTTGGCAACGCCTCCTCTACTTGAACCCCGAAGGAACTCCCCGCCATGAAATCCGTTGAACTGATGACCAAAGAAGCCGAAACCGTGCAGGCCGAAACCCCGGAGGGGGCGGAGATCGTGCGCCCCTATTCGACTCGTGCATGGGATGAACTCGCCCGGATGCACCTTGTCCCTCCGCTGGAAGTGTGGGGCGGGTTCACTCTCGGCGCGTCGTGCGTGATATTCGGGGTGGGCGGGCTTGGCAAGTCCCGCGTTGCGCTGAACATCGCCCGCAACCAAGCCCTCGGCCTACCCTTCGCCGGGCTTCCGACTGCGGCCCGCCCCCTGCGGCATCTGATGATGGGGAGCGAGAACAGCATCCACCGTCTGCAATACGACATTCGCAAGATGAACGTGGGGCTGACGGCGGAACAGAATGCCACGCTCGGGGCTCACGTGCGCCTTGCGACATTGGAGGGGCCGGAGGATACCTATATCGCCCTTACGCCCGCCAACGTCGAACGGTGGCGGCTGACCCTCGAGGAACACCGCCCGGAAGTCTTGTGGTGCGACCCGTGGGGCGATATTCTGGACGGCGACGGCAACAGCGACGACGACGCAAGGGCGACAATCTCAACCCTGCGCCGCCTTCTCCGCAAGGTGAACCCGGAGGCGGGGCTTTGCATCTTGGCCCACTCACGCACCGGGGCATCGAACATCCTTCAAGCGGTTGGCTTCGATTCGGCCAACTTCGGGAAGGGGAGCAAAGCCCTGTATTCCGCCGCCCGTTGCGTGTGGAACCTCGCGCCCGGCTCCGAGTCGGAGGATCCGCCGTTGGTCTGCGCCCATGCCAAGTGCAACGACAAGCCGAAGGAAAAGCCCTTTGCTATCCGGTTGGACCCGGAAACGATGTGCTACAACCGGGAGGATGCGTTCGACCTGGAGGCGTGGCAAGCTGAACTCTCCGCCCGTGCCCGTGGTCGGAGCGGCCCGAAGCGCGGCCCGACCATGACCGAAGAGCAAGCCGCCGAAGCCCTCGGGGACAAGGTGGCGACGATTACCGAAGTCCACCAACTCCTGCGCGGGAAGGGTGCGACCCGCGACGATGCCGTCGACCTCCCCAAGCGACTGGCGATAGATGGCCGATGGGAACAATGGAGGCCCGCCCTGCGGCACACCCCGA
>CAYNSH010000066.1:0-16620 GCA_964399775.1 uncultured Verrucomicrobiota bacterium
AGAACCATGAGTCAACCAACAAGAATAAGTGACAACCCGAAATCAGGACTCGACAGGGGCAGGGGGCCAACGACCAACGACCAACCGTCAGGTTGTTGATTGGATTTGGCGGAGGGCTTCGTAGGCGACGATGGCGGCGGCGCTGGAGAGGTTGAGGGAGCGAACGTGCCGGGTTTGGATGGGGATTCCGTAAACGGAGTCGGGATGGGCGGCCAGGATGTCGTCGGGAAGTCCACGGGTTTCGCATCCGAAGACCAGGGTGTCGCCGGGGCGGTAGTGGGCCTGATCGTAGCGGCGGGAACTGCCGGTGCTGTAGAGGTAGAGCCGCGGGGGCCGGATGGCGTCGAGAAACTCCGGCCAGGAGGGATGGATCTGGACGCGAATGGCGTCCCAGTAGTCGAGGCCGGCGCGGCGCAGTTGAGCGTCGTTGATGGAGAAGCCGAGGGGTTCGACAAGGTGGAGGATGGACCCGGTGGCCGCGCAGAGGCGGGCGATGTTGCCGGTATTGGGGGGAATTTCGGGGTGGACCAGAACGACGTTCAGGGGCGGGTCCGGCCAGCGGTAGTCGAAGACGGCCTTGCGGGTGTGGGAATGCCTCATGGCGGCAGCCGCGGAGAAGGGGCGCTCAGGACCAGGCGAGCATTTGTTCGATGGCGCGCCGCGCGCGGCGGGCCATCGGTTCTTCCACGGTGATGACGGGCTGCATGTCGCGGAGGCAGAAGAGGACCTTTTCGAGGGTGTTGCGCTTCATGTTGGGGCAGACGGCGAAGGGGGAGGCGCGGTGGAAGAGCTTGCCGGGGTTTTCCTTGCGGAGGCGGTGAATGAGGCCCTCTTCGGTGGCGACGATGAATTCGGTGGCGGGGCTCCTGGGGACGAAGGCGCACATTTGCCCGGTGGAGAGAATTTCGTCGCAGACGGCGCGGAGGGGCTTGGGGCACTCGGGATGGGCGATGGCGACGGCGTCGGGGTGGGCGGCCTTGAGGTCGAGGACTTCCTTGGGACTGATGCGGGCATGGGTGGGGCAATAGCCGGGCCAGAGGATGAGTCGCCGGCCGAGGATTTCTTCGACGACATTGCCGAGATGCTGGTCGGGCACGAAGATGACGTCTTGCCCGTCGTAGTGGCGGACGATGTGGACGGCGTTGCCGGAGGTGCAGCAGCAGTCGCTCTCGGCTTTGACTTCGGCGGTGGAGTTGACGTAGCAGACGACCTTGGCGCCGGGGTGCTTGGCCTTGAACTCGCGGAGCTGCTCGCCGGTGATCATGTCGGCCATGGGACAGCCGGAGCGGGCGTCGGGCATCAGGACGGTTTTGCCGGGATTGAGGATGGCCGCGGTCTCGGCCATGAAGTGGACGCCGCAGAAGACGATGACGTCGGCGGTGATCTCGGTGGCTTTGCGGGCGAGTTCGAGGGAGTCGCCAGTGAAGTCGGCGATGTCCTGGACGTCGGGGAGTTGGTAATTGTGGGCCAGGATGACGGCTCGGCGTTCTTCCTTGAGGGCCTGGATGTCGTTGGCAAGTTTCATATGGGGGAGGGGGACGGGGCGGAGGGAAAGATGGACTGTTGGAATGATGGCGCGGGACAAAGAATCCGCCCGGGGGTATTCGGTTCGGGATGGGGCATGGGTCTATCCTTGTGGCCGTCCATGGCTAGAGGGCCTTGACGGCGGCGATGGCGGAATCGGTATCGATGCCGAAATAGCGCCAGAGTTCGAGATGGCCATCGGAGGGGGCAATGCGGGGATCCACAATGCCGAGGTGGATCAGGGGGATTTTGCGGCCGTAGGCCGCGCCGCGGACAAGGCCCGCGAAGCCGCGGATGCCGGATTCGAGGGTGCCGATGAGTCCGTCTTCGATGGTGACGATGCCATCGGGATACTGCTTGAACCAGGCGGCGAGGCGGCCGTCATCCAGCGGCAGGCCGTTGATGGCCCAGGCGTCGACAGCGACCTCTTCCCCGGCCAGCTTGTCGCTGGCATCGGCGGCGACGAAGGCGGTGGCGCCGAAGGCGAGGATGGCCTGGCGGGCGCCGTCGCGCCGGCGCAGGGCGGTGACATCCGTCCAGGGCGAATCACCCCGCCAGAGGGGCTCCGTTGAATCCGGCTGCGTCAGAACGGGCAGGTTATCGCGGGGAACGCCGAGGATATGGGCGCCGTTGCGTTGGGCGAGGTCGGCGATGGCCACGAAGGCGGCGCGGGCGTCGGCGGGGGCGTAGAAGCGGTCGAGATAGGGGAGGTAGCCGATGGCCAGATTGATCCAGTCCAGCGCCCAGCCCGAGAAGTGGTCGCGTCCGGTGCAGGCGCCGACGTGGGACATGTGGAAGGTGACGTTGAGTCCTTCGTTGGCGCCGGTGAGGTTGCGCTGATAGCGCCACATTTCGAGGCCTTCGCGGGCGATGCCCTCGAAGAAGGCCGCAAAGGTGGCGAAGACAATCAACTTGGGATCGGGGGTGGACATGGCCAGGCCGTTGGCCATCATGGTGGCGATCTGCTCTTCGATCGAGAGCTGGAACTGGTGGTCCGGATCCAACGCCTTTTGGGCGAGGTCGATCTTGGTGGACGGGGCCAGGTCGCAATCGATGACGAACATGGCGTCGGGGTGGGTCTTGGCCACCAGGCCATAGGCGGCGGCGACGCCGGCCCGGGCCGAGACCCATTTGCCGCCGGCCGCGGGCAGGGATTCGTCGGCCTTGGCCAGGAGGTCGGCGGCCAGGGGGAGGTTTTCCGATCCGGGGGCGGGGCGGGCGGATGTCGTGACGGAGACGGGTGTCAAGTTGCGCCAGCGGTTGAGGGCGGTCTGCTGCTTGGGTGAAAGCTGGAGCATCGGGTTGGCCAGGACGGCCTCGAGGTCGCGGCCTTTCATGTTGCCGTCGTGGTGGGCCTTGCCGCCGGGGAGCTTGTTGATCAGGAAGAGGCATTCCAGCATGGCGGTGGCGTCGCGGTAGCTCATGAGGCAGCCGGGCAGCCAGATGGGGGTGTCGAGGGCCACCCCGTTGTGCCCGGCAAACTCGGCCAGTTCGGCGCCGATGCCGAAGCGTTCGCCGACCTGCTCGAGGGGGACGCCGGTTTTGCCGGTGGGGTAGATCAGCGAGGGGATTCCGTTCTGGGCGAGGGAGAAGGCCTCGCGCAAGCTTTGCCAGAGGGAGGCCGTGTCGTAGAGCGACGGGGTTTCGAGGACTTGCACGCCGAGGGCCTCGATGAGCGGGCGCGGGTCGGTTCCGGTCATTTGCTCGGTGGTGCCCGAGAGTTGAATGCCGTTGCGGTGCATGATGAAGGTGACCGGGGCCTTGTGGAGGCGCGCGGCATGGAAGCCGTTGAGGGCCTGGCCGGAGATCCAGCCGGCGTCGCCGGTGTGGCACAGGACCCAGGCGTCGGATCCGTAGGTGGCCCGCTTGCCGAGCGCCTGGCCGACGGCGGTCGGGATCATGACGCCGAGGCGTCCGCCATTGAGCTGGGTGCCGCCCGGGACCCAGGCGACATGCCCGGGGATGTCCAGGCCGCGCCGGAAGGTGTCGATGACACGCTGCCGGTCCAGAAATCCCAGCGACGAGAGGGCGGCGAAGTAGCCGATGGAGGTATGGGCGTTTTCGATGGTGAAGTCTTTTTCGACGCGGTCGACCATGGCCAGGGTCAGCAGGAAGGGCGGAATCAAGTCCAGGGCGCCGCCCATGTGGTCGACTTCGTTGATGGTGGCCAGGGAGGCCACCGCCTCGATCGCCAGCCGGGCGGATTCGATCTGGAGCGCCTCGAACAGAGCGATATCTTCGTCGGACAGCCGGGCGATCTGGGCGATATCCAAATGAAGGGGCGGGACCGAGGACGCAATTTCGCGGCGCATGTACACGGACTGGTCGAGCAGGTCCTGGTTGCGCCGGGTTTGGAGTTGTTCGGGTGAGAATGTGGTTTTCATGAGATGCGGAATAGTGCCCCAAGCCGTCGGGGGAGTCAATGCAGAGGCAAGCCCCGTCAATCCGCGCCGCGGCAATGCGGCGGCGGCCTATTCGCGGATTTGGCCGTCGCCTTGGATGATGAACTTGTAGGTGGTGAGTTCTTCGAGGGCCATGGGGCCGCGGGCGTGCAGTTTATCCGTCGAAATGCCGATTTCGGCGCCCATGCCGAATTCGCCGCCGTCGGTGAACCGGGTCGAGGCATTGGTATAGACGCAGGCGGAATCGACCTGCTGGGTGAAGGTCGCCTGGGCTTTCTCGTCCTCGGCGATGATCACATCGGAATGCTGGGAGCCGTGGCGGTTGATATGGTCAATGGCGGCGTCCAACGAGGGCACAATGCCGATGGTCAGGATGAGGTCGAGATACTCCTTGTCCCAGTCTTCCGGGGCGGCGGGGAGAATGGCCGGCACGATGGCGCGTGCCGCCGGATCCCCGCGCAATTCCACGCGCTTGGCGGTCAGGCGCTCGCAGAGCAGGGGCAGGATTTCCGCGGCGATTTGTTCATGGACCAAAACCTTTTCGATGGCGTTGCAGACGCCCGGACGGCTGCATTTGGCGTTTTCGATGATGCTCAGGGCCTTGGACCGGTCGGCGCTGGCATCGACATAGGCGTGGCAGACGCCCTTGTAGTGCTTGATCACGGGGACATGGGCCTGTTCGGTGACGGCCCGGATCAGTTGTTCGCCGCCGCGGGGGATGACCAGGTTCACTCGGCCCTGCAACTGGACCAGTTCGCGCACGGCGTCATGGTCGGTGGTGGTGATGAGCTGAATCGAATGCGGCGGCAGGCCTTTGCGGGCCCCGCCGGCCTGGAGCGCCGCCACCAATGCCTGGTTGGATTCGATCGCCTCCTTGCCCCCGCGCAGAATGACGGCGTTGGAGGTTTTGAAGCACAGGGCGGCGGCATCCACCGTCACATTCGGGCGCGACTCGAAGATGATCCCGATCACCCCGATGGGCGCGCGGATTTTCTTGATGATCAGCCCATTGGGCCGTACCCAGCGGGAAATCTGCTGGCCGACGGGATCCTTCAGGCCGACCAGGGCCCGGACGCCGTTGATCATGGCATCCATGCGCTTGTCGGAGAGAAGCAGGCGGTCGAGCATGGCGTCCGAAAGGCCGGCTTCGCGGCCGGCGGCCATGTCGCGGGCGTTGGCTTCCTTGATCTGGGACCGGCCGGCGTCAAGGGAATCCGCCATGGCCTCGAGGATGATATTCTTGCGGCGAGTGCCCAAGGTGGTCAGTTGGCGTTCGGCGGCCACGGCCCGGTCGCCCATCTCGATCATGGTTTCGTGCAGTGTCATGGATGGTCCTCTGGTTTCGGTTGCGCAGCCCAACTCATCTCAAAATGACCAGGTTGTCGCGGTGAATGCATTCGTCGGGGGCGTTGGGGCCCAGGCGTTCGCCGATCTGGTCGGTCTTGAGCCCCTTCAGCAGGCGGATTTCGCTGCTGGAGTATTCGGTCAGTCCTTGGGCAATAAGGGTTCCATCCAGGGCGTGGATGTCGACCAGGTCGCCTGGGGAAAAGTCGCCGGTGACGTCGCGGACGCCGACCGGCAGAAGGCTGCGTCCGCGCAGGAGCAGGGCATCGCGGGCGCCATCATCCACGGTGAAATGGCCCTTGGCGTGGTGGAAAAAGGAGACCCAGCGGCGGCGGCGATTCATGCTATCGCCGTTGCCGTTGGGGGCGGCCGCGAGGATCAGGGTGCCGACATGCGCGCCGGAGACGATTTTCTGCAAAATGCCGTCGTGGCGTCCGTTGGCAATGACGACCGCCGCGCCCATCCGGGCGGCTTCGGCGGCCGATGTGAGCTTGCTGGCCATGCCGCCGGTCGAAAAGTCGCCGCCTTTTCCGTTGGCGTGCGACAGGGTGTCGGCGGTAACCGCAGGCAGGAAATCCACCTTCCGCCGCCGGCCCGTGGGACCGATGGAATGAAACGCATTGACGGTCGTCAACAGTACCAGCAGGTCGGCTTCGACCAGCATGGAGGTCCGGGAGGCCAGGGCGTCGTTGTCGCCGAATTTGATCTCGTCCACCGATACGGCGTCGTTTTCGTTCACGATCGGGATCACTGAATGCTCGAGCAGCTTCAGGATGGCATGGCGGGCGTTGAGGTGCCGCCGCCGGTTTTCCAGGTCATCATGGGTCAGCAGCACCTGGGCGATGCGATGTTTTTTCCGGCTGAAGAGCTTGTCATAGGCCGCCATCAGGCGGGATTGGCCGACGGCGGCCGCCATCTGGAGCGTGGGCAGGTCGGTGGGGCGCTTCTTCATGCCAAGGGCTTGCAGGCCGCAGGCGATGGCCCCCGAGGAAACCACGAGGACTTCCCGGCCCTGGCGTCGCAGGGCGGCGATGTCGTCAACCAACGCCTTCATGCGCCGGGTGTCGGGCCGCCCATTGCGCTGGACAAGCACGCGGCTGCCGATCTTCACAACGACGCGTCGGGAAGCGCTGAGTTTCTTTCTGGCCGTCACATGAGGCATATCGAGGGGAACTCTGGCAAAAAGGGGCGGGGTTGGGAAGCGGGGAATGTGGCCCAGGAATGTGGACATTCGTAGACTGCAGGGCGCACCGGCTCCAGTCCGGAATGGAGACCCGACGCCCCCGTCGGGCGCGGATGATTGTTTGGGGGGATGGGAGAGGGAGCCGTTTGAGACAGGATGGACAGGATTCAAAGGATTTGCAGGATGGACAGAACGGGGGGCGGGGGGTACTCTGCGAACATCGGAATGCGGATGTTTGGCATTCCAAGGCAATCCAAACCAAGAGAAGAAATAGAACCAACAGCCATCTGACAATTTAGTGCGTTAACGCGCAGTATCGTTTCCCCCAAAAACTGGCAGTTTTTACGTCATGGAAGCGAGGCTCGCGGAGACGCGCCCAACTGGGCGCGGCTCCGAGTCTTATGTTTCCATGACGGGCATGCCAGTGCCCTGGGGGAGACGTGAGCTTGGAGCTCGCGCCTCTTTTTTTATGGCTTCAACCTCGTGCGCAGAGCGCATTTTGCGCGGATGGGGATAATGAAGGCTGGAAATGGCGCAGTTACAGTTCAAGGGGAAGACGTTCGTACAAAACCACCATCTGCAGGTGAAATATCACGAGCTAATTCCGGTGAAGTCCAAAAGCCTGACGGACAAGGTCAGCCTGCAAGACAATCTCATCATCCACGGCGACAACCTTAAAGCGCTGAAGGCGCTCCTGCCGCTCTACGCGGGAAAGGTTAATGTGGCATTTATTGATCCGCCCTATAACACGGGTAATGAGAAGTGGGTTTACAACGACAACGTAACATCACCAATGATGCAAGAGTGGATTGGAAAGGTTGTGAACCGCGACGATCTTACACGGCACGATAAATGGCTTTGTATGATGATGCCAAGGTTAAAACTGTATCGCGAACTTCTGTCAAGAGATGGAATTATTGCCGTTACGATTGACAACAATGAAGTATTTGGACTTGGCATGATAATGGATGAAATATTTGGCGAAGGAAATTGCCTGGCTTGTGCTGCTTGGCAAGCAGAGCCAAGTGGAGGTAAGGAAAAAACGGGACTCCGTAGCGGACATGAGTATGTTCTTATTTATCACAATGGTGACAGATCGAGCGTAACCCAAGAAGAGCTTTCGACAGGGGATTTAAATCTTAAAGATAGCATTGGGATTTATCGAAAGGGCAGGGAGTTGCGCAAATGGGGCGGAACTTCATTAAGAACAGACAGAAAGGGGCAATGGTTCCCATTGCGAGCACCAGATGGATCCGTAGTATATCCAATTCGTAATGATGGAAAAGAAGGGCATTGGCGATGGGGGAAAGACAACCCCAAAATGAAAGCAATACTTGCAGATCCGAATATGTGCCATTGGGAAACGCGCCCATATGACGAGGGTGTAACATATGATGGCAAACATGAGCGATGGGTCCCATATGTGAAAATAAGAGACAAGAAAAAGTCAGTTGGTTGGAGTACATGGTTGGATACAGTGGGTTATAACGCCGATGCAACACGGGAGTTAAAGTCGATATTTGATGAAAAAATATTCGATACACCAAAGCCGGTTGCCCTAATTGAGTGGCTACTCTCATTGCATTGCGAAGACAGCGCAGTCGTGTTGGATTCTTTTGCGGGCTCGGGCACAACCGCTCACGCGGTACTTTCACTCAATGCAGATGATGGGGGGAATCGCCGATTCATTCTTGTCGAGTGTGAAGACTACGCTGACACAATCACGGCGGAGCGGGTGCGGCGAGTGATCAAAGGGGTGCCCAAAGCCAAAGATGAAACTTTGCGGAAGGGGCTCGGTGGCAGTTTTAGTTTCTTTGAGTTGGGGAAGGCCGTGGAGTTGGAGAGCATTCTGGACGGGAAGCATCTACCCCGATACGAAGATTTGGCGCGATATGTGTTTTATACGGCGACGGGCGAAGAGTTTGACACGAAGAGGGTGGACAAGAAGAAACGCTTCATCGGTGAAAGCCGGAATTACCAGGTATTTCTGTTTTACGAACCGGAAATTGCCAAGCTCAAGAATCTGGCCTTCACGCTGGGTATGGCGAAGGCGCTTCCGGCTTTGAAAAAGGACAAGCGCCGGCTGGTTTTTGCGCCGACGAAGTACCTTGATCAAGAGCATCTGGACGAATATCGGATCGATTTTGCGCAGCTACCGTTTGAAATCTACGAACTGACGCGGTAGGAGATGCAGCTTAAGGAATATCAGCAACGGGCGCTTGAGACGATTCGGGCGTATCTCGGGCATTTGGCGGAGTTGCGCGGCAAGGCCGCGAAAATCACCGATCCGGACTTGGTGTTCGATTTTGCGGAGAAGGCCTGGGAGAAGATGGGGTTTTCGCGGCGCCATTTGACCCGCAAGAACGGCCTAGACCAGACATTGCCGACCTTCTGCATGAAGATCCCCACGGGCGGGGGCAAGACCTTCATGGCGGTCAAAACGATCGACTTGGTGAACAGCATATACAGGAAACGGCAGGTAGGGTTGGTGCTCTGGATCGTGCCAACGACGCAAATCTACCGGCAAACGATACGGCATTTCAAGGATCGCGACCATCCTTATCGCCAGCATCTGGACCTGGCCAGCGGCGCACGCACGATGATCGTGGAGAAGGCGGACCGATTTTCACCGCAGGATGTCCGGGATAATCTAGTCGTTTTGATGTTGATGCTGCCTTCGGCCAATCGCAAGACCAAGGAAACCCTGAAGTTGTTCCAAGACAGCGGCGGTTTCCAGGATTTCTTTCCGCCCGAGGACGACATCCGAGGTCAGGAAACGATGCTGAAGCGATTTCCAAACCTGGACACCTACGAGAAGGAAAGCGGATTTTGGGGGCGGCAGATCAAGACATCGCTTGGCAACGCGCTGCGGACGCTGTTCCCGCTGATCATCCTCGATGAAGGGCACAAGGCCTATAGCGAGGGGGCGCAGGACACGCTGCGGGGCTTCAACCCCTGCCTGATTGCGGAGCTTTCGGCAACGCCGGTGCAAAGCAATATCCTTGTAGATATCACGGGCCGCGAACTCAACGACGAGGAGATGATCCGACTTCCTCTGCGCGTGGTGAATCGGGCCAGCCCGGATTGGAAAGACACCTTGCTGGCCGGGGTCAACAAGCGGGATGTCCTGGAAAGCAAGGCGAAGGAAAACGAGGCGAACACGGGAACGCACATCCGGCCGATTTGCCTGATCCAGGTCGAACGCACAGGCAAGGACCAGCAGGGCGGACGCTGGATCCATTCCGAGCAGGTCCGCGAACACCTGATCCGGGCTATGGGTATTCCGGCCGAGCAGATTGCGGTGAAGACCAGCGAAAAAGACGAGCTGAAAGAGGTGGACGACATCGGCGGTCTGTTGGCCAGGGGCTGTCCGATCCGCTACATCATTACCAAGCAGGCTCTCCAAGAAGGATGGGATTGCGCGTTCGCCTACGTGCTGGTGATTTTGACCAATCCATCGTCGAAAAACGCTCTGACCCAGCTTGTGGGACGTGTGTTGCGGCAACACTACGCGAGAAAGACGCGGGTCCCGGAATTAGACGAAAGCTATGTGTTTTGCTTTCAGCAGCGGGGCCAGGAATTGCTGGATAGCATTCGAAAGGGTTTTGATGGGGAAGGATTGGGCGATTTGCGTGGGCATGTCACCTTAGACGGGAAGGCCGGGGAGTCTGCGACAGGCCAGTTGTTCGAGATGCGCGACCGGTTCAAGAAAAGCGCACGGCATACGATCCTGCCGGTCTTTATGGTCAAGGAGCACAGCAATTGGCGTCCCGTCAATTACGAGATGGACATTGCGCCGCGTATTCCGTGGGACGAGGTTTCGCTGCAGCCTGTCATGCAGTCGATCTTTTCCGACTACGAGGAAACGGATGTCGAGATCGGCGTGACGTTCGGGAGCGGCCGGCAGGGGACGGTTGAAGCCCAAAGCATCCGAACGTTGAAGGAAGGCGGTATCCGTGTGGATCCCGTATTCATGACCCGGCAGATAGGCGATATTGTTCCGAATCCATGGCGGGCACATGAATATAGTGCATCTGTTTTGGCTCATTTCCGGAAGATGAAAACGGGCCAGGATGTCGAGCGCCTCATAGCGGCCAACTTTATTTTCCTGATCCAGCAGCTTCGCAAGCAGCTGGGCACAGAAAAAGAACGGCTGGCCGAAGAAGTATTTCGTTCGATGCTGGAAAAGGACGAGCTGCGGTTTTTGATCATTGGTAGCGATTTCGATTGGTCATTTCCCCGGAAGATCGAGGTGAACACCAGCAAGATCCTGACCAAGGAAAACGGGGGACAGCTCGAATTGAGCTTGTTCCCGGTTGTGTCGGAAGGCGATTTCAACGAGACGGAGAAGGCGGTGGCATTGTATCTGGAGAATCAACATCGCCTCTTTTATTGGTATCGCAATCGGTCGCGGCACGATTATTCGATCCAGGGCTGGCGGGAGCACCGCATCTATCCTGATTTTATATTTTCCGCTGGTGGCAGCACCGGCCATGCCAAAGAAGAGCGGGTCTATGTCGTTGAAACCAAAGGCTTGCACCTAAAAGAGGGGGCCAAGACAGAATATATTAGGAAAGTCTTCGATATTTGTACTCAACAGGCCCAAGCCCGGAAATGGAGTGAACTTGGCGTGAAAATGAAAGACCGGGTTTTGCGTTTTGAGGTTCTCGCGGAAGACGAATGGCAAGCCAAGCTCAATCAATTCCTCGCAAAGTCATGACGACACTCCGGCAAATTCCGATGAAGCGGCGGATGAATCCGGTAGAGACGGCGGCATATCTCGGGATTAGGCCCGGCACGTTGAAAAAGTGGAGGTCTGATCGGCGCATTCCGTACTACCAGTTGGGCTGGCGCACGATCGTTTACGACGTGCAGGACTTGGACCGGTATCTGGAGGCAACCCGGGTGGAGGCGCTGGAGTGCTATTACCGGAAATAGGGGGGGCTTGGCCGTCGATTTATTGGGAATAGGGAGCGGGGGGGGCGCAAGGTCGGGCGGGGTGAGGATTCTGGATTTTCCACGGTGTGGAAAATCCTGATGAAGCAGGACCGGCATTTTTCCATGGCGTGGAAAATCCCGCGAAAATGTTTCCATGGCGTGGAAAATCCGGAATGCGCCCTGGCCCGCATTAATCCGTTGACAGGCCCGGGCTCCCGGGGCGTACAGTGGCGGAGGTGAACTCGGCGGGACCATTTCGCTATCTGTTTGGGCCGGTGCCATCGCGGCGCCTGGGGTTGTCGTTGGGCGTGGATTTGAATCCCCGCAAGGTCTGCTCGGAGAACTGTGTGTTCTGTCAGATCGGCTCCACGACCGACCGGACGCTGGAGCGCAAGGAATGGGTGCCCACAGGGGACGTGTTGGAGGAATTCGACCGGTGGGCTGCGGAGGGGCATGTTGCGGATTTCATCACGCTGTCGGGATCGGGGGAGCCCACGCTGCATTCGGATTTTGGGAAGGTGCTGGAGCATGTGAAGGCTTTTGACCGCTTCAAGACGGCCCTGTTGAGCAACGGGTCGCTGATGTGGCTGCCGGAGGTGCGACGCGATGCCGCGCTGGCGGATGTGGTGAAAGTGACCGTCAGCGCCTGGGATGAAGAGTCCTTTCAGCGCATCCACCGGCCCGCGGAGGGGCTGACATTCGAGCGCCTGCTGGCGGGACAGCGCGACCTGCGGGCGGAATATGGCGGGACGTTGTGGGTCGAGGTGATGATTCTGCCGGGATACAACGACATGCCGGAGCAAATCCGGGCCATGGCGGACCTGGTGGCGTCGTTGCGGGCTGATGCCGTCCACCTGAACACGGTGACGCGGCCGGCGCAGGCCGGGGTGGCGCTCGCACGCGCGCCGGAGCCGCTGTTGCGCACGGTGGCGCCCTGGTTCTCGCCCCAGGCGGAGCTTCCAACCTTCCAGGGGCGTACCGGTCGGCCCGAGTCGATGTCCGATTCGACCTGGCTGGACCTGCTGGCGCGCCATCCGATCGCGGTGGAGGCCCTGGCGGAATCGGCCGGCGTGGATGTGGCCGCCATCGAGCAGCGCTTGCATCCGCTGGTGCTGGCGGGCCGGGTGGTGATGGAGTCGCATGAGGGCGTTCGCATGGCGCGGGTGGGGGTGTCATGAGCGGGACGAAAAGCCGGGTTCGGGTCGTCTATGCGGGCGATGTCCAGGGCGTGGGGTTTCGCTGGACGGTCCGGAATCTGGCCCAGGGACTCGGATTGGACGGGGGAGTGGAAAATCGGCCCAATGGCACGGTGGAACTGGTGGCAGAAGGGGGCGAGCCGCAGTTGAAATGGCTGCTGCGCCAGATTCGGATGTCGCGGCTGGGCCCGCACATTGATTCGGAGCAGGTGGAGTGGGGGGAGGCCCGGGGCCTGTCGGGTTTCTACTATCGGTAGGGGATGTGCCCCTGGAAAACGTGCTCGGCGGGCCCGGTGAGAGTCAGCGGGTGGATTTCGACTTCGAGCGTCTCGCCGCCGGCGGTACGGACCTGAACGGGTTCCCGGACGAGATCCAAGGCCCGGGCGATCCAGGCGGAGGCGACCACGCCGGTGCCGCAAGCGGGGGTTTCGGCCTCCACGCCGCGCTCGTAGGTTCGCACGGCGAGCGAGTTGGGTCCGGTCACTTGGGCAACGTCGACATTGGTCCCGGCGGGCTGGAACAACGGGTGGCGGCGGACGTGCGCGCCCAACTCGGCCACCGGGATGGCCTGGAGGTCATCGACGAACGTCACGGCATGGGGCACGCCCGCATGGATGGAGTGAAAGACCCACGGACGGCCATTCCATTCCAGCGGCTCATTCATGCGCAGGCTGTGGGGGGGCGGCAGGTGCAGGCGGACCCGCGGAAGAAGCACCTCGGCCCGCACGATGCCGGCGGGGGTTTCGAGGGTCATGTCCGCGGGCGCGAGGCCCTGTTCAAAGGCCAGGCGGGCAAGGCAGCGCGCCCCGTTGCCGCACATCTCCGCCTCGGTGCCATCCGGATTGATGAACCGCATGCGGAAGTCGGCGGCGGCAGACGGCTGGAGCAGAAGAACCCCTTCCGCACCCACCCCCCGGCGGCGGTCGCAGAGGCGGATGCAATAAGCGGGATCGCCAAGGGGAAACGACAACGAACGGTCATCCACCAGGATGAAATCGTTGCCGGCGCCATGCATTTTCCAGAAGGGGATGGGCATGGGGCCAACCTTGCCATGTGGCCGTTGGGTTGGCAAGAATCCCTCGCGGAGATGGGGCGCCGCGACCGGAATGCAGCGGAACCGGCTAAATCGACGCATAGTTAATTAACTATGCGTCGATATGATGCAATCGATTGTAAATAAAGTTGATATGTTCATATTTTTAGGGGAGATGTGGCGCAGTTGTCGTGCCTCTGTGGAGTCGGCATCCGGCTTCGCCCTTGCATGGGGGGGATGGATTTGGATAATGGGGGCCGAATCGAGAGATTGGGATCAACAGCATGCGTATTGTGATCATAGGCGGGGGGCAGACCGGCGCCCACCTGGCGGAAAAATTCTGCGAGGACGAGCACGACGTCGTGGTGGTGGACTCCGACGAGGAGGCGCTGGCCGAACTGGATTCGTACCTGGATTTGCTGACGATTCACGGCAATGGGGCGGATCCGACGGTGCTGGAGGAGGCGGACATCGAGCGGGCGGACATGGTGGTGGCGGTGACGGACCGCGACGACACGAATATCCTGGCGTGCATCTTCGCCCGGGCGCGCGGGGTCAAGCGGACGGTGGCGCGGGTGTCGTCGTCCTCTTATTCGTCCAGCCGGCACATCCACTTCGAGCAACTCGGGGTGGACCTGCTGGTGAACCAATACGACGAATATGCGCGCGACCTGTACAATGTCCTGCGCCTGCCGGGGTCCATCGAGGTGGCGGATTTGCTCGATGAACGGGTGATGGTGGTGGGGATGTCGATTCACATGGACAGCCCCCTGCTGGCCAACCAACTGCGCAATTTTGCGCGGGAGGACTGGCTGCAGAAAATCCGGTTCGTGGCGCTGGTGCGGGGGGATCAGGTCATGACGCCGCATGGCGATACCGCCTTTCTGGTGGGCGATGACGTCTATTTCGCGGGCGAGCCGGATGCCATTTCGGATTTCATGCAGTGGGCGTGGCCGGAATACAAGCGGTTCCAGCGCGTGGTGATCGCGGGCGGGGGCGAGCTGGGGCTGCAACTGGCCCGGATGCTGGAACAGACGCGCATGCAGATCGTGCTGATCGAGCAGGATGAAGACCGGGCGGATTTCTGCTCGGGCGAATTAAACCGCACGCTGGTGATCAAGGGGGATGCGCTGGACCAGCAGACCCTGGCGGGGATTGGCGAGGCGGAGGACATGGCCTATGTGGCGTCGACAGGCAGCGACGAGCATAATATCATCGGCTGCCTGGTGGCGGAAAAGTACGGGGCGCGGTTCACGGCGGCGCAGGTGGGCAAAAAGGAGTACATCGGCATCGTGAACCAGCTCCGGTTGCTGGACCGCATCGTGGATCCGCACCTGGCGATGATCAATTCAATCCTGCATTTTGTGCGCGGGAAAAATGTCCAGGCCGCCGCGATCCTGGCGCGCCTGCCGGGAGAGCTGATTGAGCTGAAATTGGCGGCGGGCCACGCCTGGGCGGGCCGTCGAATCCGGGATTTGCAGGTGCCCAGCGGGGTGATCATCGTGACGGCGCTGCGCGGAGGCAAGGTCTGTACGGCCACCGGAGAGTTGGAACTGGCGGCGGGAGACCGCGTGGTGGTGTATTGCCTGCCGGCCGCGCAGTCCAAGATGGAATCACTGTTCACGGCGTGAGGCGCCCGCCATGAACATCAAAACGGTCTTCCATGTCATTTCCTGGCTGCTGGGGGTGGTCGGGCTGCTGATGGGATTGTGCGGTTTGGTGTCGTTTCTGCGTGGCGAGCCGGTGGCGGCCTGGACTGCGTTGGCGTATTCCTCGGCGGGCACGATCCTGGTGGCGGCGGTCCTTTGGGGGACCACGCGCAACCAGCGGGTGTTGTCGCGCCGGGATGGATTGGGCGTGGTGGCGTTTGGCTGGCTGCTGGCCGGAGTGGCGGGCGCGACGCCCTACTACCTGGCCGGCCTGGTGGAGACGCCGATGGCGGCGCTGTTCGAGGCCATTTCCGGCATGACGACGACGGGCGCGACCGTCCTGTCGCACCTCGAGGACATCCCCGACGGGCTGTTGCTGTGGCGGGCGCTGACGCAGTTCATCGGCGGCATGGGGGTTCTCATCCTGGTGGTGGCGATCCTGCCCTTTGCGGGGGCGGGGGGCATGCAACTGTACCGCGCGGAAATGCCCGGGCCTTCCAAGGACCGCATCGAACCCCGGGTGACCTCCACGGCCAAGATGCTCTGGGGCGTCTATATGATGCTGACGGTGGCGCTGATGCTCCTGCTGCGCGTGTTCGGGATGAGCTGGTTTGACGCGGTCTGCCATTCGTTCACCACAATGGCCACCGGCGGGTTTTCCACCCGGTCCGGCAGCATTGCGGCGTTTCACAGCCCCGCCATCGAAGGCGTGTTGATGGTGTTCATGCTGATGGCGGGGATCAATTATTCACTGCACTACCGCGTGCTGCGCGGGGAATTCAAACCGTGGTGGAAGGACGGCGAGTTGCGGTTTTTCCTGGGCATCTTCCTCTTGGCGACGCTGGCCGGGACGGCGATGCTGCATCACGCCCGCGCCGCGGTCGCGCTGAGCTGGACCGGCGCGCTGCGGGAGGCGTCCTTCACCTGTGCGAGCATCATGACCACCACCGGCTATACCACGGCGGATTACGACCAGTGGCCCGTGACGGTGAAGGCGATGCTGGTCTTGCTGATGTTCATGGGGGGCTGCGCGGGATCGACGGCGGGCGGCATCAAGGTCGGCCGCATCCAGGTCATGCTGAAGGCCGTCATACGGGAAGTGCGCCTCTTCATGCAGCCGCAGGCCGTCATTCCCGTGCGGATGGGGCGCAAGTTCCTGGACGATGAAATCCTGCTGGCGATCCTGTCGTTTGTGGCCCTGTTCCTCTTTACGATGCTGGTGGGCGTGCTAACGATGATCCCGCTGACGCCGGATATCCAGACGGCCGTGTCGGCGGTCATTACCTGCATGGGGAATGTCGGCCCGGGGTTTGCCGCCGTGGGGCCGCCCATGACCTATGCCGACATTCCG
>CAYNSH010000067.1:0-16190 GCA_964399775.1 uncultured Verrucomicrobiota bacterium
GATGGTGGTGGCGGGGCGGGCGAGGGGGGGGGTAGGAATAATAGTACGGGTGGTGAACGTATCGCGGCGGGGGCGGATGGGCATACACGTGCACCGGCGGCGGGGGCGGGTTGAAGTAAACCACCTTGGGCGGGGGCGGCGGGGGCGCCGGATGGTAGACGACCGCGGGAGGCGGTGGGCAGGCCGGCGGGGCAATCGCCGCCGCGGCGACGATGGTTCCGGCGACGGCGCCGACGAGCGCGCCCGCGAAAACATCATGGGAGCGACGGGGGCGGGCGGAGGCGCTCAGCGGCAGCGCGATGGCAACGGCGATGGTTGCGGCGACGATCTTGGCGGTGGTGTTTGTTTTCATTTTCGTTTCTCCGGGTGGTTTCCTTTTCATCTGAAGGAGTCGCCGCACTCCCGGAAAAGGTTACCGGTTGAGCCGGTTTCATCGATGAACAGGATGGGGGCGGTTGTAGCTGCGCCCGCTGGGCGCGACGGGTCGGCAGGAACCGCGCTCAACGATCGCAGCGACAGAGGAGGCCGCCAACACGGACTTCGGACACGGTTTCCTGACTTCTGGCCGCTTCCACCTCTTTCCCGCGCCCTGGGGTCAAAAGGAACTTTGCAGGGGGGGGGGGCGGGGTGTAGGCTGAAGGGGTCGGCATGGGGCTGGCGAGAAGGAGCACGCATGAAGGCGAACAAAGCCAAAGCGACGGCGAAGGCGGCGGAACCAACGCCGAAAAAGAAGTGGAAATACGCGAAAGAGCTGGCGAAGCTGCAGGCGGAGCTGGTGAAGCTCCAGGAATGGATCAAGGCCAAGGGGTTGAAAGTGGTGGTGGTGTTCGAGGGGCGCGACGCCGCAGGGAAGGGCGGGGTCATCAAACGGATCACCGAGTCGTTGAATCCGCGCGTTTGCCGGGTGGTGGCGTTGGGGACCCCGACGGAGAAAGAAAAGAGCCAGTGGTATTTCCAGCGCTATGTGGCGCAACTGCCGGCGGCGGGGGAGATGGTGCTGTTCGACCGGAGTTGGTACAACCGCGCGGGGGTCGAGCGGGTGATGGGGTTTTGCACGGAGGAGGAGTATCGCGAGTTTTTCCGCTCGTGCCCGGAGTTCGAACGAATGCTGGTTCGCTCGGGAATCGTTTTGATCAAGTACTGGTTTTCGGTGTCGGACGAGGAACAGGAGAAACGGTTCCGGGCGCGGATCGACAGTCCGACCAAGCGCTGGAAGCTGAGTCCGATGGATCTGGAGGCGCGGGCTCGCTGGGTGGAGTATTCCAAGGCCAAGGACGCCATGTTCGAAGTCTGCGACATTCCCCAGGCGCGGTGGAACGTGGTGAATGCCGACAGCAAAAAGCGTGCGCGGCTGAACTGCATCCATCACTTGCTGGGTCAGGTCAAGTACAAGGATTTGACGCCGCCGCCGATCAAGCTGCCCCCCAAGCAACAGCGAAAAGGGTATGTGCGCCCCCCGATCACCGACCAGCAATTCGTGCCGGAGATCTATTAGGCCGGGGCGCGGGAGCGGTGGTTATGGGAACCGGTTCGGCACGATCGTTGAAAAAATCGGCACTGGCGTGAGCGATCGCGGATAGTACCGGTGTTTATAAAAACAGAACATGCATACTTTTTATAAAACATGAAGATGGACAAGCCGACATTGATGATTCTGGCGGCCGGGATGGGCAGCCGGTATGGGGGATTGAAGCAAATGGATCCGGTGGGGCCGTCCGGGGAAATCGTTTTGGATTATTCAATCTACGATGCCTGGCGGGCGGGTTTCGGGCGGGTGGTCTTTGTGATCCGGCGGGACATCGAAGTGGCGTTTCGCGAGCAGGTCGGGGCGACATGGGAGGCGCGGATTCCCTGCGCGTATGCGTTTCAGGAACTGTCCGATGTGCCGGCGGGCGTGGAGGCGCCAGTGGAGCGGAGCAAGCCGTGGGGTACGGCGCACGCGATTCGCGCCGGGCGGGGCGAAATCCACGGGCCGTTTGCCGCCATCAATGCGGACGACTTCTACGGGGCGGAATCGTTTCGGATTCTGGCGGAGTTTCTGGGCGCGGGGACCGACCCGGCGGCGCATGGCATGGTGGCGTTCCGGCTGGGGCAGACGCTGTCCGCGCACGGCAGCGTCAGCCGCGGCGTCTGCCTGCGCGGGGCGGACGGCCTGCTGACGGGGATCCGGGAGCATGTGAAGATTACCCGTCATGCGGATGGTTCGTTGTGGGACGAACCGGATGGAGGAGAGCGGGCGCGACTGACCGGCGATGAACCGGTTTCGATGAACTGCTGGGGGTTCCGGGAACGGATGTTCGACGAATTGGAGACGGCGTTCGGGCAGTTTCTGCAGGGGGAGGGAGGTAAATCGCCGAAAGCGGAATTCACGATTCCGGAAGTGGTGGATGGGATGATCCGGGCGGGGCGCGGGACGGTGCGGGTGCTCGATACGCCCTCGCGATGGTTCGGGGTGACCTATCGCAAGGACAAGGCGGCCGTCGAGGCGGCGATCCGCGAACGCGTCGCGGCCGGGGAGTATCCTGACCGATTGAATGCGTGACCCCCGGGTTGCGAACAGTATTGCTTGTGGACCGGTTAATCGATAGGTTGCCGGCCGTTCCCCCACCCCTGTTCAAGGAGAGCGTACGATGAAACCGACGATCCACATCATGCCGTGTTTGGACATTCGCGAAGGGCGGGTGGTGAAGGGAATTCACTTTGTGGATCTGATCGATGCGGGGGATCCGGTCGAGGCGGCGGCGGCTTACGAGCAGTCGGGGGCGGACGAGCTGGGTTTTCTGGATATTACGGCAACGGTGGAAAAGCGCCGGACGGTCTTTGACGTGGTCAAGCAGGTGACGGGGGCGGTGAAGATTCCGGTGACGGTGGGCGGTGGGATCCAGAGCCTGGCGGATGTGGAGGCGGCCTTGCAGGCGGGGGCGGCGAAGGTCAGTATTTCCTCGGCGGCGTATCGGGATCCGGATTTCGTGGCCCGCGCGGTGCAGCAGTTTGGCGGAAAGACGATCGTGGTGGCGATCGATGCGGATCGCAACAAAGCGCTACCGTCGCAACGCGAGGTCTACATCGATGGGGGGCGTACGCCCACGGGGGCGGATGCCGTGGAGTTTGCGCGCAAGATGGCGGATCTGGGCGCCGGGGAGATCCTGCCGACCAGCAAGATGGGGGATGGCGCAAAGCGGGGGTACGACCTGGAATTGATTCGGGGGATTGTGGATGCGACGGGGTTGCCGACGGTCGCCAGCGGGGGGGCGGGCAAGTTGATCCATTTCCTGGAGGCGGTGCGGGAGGGGCATGCCACAACCCTGTTGGCCGCCAGCGTCTTCCATTTCGGGACGTTCACCGTGCAGCAGGTGAAACTGTATCTGGCGGGGCAAGGGATCAAGGTACGCAATGCGCCAAGGCCGACGATGTAGGCGCGCGAGCGATCGGCGGGGATTGGACTTGTGTTTCCTCCGAGGGAGGGTATCGTCCCATTCCCTTGAATTTGCTTGAGATTCGGGAGTGAGTGTATGGAGAAGTTGAAAGAAATCGGCGTGGCGCTGCTGGGGTTTGGTACGGTCGGCGCCGGGGTGGTGGACACCCTGCAGCGCAATGGCGAGTTGCTGGCCGAGCGCTTGGGGTTGCGCCTGGCGCTGCGCGGCGTGGCGGATCTGGACCTGACGACGGACCGCGGGGTGCCGGTGGATCCATCCCTGCTGACGACCGACGGCGCGGCGTTGATAGCCCGCGACGATGTCGATGTGGTCGTGGAACTGATCGGCGGGACGGGGGTCGCCCGCGAGTTCATTTGTAGCGCCCTGCGGCTAGGAAAGCCGGTGGTGACCGCCAACAAGAAACTGCTGGCGGAGCACGGCGACGAAATCCACCGCGTGGCCCAGGAAAACGAGACGGAAATCCTGTTCGAGGCATCGGTCGGCGGCGGCATTCCGATCATCAAGGCCCTGCGCGAGGGGCTGTGCGCAAACCGCATTGAACGCATCTACGGCATCCTGAACGGCACGTGCAACTACATCCTGACGCGAATGGAAGAGGAACTGCTGCCGTTTGACGAGGTGCTGGCGGCGGCGCAGGCGGCGGGCTATGCCGAAGCGGAGCCCAGCCTGGACATTGACGGCCTCGACACCGCCCACAAGGCCGCGGTCCTGGCCTCGCTGGCCTATGGCTGCATTGTCCCGCTGGAGAAGGTGCAAGTGTCGGGCATTCGCGGGATGGCGTCGGCCGACATCGCCTATGCGGCGGAAATGGGCTATCGCCTGAAGCTGCTGGCGATCATCCAGGGCGGGGCGGAGGGCGTGGAGGTCAGCGTGCAGCCCACGCTGGTGGAGCACAACCACCAACTGGCGGCGGTTTCCGGGGTGTACAATGCGGTCTTGGTGCAGGGGGATGTGGTGGGGACGACGCTGTACTATGGCCGCGGCGCCGGACGCGAGGCGACGGCCAGTGCCGTGGTGGCCGACCTGGCGGATGCGGCGCTGAATCTGCGCGCCGGCGGGCGTCGCCGCGATCTCAGCGGGGTTCATTCCCGCACGCCGGTGGTCTTTCGCGAGCCGGGGGACATCGTGGCCCGCCACTACCTGCGGTTTTCGATGCAGGACCGTCCGGGCGCGCTGGCGCGGGTGGCCGCGGTGTTGGGCGACCATCGGATCGGGATCGATTCGGTGATGCAGCAGGAAGGGCCGGCCGCCGCGGATTACGTGCCGGTTCTGATAGTGACCGGCCCGGCCCCGGAACGGGCCATGGGGACGGCGCTGGCGGACATTGCCGCGCTCGATGGGCTGACCGACCGGCCCACGGTGCGCTACCGCATTGAGGATTTCGAGTAGGCAACCGGAGGAGGAGACCCAGGACCATGCCCTTGTACGTACAGAAATACGGAGGCAGCTCGGTGGCAGATGCCGAATGCATGCGCCGCGTGGCGCGCCGCATTCGCGACACCCAGGCGGCCGGCAACCAGGTGGTGGTGGTGGTGAGCGCCATGGGCGACACGACCGACAACCTGATTGCGCTGGCCAAGCAGGTGAACGCCGAGCCCAACGAGCGCGAGATGGACAGCCTGATGGCGACGGGCGAAATGGCGTCGAGCGCCATCCTGACGATGGCCCTGCATGCCATCGGGGTCGACGCCATATCGATGACGGGCCACCAGGCGGGCATCCGCGTGGACGGCACGCATTTGAAGGCCAAGATCCAGAACATCGATCCCAGGCGCATCCGCCAGCACCTGGACCAGGGCAGCGTGGTGGTGGTGGCGGGATTCCAGGGCACCAATCCGCGGGCCGACATCGCCACGCTGGGACGGGGCGGATCGGACACGACGGCGGTGGCCTTGGCGGCCGCGTTGAAGGCCGACCGCTGCCAGATCCTCAAAGATGTGGACGGCGTGTTCACGGCGAATCCGCGGGTGGTTCCGGGGGCCCACAAGCTGGACGCCATCACCTACGATGAGATGCTGGAGCTGGCGAGCTGCGGCGCCGAAGTGCTGCAGTCGCGCGCGGTCGAGTTTGCGAAGAACTATGGCGTGATGCTGGAAGTGGTCTCGAGTTTTGAAGTCAAGCCCGGCACCTTGGTGCAGGAGGAGGTCGAAGAGATGGAAAAAATGATCATTCGCGGCATCGCCGCCGACAAGAACCAGGCCAAGGCCACGCTGCTGGGGGTGCCGGACACTCCGGGAGTGGCGGCACGCATTTTCAAGGCGCTGGCGGCGGCCAACGTCAACGTGGACATGATTGTCCAGAACGTCAGTGCGGCCGGCCACACGGATTTGTCGTTCACGGTGAGCCAGGACGAAGTCTCGAAGACCCGCCGCGTGGTGGAGCCGCTGGTCAAGGCGGTCAAGGCGGCGGGACTGAACTTCGACGAGAACATTGCCAAGGTGAGTATCGTCGGGGTGGGGATGAAGAGCCATTCCGGGGTGGCCTATAAGATGTTCGACATTCTGGCGCGCAACCGGATCAACATCGAGATGATCTCGACATCGGAGATCAAGATTTCCGTGGCGATTCGCTCGACGGGTGCGGACCAGGCGGTGCGCGCCCTGCACAAGGCGTTTGGACTGGACGCCGTCCAGCCGAAGGCCGGCGCCCGGCGCCGGTCCGCGGCAAAGAAGCCCGCCCGCCAATCCTAGATCACCACCGGCCGGGAGCCGTCCCGGGGGAGTCCTGCCATGAAGACGGTATCGATATACGACACGACCCTGCGCGACGGCGCGCAGGGGGAGGGAATCAATTTCTCGCTTCCGGCGAAGGTGCGCATTGCGCGCTGCCTGGATGAGTTTGGCATCGACACCATCGAGGGAGGCTTCGCGGCCTCCAATCCCAAGGACATGGCGTTTTTCGATGAGATGCGCCAGGTGGAGCTGAGGCATGCCCGGCTGGCGGCATTTGGCAGTACGCGGCGGGCGCGCTTCAAGGCGGAGGACGATCCGGGTTTGGCGGCGATCCTGCAGACCGGCGCGCCGGTGGCGACGATCTTCGGCAAGAGCTGGCTGTTGCACGTCGAGCAGGTGCTCAAGACCACGGCCGAGGAGAACCTGGGGATGATTGCCGACTCCGTGCGCTACTTGAAGTCGCGCGGCAAGGAGGTCATCTACGACGCCGAACACTTTTTCGATGGCTATCTGGACAATCCCGACTATGCCATGAAATGCCTGGAGGCCGCCGCCGAGGCCGGCGCCGATGCGCTGGTGCCCTGCGACACGAACGGGGGGCGGTTGACCTCCGAGATCGTCCGGATTATGTCGGCGGTCGCGGCGCGTTTCCCGGGGGTGGTGCTGGGCATCCACACCCACAACGACGCCGAACTGGCGGTGGCCAATTCCCTGGCGGCGGTCGAGGCCGGTGCGACGATGGTGCAGGGGACGCTGAATGGATATGGCGAACGGACGGGCAACGCGAATCTGACGTCCATCATTCCGGGCCTGGCCCTGAAGATGGGGGTCCACTTGTCGTGTGGGGCCAACCTGGGGCGTTTGCGCGATGTATCGCTGCTGCTGGACGAAATCGCCGATCAGCGACCGCCCCGGAGCCGGCCCTATGTGGGCGAAAGCGCGTTTGCCCACAAGGCGGGCATGCATGTGGATGCCGTCAGCAAGGTCTCCCGCAGCTTCGAGCACATCCCCCCGGAGAGCGTGGGGAACGAGCGGCGCATTCTGATGAGCGAGCTATCGGGATCCAGCAATGTCCGGCTGAAAGCGGCGGAAATGGGGCTAGGGCTGCAAAAGGATTCGCCGGAGATTCGCGAGATTCTCCAGCATCTCGAGCGGATGGAAAAGAACGGCTACGCCTTTGAGTCGGCCGACGCGTCCTTCAAGCTGCTGGTGCAGAAAGTGATCAAGAAGCACGTGCCGTTTTTTGAGCTGAACGGGTTCAGCGTGGTGGTGCAGAAACTGGATTCCGGCAGCAAGGCGACCACGGTGGCGACGATCAAGATCAACGTCAAGGGGCAGACCGAGCTGACGGCCGGGGAGGGGGACGGGCCGGTCGACGCGCTCAACGATGCTCTGCGCAAGGTGTTGCGCCGGTTCTATCCGGCCATTGATTCGGTGGTGCTCGAAGACTACCACGTGCGCATTCTCAATCCCGAGACCGCGACCCAGGCGACGACGCGCGTGCTAATCGATTCCTCCGACGGGCACGAGCACTGGGGTACTGTCGGAGTCAGCGAAAACATCATCGAAGCCTCCTGGGAAGCGCTGGTCGACAGCATGGAGTACAAGCTGTTTCTGGATGAACAGCGGCGTACGGGCAACGAGGGCGGTTCGACCTAGATCAGGAGCAGGCTGAGGGCCATGACGAACATGCCGGCGACGAGGCCGAGCAGGCTGTCGTGGCCCTTGCCATAGGCGCGGCTGGTGGGGAGTAGTTCGTCCACGCTGATGTAGACCATGATGCCGGCGACGCCGGCGAACAGGATGCCCATGACCTGCGGGGGGATGACGCCATCCTGGCCAACGAAGAACAGCAGGGCAAAATAGCCGATCAAGGCGCCGACGGGTTCCGCCAAACCGCTGAGGAGGGAATACAAGAAGGCCTTCTTGCGGTCGCCCGTGGCATAGAAGATGGGGACCGAGACGCTGATGCCTTCGGGGATATTGTGCAGGGCGATGGCGATGGCGATGGCGACACCGAGGGCCGGATCCTGCAGCGCGGCAAGGAAGGTGGCGAGACCCTCGGGGAAGTTGTGGATGCCAATGGCCAAGGCGGTAAACAGGCCCATCCGCATCAATTTGTGGTGGTGGTGGGCATGGTCGTGAACGCTGAGTTCGCCGGTTTTGGGGCGGGATTCGTCGGCGTCTTCGAAGTCGGGCAGGGGGGCCTTGGGGTCGTGCAGGGGGCGGGTTTCGGCCTCGGCGTGAGTTTCGTGGGGGTTTTCGGCGGCGGGGATCAGGTTGTCGATCAGTCCAATGACCAGCATTCCGGCGAAAAAGGCGGCGACATTGACCCACGCCCCCCATTCGGGACCGAAGGCGGCTTCGAGTTCCTCGCCGCCTTTGACGAGGATTTCGACAAAGGAGACGTAGAGCATGACACCGGCGGAGAAGCCGGTGGCAACGGACAGAAAGCGGTAATTGGTGCGTTTGGCGGTAAACGCGATGATGCTGCCGATCCCGGTGGACAGGCCGGCGAACAGGGTCAATCCAAATGCAAACCAGAAGTTTTCCATGGGCGTTGTTTCCACACGGCAGGGTGAGCGGGGTCGGAAGGGGTTGCCGTGATACGAGTTGGTTGTAGAGCATTTGGCGATTAACTTCAATCGGTTTGTTGACGAACCGGAATCACTGGGGCATAGTAGTTATATGAAGTCCGCCCGTTTCATCCACTTGGTCCTTGTTGTGCTTTTCTGTCTCGGGGCCTTGGTGCCGATTCCGGAAGCCGTTGCGCAGGATTCGTATCTGCTGGGGTGGGGATGGAATGCCGACCGGCAGGCCTCGCCGGTGCCAACCAATGTCCTGTCGGGCATCGAGTCCTTTTCGGCGGGGAGGTTGCACAGCCTGGCGGTGCGCAACGGGCGGGTCTGGGCATGGGGATCGAATCTCTCCGGCGAGACCAACGTGCCGGTTGCGGCGCAGAGCGATGTGATGGCCGTGGCCGCCGGCGATGGCTTCAGCCTGGCGTTGAAAACCGATGGTTCGGTCCAGGCCTGGGGCAAGCCGGTAATCGTCACCAATGTTCCCTCGGGCGTATCCAGCGGTGTCGAGCAAATTGCGGCGGGGGAGTCGCACGCGCTGGCGCTGAAAGAGGGCGGAGTCATCGCCTGGGGCTTGAACAGCCATGGCCAGTGCACGGTTCCCGCCGAACTGGCCACGGGCGTTACGGATATCGGCGCCGGCGAATCCTACAGCATGGCGCTCAAGGATGGCGCGGTCCACGTGTTTGGCATTGCGCCCGGACAAACCGGCGAATATGGCATTCGGGATGTCCCCCCGGAGGCTTCCAACGATGTCACGGCCATATCGGCGGGGCGCTGGCATGCGCTGGCGCTGCGCGATGGCGCGGTGCTGGCCTGGGGCGCCCGCACCCCTTCCGGAACCAATTCGTATTCGGATGCCACCAATGTGCCGCCCGAGGCGGCCAGCGGGGTGGTGGCGATTTCGGCGGGCGAGTTGTTCAGCCTGGCGCTCAAGGATGACGGGACCCTCCTCGTCTGGGGCGACGACACCAAGGGGCAGCAACCGCTTCCAGCATTTGCCACCGAGGACGTGAGCGGCATATCGGCGGGCGGGGGGCATGCGCTGGCTCTGTGCTCCGTATTGCCGCCGCGAATCCTGGGCGCGACCCTGCCCCAGGGACAGGTGGGAGTTCCCTATTCCGGTGCGATCCTGGCGACGGGCATGCCAACACGGACTTTCTACAAAGAGGGAGCCTGGCAAGGTTGGATGACGTTGGATCCGGATACGGGGGCGATCGGTGGAACGCCGACGGCGCAAGGCACGTTCACGTTTGGTGTGCTGGTCAGCAACGCCTATGGCACCGCATCCAGAACGAATTCCGTGACGATTCTTCCCGCAACCCTGCTGCCGCCGGTGCTATTGACCACGAACCCGTTGCCGGCCGGCATTGTCGGGGCGCCGTATTCCCTGCAGTTTGACGCGTTGAACGATCCGGTCTTCTCCCTGGCGCCGGAATTGGGGGGCAGCCCCCTGCCGGAGGGCCTGACGCTTTCGCCGGAAGGGCTGTTGAGCGGAACGCCCACCGCCGAGTATAACGCCTTCTTCTATCTGCGCGCCACGAATCCGGGCGGAGTCAGCAACCGGTTCTACAACATTACGATCACGCAGCCGGCGGGGCCGCCGGAATTCGCAACGGAGAGCCCGCTGCCTGCCGGGCAGGTCGGTCAGCCGTATTCGGTGCAACTCGAGGCCAGCAACTATCCCGAGTTCAGCCTGCTGGCGGGTGAGTTGCCGGATGGCCTGGGGTTGACGGCCGCTGGCATGGTGACCGGCACGCCCACGCAAATCGAGAGCGCGCTGTTCACGGTGGAGGCGGAAAATGTCATGGGATCGGCCCAGCGCGAATTTGCGTTGGACATCTTCGGGCCGCCGGTCTTCATCACCACGAGCCCCCTGCCGGATGGCGAGGTGGACGAGCCCTATTCGCTCCAGATCGAAGCCGAGGGCGATCCGATCTTCCTTCTGGTGGGTGGAACGTTGCCCCCGGGACTCGATCTGTCGGCCGCCGGCCTGCTGAGCGGCACGCCGACCACGACGGGTCCCTATGCCTTCACGGTTCGAGCCACCAACGACTACGGATGGGAGAACCGCGAATTCATGGTAACGGTCATTCAGATTCCGGTCTTTATCACAACGAGCCCGCTGCCGGCTGGCAAGGTAGACGATCCGTATTCCGTGCAGATCGAGGCGACGGCCTCCCCGACATTCAGTCTGGTGACGGGCAGCCTTCCGGAAGGTCTCTCGCTGGCGGGCACCGGCCTGTTGGACGGAACGCCGACGGTTTCGGGCAGCTACGCCTTCACCCTGCGGGCCACCAACATTTACGGGTTCAGCGACCGGATGTTCGATTTGGCGATCAGCTCGCTGCTGGAGCCGCCGCGGTTCACGTCGATCCGATCGACCAATGGCCACGTGCGGTTGGATTGGGAGAATCTCAATCCGGGCGTGGATGTGCAGGTCTGGCGCTCCACGAACATCACCCTGGAGCCGGTGCCGTGGAGCAATCTGGGCATACAGGTTCCCCCGTGGACCAACACCACGCCGCCCGCGCCGTCCTACTACCAGTTGCGCCTGGCGCCCTGAGCGGGCAGAGCGACTCGGGGCGCCGCTCCAGGCGACAACACACCGCAACACCGCCGGGGCATCGCCCCGGCCGGCAACACCTGCCGGGTCGACGCGTGGGCCTGCGACGCCCGTGGCCCGGGGCGCCGACAAGCCAGCAAAACCACGTGACGAAGTTGGCGGATGGCCGTGCGGATGGGGGCGCGGGGGGATTTCAGATCAACGTCGAACGGGGCCGCCGCGGGGTTACGAACTGGACAGAATGGCGCGAATGCGGGTGGCGAGCTGGTGACGGCTGAAGGGCTTCTGGATAAGTTCGGCATCAGTTTCCCTGATGCCATGCTCGGCGAGGAGTTTGGCGGTATAGCCGGACATGAAGACATGTTTGAGGCGGGGGGCGATGGTTTGGAGTTGCTGGATGAGTTCGGGGCCGTTGAGTTCCGGCATGATGACATCCGAGAGCACAAGGTCGAATTGGCCGGGGTCGGCGGAGAGGAGGCGGATGGCTTCGCGGGCGGAGGTGGTGCCGACGATGCGATAGCCCAGGGATTCGAGGATGCGAGTGGTGGTGTGCAGGAGGGATTCTTCGTCTTCGACGATGAGAATGGTTTCGGATCCGCGCAACTGATCGAGATCGACCTCGTCGGGTTCGCCGGGGACATGGAGATCCGCGGTGGGCGGCTGGCACGGGAAGAAGATGAAGAAGGAAGACCCCACGCCGGGTTTGGAGATCACGCGCAGGAAGGCGTGGCTTTGCTGGACAATGCCGTAGACGGTAGCGAGGCCCAGGCCGGTGCCCCGGCCGGTTTTCTTGGTGGTGAAGAAGGGCTCGAAGATGTGCACGAGGATCTCGGAATCCATGCCGTGCCCGTTGTCGGAGACGGACAGCCGTACGTACTCGCCGGGGGGAATGGTGTTGTGCAACGCATGAATGGTGCGGTTGAGTTTGACGTTGCGGGTTTCGATGATGATGCGGCCTTCCCGGTTGACGGCATCGGCGGCATTGATGCAGAGGTTGCTCAGGATCTGGTCGAGGTGGCCGGGGTCGATGCGGATGGGGAACAGGCCGGGGCCGGGCTTCCAGACCCATTCGACATGCTCGCCGATCAGCGGGCGGAGCATGCCGGCCATGTTTTCGATGGCGGCATTGAGATCCAGGATCCGCGGCGAGATATTCTGCTTGCGGGCGAAGGCCTGAAGCTGGGCGGTGAGGTTGGCGGAACGCCGCGCCGCTTTTTGGATTTCGAGCAGGTCGTGGTGGAGCGGTTGGCTGGGAACAACCTGTTCGAGGGCCATTTCGGTGTAGCCCAGGATGGCCTGGAGCATGTTGTTGAAGTCATGGGCGACGCCGCCGGCCAGCCGTCCGATGGACTCCATCTTTTGGACTTGGAGCAGCTGGGCTTGCAGGCTTTCGCGTTCCTGCTGATCGAGGAGTTGCTGGGTGATGTCGCGCTTGACGGCGACAAAGTGGACGATCTGCCCGGCGGAATTTCGGACCGGGGAAATGGAGGCCAGTTCGGTATAGAGTTCGCCGTTCTTGCGGCGGTTGACGATGCGGCCTTCCCAGGGGAGGCCGGCGCCGAGGCGCGCCCACATGTCGCGGTAGAACTCGCGGTCGTGCTGGCCGCTTTGCAGGATGCGGGGGGACTGGCCGATGGCTTCTTCGCGGGTGTAGCCGGTCACTTTGGTAAAGGCGTGGTTCACGTAGCGGATGAGGCCGCCGGCATCGGTGATGACCACGGTATCCTGGCTCTGTTCAATGGCGCTGGTGAGGCGCTCGCGGTCGATTTCCGCGCGCTTGCGTTCGCTGATATCGGTGATAAATCCCTCGAGGGCGAGAAGCTGGCCTTGGTCGTCGAACAGTCCTTCGCCCTGCTCCCAGACCCATTTGGTTTCGCCGGAGCGGGTGGTGATTTCGTATTCCACTTCGGCGGGCTGGCGTTGCTGGAGCGCTTGCTGCCACTGCTCCCACAAGCGGTCGCGGTGGGCGGAGAGGATCAGGTCGTTGTAGGCAATGGTCTGGTTGTTCACGAGGTCTTCCGGAGCATATCCGGTGAGATCCCGACACCCTTCGCTGACGAACTCCATGGTCCAGGCGCGGTCGTTGGCGCAACGGTAGGCCATGCCGGGCAGATGGGCCACGAGCGTGGCGTAGCGGCGGCGGCTTTCGCGCAGTTGGGCATCGGCGTGCACGCGCTCGGTGATGTCGCTGAAGATGCAGGCGAACTGGTTGGGGGCCGGGCGGAAGGCCGTCACCTCGAAGTGCCGGTTGACAGATCGGGAATACTGCTGGAAGAAGGCGGGCTCTCCGGAGAGGGCCACCCGGCCGTAGTATTCGATCCATTCGGGTTCGGTCTGGGGCAAGACCTCCAGCACGGTGCGTCCAACGATTTGTTCAGCCTGGAGGCCGGTGATGGTTTCAAAGGCGGGATTGACGGCCAGAAAACGGTAGTCGACGGGATGGCCATCGGCGTCGCAGATCATTTCGTGGACGGCAAAGCCTTCCAGCATTTCATGGAACAGGGTGCGGTAGTCCTGCTCGGCGCGCTTGCGCTGGAGGGCTTCGCCGACGAGGGCGGCAAGGTTTTCGAGGATTTGAATGGTTTCGAGCGGGAACTGGTTGGCGCGATGATCGTTGAAATGCAGGAGGCCGGCGACCTGGCCGGCTTCATAGACCGGGATAATCGCGATAGAGCGGTAGCCGGCATCCAAACAGGTGGGTGGAGCATCCGGGGAGGCCTTGGCCGGGGGGGGGGCCTCGTTGATCCAGCAGGCGCCTCCGCGAGTATAGGCGGGATGCTCGGCGTTCGTATTGCCGGACAGATGCAAGCCGCAGCAACAGGTGTAGCGCACATGGCCATCGATCCATTCGATGGTGCCGCCGGAGTTGGGATGGCCGCCTTCATCGAGGAACCGGCAGGCCAGGCCGTCGCGGACGACCAGGGGGTAGCGCCCGGCGGACAGCAGGCGGATGCCGACGGCATCGAAGCCGGTCTTGCTCTTGAGCATGGCGGCAAGTTCGACCAACTGATCTTGCAGGTCGCCGGGCCGGGAGAGAATCTGAAGGGCCTCCATGCTCATTTCACGCAGGCGTTCGGCGCGCTTGCGGTCCGTGATGTCGCGCGTGACGCCGTGCAGTTCCACCCGGCCGGTATCTTCGTTGAGCCAGTAGCGGGTGATGACTTCCGTCTGCACGCGATGCCCGTCGGCATGGACGTGATCGACCTCGTTGATGAAATAGTCCTGGGAATGAATGGCGCCCGTGCGCAATCCCGCGGCGCGGCTCCGAACCAATCCGGCCAATTCCTGGAGTTGCTCCGGAACAAAAACGGCATCCAGGGTCAGCTCCATCATCTCCTGGGGCGTCTTTCCCAACAAGTGGGTTACGGATGGACTGACATACATGAACCGGAAGGTTTCGGTATCGACCGTCCAGGCCACGTCCTTCATATTTTCGGTCAGCATGCGGTATTTTTGCTCGCTCTTGCGCAGGTTCACCTCCGCCAGGCGGGTTTCGGTGATATCCATGTCGGTGCCCTGGTAGCCGACGACGTATCCGCCTTCGTCCAGCAGGGGCAGGCCGTCGGTTGAAACCCAGACGAGGTCGCCCGACTGGGTGACCATGGGGTTGATCAGGCCCCGAAAGGGCTTGCCGGCGGCCATGACCTCGAAGGCCATGGCCTTGAACGATTCGCGTCCCTCTTCGGGATGCAGGTCATAGAAATGTGCTTTGCCGACGAGCGAATCCACGGAGTAGCCGAGGACCTGTTCGGCGACCTCGCTGAGCTGGGTATAAAGCCCGTTGGGGTCGGTCTGCCAGGAAAAGGTGCGGCTGTGCAGGGCCAGCTGATCATAACGATGCAGGCTGGCGGCCAGTTCCGTGGAGCGCTGGGCCACCAGGCCTTCCATGTCTTCGTGTCGGTGGGACAAGTAGTTGATCAAGATGGCCGCGGCGAGGGTCACGAGCAGTCCGGCAAACAGGACGATGCCGCCCACGAAGGTGCCATACCCTGTGAAAAAATGGGGTGTGGGATGGGCGGAGACGGCATACACCTTGCCAAAGGCCAGAATGGGGCGGGTGCGCAGCCATTCGCTGGAGAGGTCGCCCTCCACGTCCGGCCGGGTGTTCTCCTCGAGATGGGTGGTGGCCAGGCGCAGGGGGGTAGCCGCCGGGCGCAGTTCCAGCAGGTCCATGTGGATGGCCAAATCATGTTCCAGGTTGGCCGTCATGACCGCCCGGACCATTTGCTCGGGAATGACGCTGGCCATGATCAGCCCTTCCAGGTGGTAGGGCGGGTCGAGTTCAAACACAGGTCGTAGGATCAGGAAATGCGGAACGGAGTCGGGATGGTCTTTCGGTGCGTTCCAGATCAGGTCGGTCGCCACGGGAAGCCCGTTCTCCAGGACTTCGTCCAGGAATGGACGCAGGGAGTCGACGGTGGCCAGGTCCAGTCCGCGGGCCAGATTGAAGATGGAGTCGGCATAGGGGGGCTCCAGGTACAGCAGCGGGAAGTGGACCGCTTCTGGCGTCTCCGCTTCGTCGGGGAGGGCGACAGCCGATTGGATTTGGAAGGTCGGATCGATTTGGTCCCGGATTTGTTGCTCGAAGGCCTCGCGCTGTTGGGCCGGAATTCGGGGGGCCCAACTCCAGGCCTGGACTTCCGGGACCAGGTTGAAGTGCTCCACATACACCCGGAATTCCTCCGGGGTGACGTTCTCGCTGCCCTCAAAGAATCCGCCCAGGCTTTCCAGTTCGTAGTAGCGGATGCGATGAAACGCCTCGCGAATGTAGTCGGTTTTCATTCGCGTGAGGGTCCGAAAGGCATCCGCCTGTTGGCCGGCGTTGATCTGGTTGGCCAGCCAGACCGATGTCAAGGTCAGCGTGAGGCCGGTAGCGGTGGCGAGCACGGCTGCGTCAAGAAAGCGTAAGCGACGGGAAGCGGCGCAAGAAGAGCGG
>CAYNSH010000068.1:0-15678 GCA_964399775.1 uncultured Verrucomicrobiota bacterium
ATTCAAGGGCTGACCCCGACTGGAGGAACGAATCATGAGCGAAGACGTAGTGGCATTGGAGAGGGATCCTGAAATCCGCGAGGTCATTGCGCGGGCGTTGGCCGAGGATGTGGGGCCGGGGGATGCGACGACCCTGGCGCTGGTGGATGCACAGGCTACCGCTTCCGCCCGGATCGTCGCACGCCACGAGTTGGTGGTCGCGGGCGTCGGCGTGGCGGCCGAGGTGTTCCGCATGGCGGAGCCGGCACTGCAGGTGGAGTGTTTGGCCGCAGACGGCGAGGCGGTCGGCGCCGGCACGGCCGTCCTGCGCGTGCAGGGTCCGGCCCGCGCCCTGTTGACCGCCGAACGCACCGCCCTGAATCTGCTCCAGCGGATGTGCGGCATCGCCACGGCCACGGAATGTCTGGTGCGGATCGTGCTGGATTACGGCACGATGATTCTGGATACGCGCAAGACCGTCCCCGGATTACGACGGCTCGACAAGCATGCCGTGAGATGCGGCGGCGGTACCAATCATCGCATCGGCCTGCACGATGCCATCCTGATCAAGGACAACCATCTGGCCTTCTGGCGGCAGACGCGGCAGGGAACGTTGGCGGATGCGGTGTCGGCGGCGCGGGCCGCCTATCCGGGGTTGAAGATTGAAATCGAGATGGACACCCTGGAGCAGTTGCAGGAGGCCTTGCCCGGCAAGCCGGATTGGGTGCTACTTGACAACATGCCGCCGGAAACCGTCGCCGAGGCCGTTCTGCTTTGCGGGGGGCTCTGCAAGACCGAGGCCTCCGGCGGCATCACCAAAGACAACATCCGCGAATATGCCCGCGCCGGCGTCACGGCGATCTCGGTCGGTGCGCTGACGCATTCGACCCAGGCGGCGGATCTCGGACTGGACTTTTGAGTGATTCCCGGATATCCATGCCGCTGGCTGGCGGAGACGGCGTCGACTAACGACGTGGCCCGTGACTGGGCGCTGGCGGGAGCGCCGGACGGGGCGCTGGTTGTGGCCGGGCGCCAGACTCGCGGGAAGGGGCGGCGCGGGCGCCAATGGGTTTCGCCGGCGGGGGCGGGTGTGTATGCCTCGTTCATTCTGCGCCCGGACTGGCCAGCCATGCACGCCCCGGCACTGGCGATCTGGAGCGGCCTGGCCGTCTATCGCGCCTTGGCGAACATCGGCCTTCAGCACCTCCGGATCAAGTGGCCCAACGATGTCCTTGCCCGCGGCCGCAAGATCGCCGGCATTCTGGTGGAACCGCGGATTGGCGGGGATCGCATGGAGTTCGCCGTGGCGGGCATCGGCATCAATGTGCGCATGCTCGCAACTGATTTTCGGGATGACCTGCGGCCAACCGCGACGTCTTGCCTGCGGGAAGGGCATGCGGTGACGGTTGACCAAGTGCTGAAGGAGTTGATACGATCCATGCCAGCGGTCGGGGCGATGCCGCTGGACGCGATGCGCGCGGCCTGGATCGCCGCGGGCGCGAAGGAAGAGGATCCGGAGCTATGAGCATCTTGACGGTCAACATTGGCAACTCCCGTACGGCGGTGGGTTGGTTTTCGCGCGGCAAGATCCGGCGTTCGGCCCGGACGGAGACCATCACCCCGGTGATTCTCGAGGCGGTGGCCAACGACGAGGTTCCTGACGGGATCTGCATCGGGTCGGTGGTGCCGCAAGCCAACCGGGCGTGGGGCCGGCTGATCAAGTCCCTGTTTCCGCGTGTGCCGATGCTGTGGGTCGATCACCGGTTGGAGTTCGGGATGAAGCTGAACCTGAAGCGTCCGGACCAGGCGGGGCAGGACCGGTTCGCCGATGCCGTCGCCGGCGCGGAGATGTGCGGCACGCCCTGCATTGTCTGCGATTTCGGCACCGCCAGCACCTTCAACCTGGTGCTGCCGCGACGCGGCTTTGTCGGCGGCGTCATCGCCCCCGGCTACGGGATGTGGTTTGACGCCCTGAGCGAGGCCGCCCAGTTGCCGAGGTTGAAGCCGCGCGGCATCCAACTCAAGACCGGCCGCAATACCGAGGAGGCCATTCGGCTGGGCGCGCGCTGGGGATACCGCGGCATGATCGAGGAAATCCTCCGCCAACTGTCGAAAGCCTGCGGCCGCTACACCCCGGCCATCTGTGCGACCGGCGGCCATGCCCGCCGGGTCTTGGCGGATTCCGGCCTGAAAATGGCGCGATTCCCGGACCTGACCCTGCACGGGTTGGCCCGAATCTATGAGATGAACGCGGACGAATGACCTCCGCGTGGCCGGTGTCTCGACCGGGCGCGATTTTCCGCATTTCTTGCTTCAGGGGGAAGGGGCGGTGTATGGTGGGATGGCGATGAAGCATGTGATGCCATTATCGGTGCGGACCTATGAATGTGACTCTTCCGGTCACGTGAATCATGCGGTCTATGTGAACTACCTGGAACATGCCCGGGTGGAGTTTCTGCGCGCCGCGAACTATGACTATCTGAAGCTGGTCGAAACGGGGTATTCGATGGTCATCGCGCGGCTGGAGATCGACTACCGTTTGCCCGCATTTGCCGGGGATGATCTGACGATCGAGTCCGAACCCTTGGAAACCCGCCAGGCCAGCGGATGGTTCCGGCAGACCATCCGCCGCGGGGAAACGGTGCTGGCCGAGGCCCGGGTGCGCTGGTGCGTAGTCGATCGCGATGGCCGGCCAAGCCGTCCGCCAGACGGCTTCGAGTTGCACGGGTTGGGAAAATGAAGGCAACGCTTCGCAAACAGATCGGACGGATGTCGGCCGGGCGAGCGGTATCCGCCGCCATTCAGGAGCGATTGATCACGCAAGAGTGGTGGGTGGCAGTGTTCTCTGCGGGCCTCTACCGGTCCCTGCCGCAGGAGCCATCGACGGATGCGCTGTTGTCCGATCTGCTGGCCCGCCGCGCTCGGGTGGCGGTTCCGGTGCGCAACGGTTCCGGGTATCGTTGGGGCTGGGTGGACGCCACGACCGAATGGCAATCCGGCAACCATGGGATCCTTGAACCGCGGCGTTCACCCGCGGCGAATGCCCGCGAATTGCGAATCATCGTGGTGCCCGGAATGGCCTTTGATATGCGCGGAGGACGACTCGGTCGCGGAGGCGGGCACTATGATCGGCTGCTGGCTCTGGCCACCGGCTTGCGGGTGGGCCTCTGCCCGGAACGTTGCTTGGTGGCCGAAGTTCCCCTGGAGCCACATGATCAAAAGGTGGATGTGGTGGTGACGGAGAAGCGAATCATCTACGCCGATTCAGCGGCAGCCAAGCTGGAAGGCTTGACGGGATAGGGGACACATGAAGGTGCTGTTTGTCGGAGATATCGTGGGCGGACCGGGTCGCATGGCCATGGCCCGCGTGGCCACCCGCTACAAAGCCGAACGGCGGGCGGATCTGGTAATCGCCAACGCGGAAAACAGCGCGGCGGGACGGGGGATTACCGAGGCCCTCGCGGAGGAGTTGTTCGCCGGCGGCGCCGATGTGCTGACCATGGGTGATCATGTCTGGGACCAGAAGCAGGCCATGGGCTATGTTGACCGCGAGCCGCGCCTGGTGCGGGCCCTGAACCTGCCGCCGGGATGCCCCGGCAAAGGCGCGGTCGCCATCGAAACCCAGGCCGGCCCGCTGGCCGTTGTCCAGTTGATGGGCCGGACATTCATGAACAGCATGGCCGATTGCCCGTTCCGAACCATCGATGATTGGCTCAAGAACAACAGCTCTCGTTACCGGATGATCATTGTCGATATGCATGCCGAAGCGACCAGCGAAAAAGTGGCGATGGGCCGCTTTCTGGATGGGCGGGTCTCGGCGGTCCTGGGCACGCATACCCACGTGCAGACCGCCGACGAATCGGTGCTGGCCAAGGGAACCGCCTACATGACCGATCTGGGCATGACGGGCCCCTGCGACTCCGTGATTGGCCGGACCACCGAGGCCATCTTGCAGCGCTTCCTCACCGGCATGCCCACCAAGTTCGAGATTGCCAGCGACGACGTGCGACTGCACGGCGCCCTGCTCACGCTCGACCCGGCCACCGGCAAGGCGCTCAAGATCAAGCGCATCGAGGAGGTCCTGTTTCCTCCCAAGAAATGAAACGGATTCTGGTAATCAAACTGAGTTCGCTGGGCGATATCGCCCATGCGCTGCCCGCGGTCCGGGCCCTGATGGAGCGGACCGGGGCCGTGATCGACTGGGTGGTGCAACCCGAGTATTCCAGTTTGCTGGCCTGTTGCCCCGACGTGGACCGGATCATCGCCTATCCCCGACAGCATCCCTTTCGCGGGCTGGCCGGGTTCGTGCGTGAACTGCGTCGCAATCGCTACGACATCATCGTGGACTTGCAGGGGCTTTTGAAAAGCGCCGTGACGGCCCGGCTGGCGCGTGGCTCGCGTCGCGTGGGCCCCGCCTGGGCGAGGGAAGGCGCCCACAACCTCTATTCAGACCAGCCGCCGCGCCGTCCCGGCCCCCGGCGGCATGCGGTGGCCGAGCTGATGGATGTCGTGGATTGGGTGGCGCCCGGATCAGGCCCGCCCCCGGAGCCCTTGCTCCACCTGCCTGAGCTGGAAGCGGATTCCCGTCCCGGCCCGCACGTGGCATTGGCGCCATTCTCGCGCTGGCTTACCAAGGATTGGCCGTTGGAGAAGTTCGCGGAACTGGGCCGTCGCCTGGCCAGCGAGATGGGGTGCCAGATCCGGATCGTGGGCGGTCCGGGTGAGGCCGCGCGCGGGGAGGAACTGGCCCGGGAGATTGGCGACCGCGCCCGCAGCGATTGCGGCCGAACGGACCTGCCCGGATTGTGCGCCCTGCTCAGGAGCATGGATCTGGTCATTTCGGTCGATTCCGGTCCCATGCATTGGGCGGATGCCATGGGCGTTCCGCTGGTGGCCGTCTTTGGGGCGACCGATCCGGTGCGGACCGGTCCCCATCGTCAATTGGATCATGTCGTGGCCAAGGAAGGGTTGGATTGCCGGCCCTGTCATTCCCGGCGTTGCGCGCGCCGCGATCTCGCGTGTCTGACGACATTGGACGTGGAAGCCGTTTTCCAGGCGGCACTGGCCCGGTTGTAGGCGGAAGCATGAAAGGCGGAAGGCAGGCGATGAATCGCTCAAAAAGCTGGGGTTGGCGCTCGATGCGGTTCGGCCTGGCCATCGCACTGCTGGCAGGGACAGGTCTGCCGTCCTGGGCATTCACGGCCGATGAAAAAGTGGCGGTGGCATTCTCCACCAACTGGGATGTGGGTATCGGCCGCGAGGTCTTCGTGGTGGGCAACCACACGGACCTGGGCGACTGGAATCCCCTTCGGGCACGCAAGTTGCGTTGGACCAGCGGAAATGTGTGGACCGGGGCCGTGGCCGTTACCGCAGGCAGCCACCTGGAATACAAGTACATTGTCCGCACCAATGCGGGAGCCGCCTATTGCGCCGCTGAAAACGTGGTCTGGATGCCAGATCCCAATCTGGCCGCTAATCTCCCCGCCCGGGATGATCCGCCCTATTCCGGAAAGACGATCTATTACTATTCCGCGTGGACCAATGCCTTTTTGCTGCACCGGACCGGCGGAAGTGAAACCTGGACGGATACGCCCATGCTGCGCGTCGGTCCCGGACGTCATGCCGGGGAATACCTCTATCGCGTTGATGGCATCGGGACCTCCGGCGATCTGCTGACCTTCGTTCCCCATGGCTTTTTCAACGGTGAAGAAGCCTGGGACAACACGCCCGTTCCCGGTGTCCTGGATTATTACACCCGGCTGGATGCCTTTTTGCTGCAGGACGGGCATGTGTATGGGTATTGGCCGCCGGCTAACCGAACCGATAGTTCGATTAACAGCCACTTCATTGTCTCGTCCTATACGCCGCAGATTCCCAGCCGGAACATCCGGGTCTACACGCCGCGGAATTACACCCTCAACACCAACAAGCATTATCCGGTCCTCTACCTTCACGATGGCCAGAACACGTTTCGCCCGGGTGGGATCTACGGTTGCTGGTATGCCGAGGATGCCGCGGACCACATGATCAGTTTCGGCATGATGCGGGAATCCATTCTGGTGGCGATTGACAATACGGATGAGCGGCTCAGGGAATATCTCGCCCCGACCGATTCCTATCAGTCCAATTCAGGCACCGCCGATCGCTATCTCGCATTTGTCGTTCACGATGTCATGCCGTTCGTCAACGCCAGCTACCGCACCTTAACCGGCCCGGAAAACACCGGGGTTCTCGGGTCGTCGTTCGGCGGGGTGGCTTCGCTGTACTTTGGCATGGCCTCCAACGTGTTCGGTCGGATCGGGCCGATGTCCACCTCGTTTTGGGCCATCCCGAACTATCTCGCCCAGCGAATTGATGGGCAGGACACGTCGGGACTGCGCATCTATACCGATTATGGAACGATGGAGAGCGAACCCAACTATCAGGCCATGTGGTCGGTCTATGACAAGTTCATGGCCGATGGATACGTGCCCAACGATTCGCTGCGAATCGAGGTCGGCTGCGGACACGAGCATTCAGAATGGGCCTGGGCGCTGCGCGTTCCCGACGCGATGGCCTTTCTGTTCAATGCGCGGGAAGAGCCCAACGAAATCCTCCTGCGCGAATTGCCGTTGCGTCTGGAAGCGGCCGGAGATGGCGACCCCGCCGCCATGTCGTATCTGGCCCTCAAAGGTTGGAACTATGTCCTGCAGCGGGCCGGTATGATTCGGGACCCGACGGACTGGGCTCCCGTGGCTACCGGCAGGCTGGATGCCTTGATGTGGTCGGTGCAGGACTTGTCTATTCCGCTTTCGTCGTCGGGCGGCCATGGGTATTTTCGAATTCAGGCTCAATTTCCGGGACCATAAATGCCCCCGGCAATCAGGAAGGCAACGCGATGAGCAACCTGTGGGAGCCCGGTGAGTTGTCCCGATTCCGCGTCAGCTATGACCGTGGGCAATTGTCGGAGGCCGACCTCCAGCCCACCCCGCTTCGCCAGTTTCAGGTGTGGATGGAAGAGCTGGTGGCTTCCGGGTGGCCGGAGCCCAATGCCATGGTGTTGTCGACGGTTGATGCCAGCGGCCAGCCCACGGCGCGTACCGTGCTCTTGAAAGATGTGGATGCCGCCGGATTCCGCTTCTTCACCAATTACCGCTCGCTCAAGGCTCGTGCCATCGAGGAGAATCCGCAGGTGGCCCTGCTGTTCCCATGGCATGGAGTCCACCGGCAGGTGACGGTGCTCGGCCGGGCCGAACGGATGTCCGCTTCCGAGAGCGAAGCCTATTTCCGCTCGCGGCCACCCGATTCCCAGAGGGCCGCCTGGGCCTCTTTCCAGTCCGAGCCGATCAACAATCGCTCGGTCCTGGAACACCGGATGGAAGAGTTGAAGAGCCGCTGGCCGGAGGGGGAGGCGATCCCTTATCCGACTTTCTGGGGCGGCTATCTCGTGCGTGCGGATTCCATCGAATTCTGGCATGGGCGCGTCTCCCGGCTCCACGACCGGTTGCGCTATGAATCCGTCCGCCCCAACGCCCCGCTCGACGCCCCCTCGGCCTGGACCATCCGCCGCTACTCACCCTAATCTCGATTCTGCTCTCAATCGTTTCGGGCTCTTCCGGATAAAGAGCGTCTGTCGGATTATATACTATTTATAAATAGTATATATATACATTTTATAAATACTATGCCCCCCCGAGCTCTACCTGCGCCGATGTGTGTTCCCCGATGGCTTTGCCCTTGATCGATGGATAGGGCGGGGGGATACTCACCGGCCACTAGTGGAAAGGTGAGGAACATGGATTGGCAGAAGAGAACGCATTGCGGGAAACTGGACGAAACGGATATCGGCCGTACGGTGGAACTGGCCGGCTGGGTCGACGCCCGGCGCGATCACGGAGACGTCTGTTTTCTGCACCTTCGGGACTGGACCGGCATTGTCCAGGTGGTGTTGCAGCCGGATGCCGGTACCGATGGATTGGAAAAAGCCGGCTCGCTTCGGGAGGAGTATTGCCTGCATGTGGTCGGCGAGGTGATCCGGCGGCTGGAGGGCACGGAGAATCCCGGCCTCTCGACGGGCACGATCGAGGTGGTGGCGAAAAGCCTGCGGGTGCTGAACCCGGCCAAGGTGCTGCCGTTTCCCATTTCGGAAAAAGCGATGCTGGCCGGGGCCAGCGTGGCCACCCCCGCCTCCGTGGCGGAAGACCTGCGCTTGAAGCACCGCTACCTGGATCTGCGCCGGCCCTCCATGCAGCGCAATCTGGTTCGGCGCGCCAACATCCTGAAGCAGGCCCGCGCAGTGCTGGAGGACCGGGGCTTCATCGAGGTGGAGACGCCGGACCTGACCAAGAGCACCCCGGAAGGCGCGCGGGATTATCTGGTGCCCAGCCGGGTGCATCCGGGCTGTTTCTACGCCCTGCCGCAATCCCCCCAGCTCTTCAAGCAGTTGCTGATGGTCGCCGGGCTCGAGCGCTACTATCAGGTGGCCCGGTGCTTCCGCGACGAGGATTTGCGTCCCAACCGCCAGCCGGAGTTCACGCAGCTCGACATCGAAGCCGCCTTCATCGACGAGGAGTTCATCCTCGAACTGATCGAAGAGGTGCTGGCGGAGATGTTCGCCGCCGGGGGCATCGCCCTCCCACGGCCCTTTCCCCGCATGACGTACGATGAGGCCATGGCCACCGCGGGATCGGATCGCCCGGATCTGCGCTTCGGCCTTCGCTTCGTTCATGCCACGGAGATATTCCGCGAGACGTCCTACTCCATCTTCAAGCAGGTGCTGGGGAAGGGCGGGCATATCGCCGGCATCAATGTCAAGGGCCAGTCCGCCGCGCTCAGCAAGAACGTGCTGCAAAACGAATACGCCAAGACCATCGTTCCGGGATTCGGCGGGAAGGGCATGACCTGGATGCGCTTCACGGGTGGGCGGCTGGAGTCGAACATCGTGCAGTTCTTCAGCGATTCGGAACAAGCGCAGTTGATCGAGCGCTTTGGCTGCGAGGAAGGCGATGTCCTGATGATGGTGGCGGACACGTCCTACCGGACCGCCATGTCCGTGCTGGGGCAGTTGCGGTTGCATGTCGCCGAACGCCTGGGCCTGATTCCCGCCGGTGCCTGGGCCCCCGTCTGGGTCACGGATTTCCCGTTGTTCGATCCGACCGAAGAGGGCGGGGTGACGTCCACCCATCACCCGTTCACGGCGCCGGACCGCGCGGACTTCGATCCGGGGCAGGTCCGGGAACTGCTGAGCTTGAAGTCGCGGGCCTATGACATCGTGCTGAACGGAGAAGAACTCGGCGGCGGCAGCATTCGTATCCACGACCCAGGCCTGCAGTCGAAGATTTTCCAGGCGCTGGGGCTGAACGCGGATGACATCGAGCAGAAGTTCGGGTTTTTCATCCGCGCGCTGGACTACGGCGCGCCGCCCCACGGCGGCATCGCTTTTGGCCTGGCTCGCGTGGGCTCGATGATCCGCGGTACGGACTCCAATAGCGATGTCATCGCCTTTCCCAAGAACCGCAGCGCCGGCTGCCCCTTGACGGACGCGCCAAGTCCGGTCGCCCGCCAGCAGTTGGCGGAATTGGGCCTGTTGAATGCCGGTGGTGGAGAAGCGCTGCCCGGCGCCGGCCGCGCCTCCCGCCTGGAAAGCGTCTCGTGGGTCTCGCGGATTGGGGTGCGCCCTGGCGAGGAGCAGGCGATCGAGGCCGCGCTGGATGAAGCCGCGGCGCTTTCCGCGGAGGTCCGCGCCAACGCCGGCGATGACGCGCCTCTGCATGCCCTGCCACAGGAGGAAGCCGCCATGCGGTCCGGCGAGATGCCGGTGGTGAGTCCGTTGTCCGCCTCGGGCGCGTGGCGTCGGAATGCTCCGGCGGTCAAAGGCGATTACTTCAAAGTCGCTGGCATTCTGGAGTAAGCCCATGCCCATCGCTTCTCCTCCATCTCCGGCAAGCGATTCACAAACGGCGCCCGACCTGTACCGTCCGTTGGCCCCGGATGCCGATCCGACGACCGATGGGCTTTTGAGCGGCAGCCGGATCTGTGTGCAGCCCCGAATCGCCGTCGGCGGCTGGCGAATGGAAGCGGGTTCCGCGGCCCTCGCGGGATACGTGGCCAGCGAAGATGCGTTTGTCATCGAACGTCTTCGCGCAGGTGGCGCGCAACTCACCGGCAGTGTTCGAATCGCAGAATTCGGATTCGGACTGGAAGGCGATACCACCGGTCCGGCCGTTTGCCGGGACAACCAGGCCGCGGTGCTGGCGGATGCGTTGGGCGAAAGTCGGATGATCGCCGCTGAGCACGGGCTCTGGGCCTTCCAGCCCAGTCATGGCGCGGTATCCCGGCGGGGGCTTGCCGGACTGATTCCCTCCATGGAAACCCTCGCCGTGGTCGCGCGGGACGCAGGCACCTTGGAACGCGTACTGCAGGCGGTGGTTGCACCCGACGCATTGGACCCATCCATGCGCCAGCAAAACCTCCCGGGCTTTGGCTCGCCGGCACCGGATGCGTCGTCCTCCACGGTTGGCGTGGTCATGGAGGCGGTCGATCGCCTGGACCCGAAGACCCGGGCCTCGTTCCATCAGCGACTGGTCGAGGCCGCGGGGAGGGGACTGACCTTCCGCGAGGCAACGCTTCCGGGCTGGGCGATGTTCCGGCCGGTGCATCACGTGATCGGTTCGGTGGAGGCATCGTCCAGCGCCGGCCGCTATGATGGCGTTCGCTACGGCCACCGGGTTCCCGGCGCCGCCAACTGGAACGACATGTATCTGCACTCGCGCGCCGAGAGTTTCGGTGCGCTCCTGAAAAGCTACCTGTTCCAAGGCGCCGGATTCCAGTTCCTGGATTATGACGCCTATGAAAACGCCTGCCGCATCCGCCGCCGGCTGGTGGCGGATGTCGAGGCGCTGTTTGGCGCGGTGGATCTGCTGGCGCTGCCGGTGTCGCCGGGCGCGGCGGACGCCGGCGCGACGCCAAGCGTGTCCGGAATCTATGATCGGTTTGAATCCACTCTGCCCGCCAATGTCCTGGGCCTGCCGGTGCTTTGCCACAACGGCATTCAATGGATTGCTCCACGATACCGCGATGCGAATCTGCTGGCGCTGATGACAAGGCTTGCTGGAGGCGTACCATGAAGCCGGACACCGTGAACCCGGTCGAAGCGGTTGTGGGGCTCGAGATCCATGTGCAGTTAAACTGCCCCACCAAACTGTTCTGCGATTGCCCCAATGCGCCGGCCGAAGAGCCCAACCGTCATGTCTGCCCGATCTGCCTGGGCCTGCCCGGAACCGTTCCGCGCTTCAGCCGCGCGGCCCTGGAGCGCGCCGCCCTGACCGGCCTGGCGCTGAATTGCCAGATCCAGCCCCTCAGCGCATTTGATCAGAAAGTGTACTATTATCCCGATCTCCCGAAGGGATATCAGCTTTCCCAGCACCATCTGCCCTTGGCACGCAACGGGTGGCTGGAGATCGCCGGGGAGGATGGCCGCCCCCGGCGCCTGCGCATTCACCATATCCACATGGAAGAGGATGTGGCCAAGCTGGTTCACGAGACCGAAGGCCGAACCAAGATCGGGCTGGTCGATTTCAACCGCGCCGGCGCGCCGCTGGTCGAGATCGTTACCGAACCGGATCTTCGCAGTCCGTACGAGGCCATGGAATTCCTGAAGGGGCTCCGAGCGCAGATTCGCTGCGCCGGCACCGCCGAGTGCAGCATGGAGAGCGGGAGCATGCGCTGCGATGCCAACATCTCCATCCGGGCCCCGGGCTCCGACGAGATGAATGCCAAGGTCGAGGTCAAGAACATGAACTCCGTTCGCGCGGTGGGCAGCGCCATCGCGCATGAAGTCGCTCGCCAGTCTGCCCTGGTCCGGCAGGGCCGGGCCGTCACCGTTCATACGCGGCTGTGGGATCCGGACCGCAACATCACCGCCCCCATGCGCGAAAAATTCGCCGGCCCCTGCATCCCCGATCCCGTGGTGCCACCCATCCGGGCCGCGGAGGAATGGATCGAGGATCTGCAGCGGCGGCTGCCGGAGATGCCCGGCCCCAAGCGCGAACGGTTGGTCCGCGAGTACGGACTCACCGGCGACGAGGCCGCCCAGATGAGCGAAGACCGTGAAACCGGCGACTATTTCGAGGCGCTGGCGCGTGCCGCCGGCATCCCGGCCCGGACCGCTGCGCAATGGGTCGCGTCGCGGCTGCTGCCCGCCCTCAAGGAGCGCGGCGAATCGCCGGACCGGACCGCGATGACCCCCGCCCGGCTCGCCGAGCTGCTGATGATGGCGGAAGCCGACCGCGTCAGCGCGACTGCCGCGCGCGAGGTGTTTTACCTCATGCTGACTTCGGGCCGAACCGCCACCGAACTGGTTGAAGAACACGGATTCGCCCAGATTGATGAAGCCGGCGAACTCGAGGAACTCATCCGCGGCGTCATGGCGGATCATCCCGCCGCCGTGCAGGATCTGCGCAACGGCAAGGACCAGGCCGCGGGATTCCTCATCGGCCAGGCCATGCGGATGTCCAAGGGGAAGGCCAACCCGATGATGTTACGCGAGATATTGGAGCGACAGGTGTAACCGGCGTATGACCCTGTTCGACACACATGCCCATTTTGATTCATTCGCCGCGGAGGGAGGCGTGGATCAGGTATTGGCGCGAGCGGCGGCCGCCGGCGTTGCGCGCATCTGCGCGGTTGGCAGCTCGGAGGCGTCCAACGATCTGGTCGCGCGCCTCGCGCAGGAACACCCCGCTCAACTGGTGGCCGCCGTTGGGTACGACCGCGATCAGGTCGACAAGCCCTGCGATGTTGCCAAGCTGTCCGCGCTGGCGGACGGTCCCGGGGTGGTCGCCGTGGGGGAAACCGGCCTCGACTACTACTATTCCGCCGATACGGCTCCCGATCAACGCCGGCTGTTTGCCCGGATGCTGGAGTTCGCCCTCGACCGGCGGCTGCCCGTCGTCGTGCATAGCCGATATGCCGACGACGACACCCTCGACCTGCTCGGCGAGTTTTCCACGGCGTGGAAAAAAGTTTTCCACAGCATGGAAAAAAAGACGGAACGTTTTCCACAGCATGGAAAAACCGAGGCGGATTTTTCCACAGCATGGAAACCTCCGCCGGATCTTTTCCACAGCGTGGAAAAGGAGGTCCCGCCCCCGGGGATCTTGCACTGCTTTACCGGGGACATGGCGTTTGCGGAGGCGTTGCTGGCGATGGGATTCATGATCAGCTTCAGCGGCATTGTCAGTTTCAACAACGCGGGCCCGCTTCGGGAGGTAGCGCGCCACATGCCGTTGGATCGCCTGCTGGTGGAGACGGATTGTCCGTATTTGACACCCAAGCCCTTTCGCGGGAAAGTCAACGAGCCCGCCTTTGTGGTGCGGGTGGCCGAGGTGGTGGCCGAGGCTCGAGATTCGGATGCGATCGACATCGCGGCCGCGACCTTCGCCAACGCCCTGCGGGTCTTTCAACGGGAAGGCGAACCATGAACGAAAACAAAAAGCGCTGCGCCATCGGCGTGGATTTTGGCGGGACCTTTGTCAAAATGGCCCGGGTCGACGAGCGTGGCGAGATCAGTGCGCGGGCCAGCTTTCCCACGGCGGAGTTGGACGGCGTGCCCGGCTGGATCGATGCGGTCGAACGCGGCGCCTCCAAACTGCTTGCGGACCTCCCTCCCGATTGCGAGTGCACCGGAATCGGCGTGGGCGTTCCCGGTTTAGTGGATTATGCTAAGGGGTTCGTGCACAGCCTGACCAATGTGCCGGGCTGGACCGCCGTCCCCCTGGCGCAGTTGCTATCGCAGCGCTTCACGGGTGCCGTGAGGATCGATAATGATGTCAATGCCATGGCCGCCGGCGAGAGCATCTATGGCGCTGGACAGTCGTTCCAGCATGCCGTCTTCCTGACCCTCGGCACCGGCGTGGGCGGAGGACTCGTGATCAACAACAGCCTCTATCGCGGCGCCTATTCCATGGCCGGCGAAATCGGGCACGTTTCGATCGATATGAATGGAATTCCGTCCCCGCAAGGACGCGGAGGCGTCGAACAGTACGCGGGGAATCGACGGATCGTGGAGCGCGTCCTGCGGGAAATCGATGCCGGTCGATCCACCAGTCTCCTGGAGCGTGTCGGCGGGCGGCGCGAAGACCTCAGTCCCAAAATCATCGCCGAAGCCGCCCGCGAGGGCGATGCGTTGGCACTGGAAGTGTTTGATTTCACGGCTGACTGCCTGGCCACCATGATGGCTTCCGTCGCGTACCTGCTCCAGCCGCAGGCCTTCATCATCGGCGGCGGCGTGGCGGAAGCCGGCGCGGTTCTCTTTGATCCGCTGCACCGGCATTTAAAGGAACGCCTCAGTCCGCATTTTTCGGAACGGATTGTGATCAAGCGCGCCCAGTTGGGCAACGATGCCGGCGTGATCGGGGCCGCCACGCTGACATTCCTGGAGTAGGGCAGGAGGAATCGGCATGCACAAGCGCTGGCGAGGCAAACGGGTCGGCCTGGCGCTGGGCAGCGGCGGCGCTCGTGGCTGGGCCCACCTGGGGGTGATCGAGGTACTGACCGAACAAGGCATCGAGATCGAATGCATCGCGGGCACCAGCATGGGCGCCATCGTCGGATCCTTCCTGGCGGCCGGGCGCATCGAGGCCTTGCGGGAACTTGCCGACCACCTGGACTGGCGTCGAATCCGGCAGTTTCTGTGGGAGATTTCACTGTCGCGGTCCGGATTGACCGATGGCCGCCGCTTCATGGAAGAGGCGGAAAACATGCTGGGGCTGAATCAGTTCCGATCGCTGAAGGTGCCGTTTAGCGCCGTGGCGACCGATTTGGATACCGGCGGCGAGGCGGTGCTTAATACCGGCCATCTGCTGCAAGCCATCCGGGCCAGCCTCTCGATTCCGGGTTTGTTCGCGCCGGTGCGCATCGGCCGGCGACTGCTGGTCGATGGCGGACTGGTTAATCCGGTGCCGGTCAACGTCGTGCGCGACATGGGCGCGAAGACCGTGATTTCCGTCGATGTTTCCCAACATGTGGGTGAAGAGCCCAAGCCTTCTCGTCCCAAAAAAGAGCCACGTGCCGCGCCCAAGAAACTCACCTTGCCCAAGCCCGGCAAGGGGGAAGAGTCGGAAGGTCCCTTGCAGGTGCTGGAACATTTTTTCCAAGAGATTGAGTCCAAGGTGCGCGACTGGAAAGAGGCTTGGGAGTCCGAGGCCATGCCGGACATGGTCGAGGTGCTCGTTCGATCCGTGCGGATCATGGAGGCACAAATCGCGTTGGCCCGGCGGCGGCTTGAACCTCCCGACCTGCTGATCGAACCCCAGGTCGGCACCATCGGCACCTTGGATTTCCAGCGCGCCGCCGACGCCATCGCCGCCGGTCGCACCGCCGCCATGGCCGCCTTGACTTGAAGCTGTTCTGGCTATGCCTCCGTGGGGTTTCGTGTATGCATTTATGACCGTTAAACATCGGACTTAATTAACTCTGATGTATTTTTGGATGTAACCTGATGTAGTACTTACAAATAATGAACATAATCTATCGATAAGAATTATCGGACTTAATTAAGTCCGATATAATCAATTTAGTCGTTTCACAAATTGGCCGAGTCGGTTGTCGCCGGATTCGCGGTATGACATTCGTAGCCAGGGCATTCTTTGGCTCGTTTCCTATGGGGGGCAGGGCTGTGTCTTTAATGCCGACAATCAGAAGAGAGAGAGGGGATTAGGA
>CAYNSH010000069.1:0-15543 GCA_964399775.1 uncultured Verrucomicrobiota bacterium
ATGGATGAAGATGGACTGCCGGCCCGTCAGTCCGAACTGGTGCAGGCGCTGGAGGATGCGCATGCCGTGCTTTTGCAGGCAGTCTTCTTCGTCGGAGAGGTCCTCCGCCACGTGGATATGCACGCCGGCCTGATGCTCCTTGCAGAGGGCGGCGACGGCTTCGAGGGTGTCGTCGGTCAGCGTCATCTGGGCATGGAGACCGAACAGCGCGGTGATTTGGCCATCGCCGGAGGTATGGGTCTTCTGGATGAAGCGCGCGTTTTCGGCGACGCCGTCCGCCGGGCGGTTGCGGTCGGAGGTCTCGTAGCAGAGGCACCCGGACAGACCGGCTTCGCGGAACGTTTCCTCGAGGATATCGAGCGAGCCGTCGGTGCAGGAGGGCGAGGCGTGGTGGTCGATGATGGTGGTGCAGCCGGTGCGGATGGCTTCGATGAGGGCGACAAGGGCGGAGTAGCGGACGGCCTCGGGGTCGAGGGCGAGGTCGAGCTTCCACCACATGCGCTCGAGGATCTGGACAAAGTTGGCGGCGGGCTCGCCGGGCGGGGCGAAGCCACGGGCAAACGAGGAATAGAGGTGGTGGTGGGCATTGATCAGGCCGGGCATGGCCAGCATGCCCTGCGCATCGATGATCTCCGCATCGGCCGGGGCTTCCAGGGAAGGGCCGACGGCGGAAATCGTGTCGCCCTCGACCAGGATTTCACCCTTGGGCAAGATCGGCTGGGAATCGTCGAGAGTGACGACAAAGGCGTTCTTGATCCACTTTGCACTCATACGCGTATTACCTCCGGGCGGCGTTTCCACACCATGGAAAACCCCTATCAAATTATCCACGCCATGGAAAAGAAAAAGAGGGGACGCGTCTCCGACTCCAGAATTGACATTGGGGTCTCCGGCGTGGAATAGAAGGGGCATGGTGAGGCCTTTGCGGATCAACATGGCGGGCGGAGGGTATTCGATCGCAGTCGGCGAAGGGGGGGGAACCGGGAGAAGCTCGTCAACCGTTCGCAAGAGTCGTACCATCTTGAACCTGGAGGCGAGAACCCCATTGCCATGAAGAATCAGCGACGGCATTCGTTTGCGTGGACGGCGTCCATTTGGGTGGCGCTGATTGCGCTGTTGGCGGCCGTGGGCCTGATGGTGCTGCATCGATGGCACGGGCAGGCGGCGCACCAGATGGCGGTGCAGTCGGTGGCCGAGCGCGGGCAATGGCTGGCGATGAACCTGGCGCTGCGGGCGGCATCGGCCGCCGGCAAGGAGGATGACGGCAAGGCGTGGCAGGATTTTTCCGGGCTGTTGCGTTCGCTGGAGGAAGTCGACGGGGACCTGGAATATGTCGCGGTGCGGCGCGAAGGGGTTACGCTGTTCCATGAACATCTGACGGAGGTCCAGCCGGAACGGGCCGAGGATGGCTTCCAGTTTGACGGTCCGGTGTCGATTGGTCGCAACCGCCTGACGGATGGGGACCGGTCGATTCCGGTCGTGACGTTTTCGGTGGGGGTTCGTCATCCCGAGGCGGGGCCGGTCTCGCTGGAACTGGGGATGCGGCGGCGGGCGGTGGACCGGGAGGAATGGGCGGCGGCCAGCGCGTTGAACTCGATGTATCGGCTGAGTTTGGCAACGGTGGCGGTTGCTTTTGCGGCCTGCATGGCGCTGGTGGCGGCGGTGGTGCGCCGGGAGGAACGGCGGGAGCAGGCGCGCCGGCGCGAGGAACACCTGGCGTTTTCGGGAATGGTGGCCAACGGCATTGTGCATGATTTCCGCAATCCGATGTCGAGCCTGAACTTGGATGCCCAAATGCTGGCGAAAGAGGTGGTTCGGGAGGGCGGAGCGCGATTGGAACGCGTCGGCAAGCTGGCGGGGCGGATGACGCACACGCTGGACCGCATGGACAAGGTATTTCAGGAATTCCTGGCGCTGGCGCGACCGGGCGACCCGGCGGTCGAGCGGCTGGATCTGGCCGCCTGCGCCCGCGAATGCCTGGACCTGCTGGCGCCGCGCTTCGAGGCGGGACGGGTGGCGGCGGAGGTGCGGGTGGATCATGGGCCGGTGCATGTGCGCGCCTCCGGGCCGGCGCTGAAACGCGCGCTGCTGAACGTGCTGGTGAACGCCTTGCAGCACGCGGGCGACGGGGGGCGGGTGGGGGTCGACATTGCGCCCATGGGCCAGCGGATCCGGCTGGAGGTGACCGACAGCGGGCCGGGCATCCCGCCGGGAGAGCGCGAGCGGATTTTTGAGATGTTCCATACGACGCGGCCGCAGGGAACGGGCCTGGGATTGTTCCTGGCGCGAACGGCTATCGAGAACCATGGCGGCACCCTGGTGGCGGTTGATCCCGAGGGCCCCGGGGCCCGGCTGCGCATGGAGTTTCCAGCGGATGAAAAGGAGTTGCGATGACCCCCCCCCGGATTTTGATTGTTGAAGATGACGTGGACAATGGACGCTCGCTGGTGGAAGCGATCAGCGACATGGATTGCGAGGCCGAGCTGGCGGTGAACGGGCAGGAGGGCATCGAAGCCTTTCGCACCCGGTCGCCGGATGTGGTGCTGACGGATTTGGTGATGCCGGACCTGGATGGGATCGAGGTCATGCAGCGGATCCGGGAGATGGATGGCGGGCAGGCACCGGTGATCATCATGACGGCCTACGGATCGGTGGACTCCAGCGTGCGGGCGATGAAGGCGGGGGCCTACGACTATCTGCAGAAGCCGCTGGACATCGATGAGCTGCAATCCAAGCTGAACCGGGCGCTGGAGGCGGCGCGGCTCCGTCGCCAGGTGGAGCGGCTGAACGAGGAAGTCCGCGGCAAATGGAGCGCGCGCGCCTGGGTGGCGGAGTCCGCGTCGATGCGCGAAGTGGTGCGGCAGACGCAAGCGCTGGCCCGAACGAACGCGACGGTGCTGATCCGCGGGGAGAGCGGGACGGGCAAGGAGCTGGTGGCGCGGGCGCTGCACGCGGACGGGCCGCGTTCGGCGGGCCCGTTTGTGGCGGTGAATTGCGCGGCGTTTTCGGAAAGCCTGTTGGAGAGCGAGTTGTTCGGGCACGAGAAAGGGGCCTTCACTGGGGCGGTGGCTCGGCGGGCGGGGGCGTTTGAACGGGCCCAGGGCGGGACGCTGTTCCTCGATGAAATCGGCGATGCGCCTCCGCCGGTCCAAGTCAAGCTGCTACGGGTGTTGGAGGATCGGGAGATCACCCGCGTGGGCGGGCACGAGAGCTTCAAGGTGGATGTGCGCCTGGTGTCGGCGACGAACCGCGACTTGGAGTCGCGGGTGGCGTCGGGGGCGTTCCGGCAGGACCTGTTGTACCGATTGCAGGTGGTGGGGATTGCGCTGCCGCCGCTGCGCGAACGCCGCGAGGACATCCGGGCTCTGGCCGAACGGTTTGTGGCGCAGGCGCAGGCGGAGCACGGGCGGCGCATTCGGGAGATCGAGCCGGAATGGCTGGAGCGTCTCGAGGCCTATGCGTGGCCCGGCAACATCCGCGAACTGCGCAACACGGTGGAGGCGGGGGTGGTGACGGCCGCGGACGACGTATTGCGCGCGGCGACCTTGCGCCTGGATGCCGCCGAGTCCGGTCCGGCTCCCGGGGATTCGGGCTGGCGGATTCCCGCTGGCCTGACCCTGGACCAGATCGAGAAGCGGATCCTGGAAGATTCCCTGCGCCGGAACCAGGGCAATCGGAGCGCGACGGCGGAGCAGCTCGGCCTTTCGCGTCGCACGATTCAACGCAAGATCCAGGAGTACAACTTGCCGTTTTAGGGGGGGGGGGGGCTATGCCAGGGAAAGCGCGATGCCGGCGGCGGCGGCGGCGGCGAGCAGCGGCAGGGGGAGGATTTTTTTGCCGACGGCCAAGCCGAGCACGGTGGCAAAGATGAGCATGGCGGGAAGGGAGGGGGTGGCGGCGCCCTCGGGGATCAGCGCGGCGCCGAGGCGGATGCCGGTGGCGGCCAAGAGTCCGGTCAGGGCGGGGGCCAAGCCGCGCATGGCGGCGCGGAAGGCGGGCTTGTCCCGCAGGCGCACGGCGAGGATTCCCAGCGTCAGCAGCAGGAGGGCCCCCGGCAGGCAGACGCCGATGGTGGCGGCGGCGGCGCCGGACAGACCGGCGGTCTGATAGCCCGCGAAGGTGGCCAGATTGACGGCGATGGGCCCGGGCGTGGCTTCGGAGATGGCCATCATGTCCATGAAGCGTCCGGGGGGCAGCCAGCCGCGGGCTTCCACTTCGTACTGCATCAGCGGGACCATGTTGTATCCGCCGCCCACGCTGAGCAGGCTGATCTTAAAGAACACCCAAAAGAGCCGCAGGTAAAGGGTCATGTCCGGACCTTTCGCCTGCGCGCGATGACATGCCACCCGAGGCCAACGCCGGCACCCGCCAGGATCAAGGGAACGGGCCCGGTCCATCCGGCCAGCATGACGGCGGCGGAGAGTCCGGCGGCGGCCAGGAACAGGGGGGAGCGCAGGCCGGGGCGTGCGAGGCGCAGCGCGGCGGCGGCGACCAGGGCCACCACGGCCGGGCGCAGGCCGGAGAGCGCCCCCGCCACCCAACGGTGTTCCCAGTGGCCGGCGGCGACGGTGGCGAGCGCGAGGATGATCAGGAAAGCCGGCATGGCGACCGTCACGGCGGCCAGCACGGCGGCGCGTCGGCCGGAGATGCGCAGGGCGGAGAAGACGGCGAAATTGACGATGATGACCCCCGGGATGGACTGGGCGATGGCGAAGGCCTCGGCGACCTCGGACGGGGTGAGCCACCGACGGCGGTCGGAGAGTTCGGCCACAAAGACCGGCAGGGCGGCAACGCCCCCGCCGAAGGCGGAAGCGCCAATCCGCAGATAGCTCCAGATCCACTCGCCCGGCGCCGGTTTCATGCCCAACATCTCCGGGGCCGCCTACAGGGGAACGAGTGTCTTGTGTCGACGCCGATACATGGCGCGGTGGCGATAGCCGGCGTCGCGGGCCATGTCGATGGCCCGTTCGAAATGCTGGCCAAGCTGGTCGGGGTTGTGGGCATCGGAACCGAAGACGATCGAGATGCCGCGTTCGAGCATCCAGCCCAGGATCAGGCGGGAGGGATAGGCCTCGCCGGCTCCGTGGTTATAGCCGCTGGTGTTGATCTCGATGGACATGCCGGCTTTGGCGACGGCGTCGAGTGTCGGCGGGACGATTTCCGCCAGCAGGGATTCGGGGGCGTGAATCCCGCCGCGCTTGACGATGTCGAAGTGCGAACAGATGTCGTAGAGCCCGGTGCGAGCCAGTTCGGTCATGCGCTGGTAATAGGTGCGGCACATGTTCTCGACAAACTCCGGCGTGGCGGCCGGGCAGCCGGGGGACAGGTCCCAGAATGGCCCGGTATGAAGGGAGCCGAGCACCAGATCGAATTCGGCCTCTGCCAGCAAGGCCTGGATGTGCCCATTGACCAGGTCGCGCTGGTAGTCGGCCTCGAGTCCGAGGAGAACGGTGCAGAGGCCGGAGTGTTGCGCCGTGCGGACCATGTCGAGGTATTTCTCGAAGTCCTCGCGCGGCATGCGGATGGCCGGATGGGGATCGTTGGGGAAGGGGATGTGGTCGGTGCAGGCGATTTCCGGGATGCCGAGATCGGCGGCGGCGCGGGCATAGTCGATGGGCCTGCCGCCCGCGTGGCGGCAGAGGTGCGTGTGAGTGTGATAATCGGCTGGCCACGCGTGGTTCATGGGCGGTCGACCCTACCTTCGGTGGCGGGGCGTGTCAATGATTGCCGACCTCAGAAATGTCGCCAAAAGGTTTGACCGGGCATTTGATGGAGGAGTAGAGTTTGAGCGTGCGGAAGCGCGATGTTGGCAAGCGGACGCGTTTCGGTCTGGCGTCATGTGTGGCGGGGTTGGACGGATGGCGAAAGGCGTCGATGATTCGCGATGGCATGGAGACAGCGGCATGGTCAAAACCGTTCGGTCGATAATAACGGGTTACGACGGCGACTCGACCCGGTTGATGGACATCTTGATTGATGTCCAGGATGTCTTGGGCTGCCTGGCGCCCGAAACCACGGCCGAGATCGCCCGGGCGCTGGCCATCCCCCAGGTTGACGTCGAGCAGACGGTTTCGTTCTACCACTTTTTTGCGCGGGAACCACGGGGGCGTTTCACGGTGTATCTCAACGATAGCGTGGTGGCGGAGTTCGCCGGCCGCGCGGAGGTGGCGGGGGCGTTCGAGCAAACGGCGGGCTGCCGGTTCGGCGAGGTGTCGGCGGACGGCGTGGTGGGCCTGTTCCACACGGCGTGCATCGGGATGAGCGACCAGGAACCGGCGGCGCTGATCAACGGGCAGGTGTTTCCCAAGCTGACGCCGGCGAAGGCCCGCGAACTGGTGGCGGGCATGCGCGCGGGGAAGGCGATCGAGGAACTGAAGGGGACGGACTACGGCGACGGGCAGAACGCGCATCCGCGGGTGCGCGCGCTGGTGAAGAACCACATCCGCCGGCGCGGGGTGATGGTGTTTGGCGACTACGAGCCGGGGGCGGCGCTGGAGAAGGTGGTGGGGATGAGTTCGGGCGAGGTGATCGCGGCGGTCAAGGCCGCGAGCGTGCGCGGTCGGGGCGGGGCGGGCTTCCCGACGGGCATGAAGTGGGAATTTGCGCGGCGGGCGCCGGGCGAGGTGAAATACATCTTCTGCAACGCGGACGAGGGCGAGCCGGGGACGTTCAAGGACCGGGTGATCCTGACCGAGCGCCCGCAGATGGTGTTCGAGGGCATGGCGATCGCGGCCTATGCCGTTGGGGCGCGGCATGGGATCCTGTATGTGCGCAACGAATACCGCTATCTGCGCGAATACCTCGAGAGTGTGCTGGCGGAGATGCGCGCGCAGAACCGGCTGGGCGCGCTGATCGCGGGCCAGGCGGGGTTCCATTTCGACATCGGTATCCAGTTCGGGGCGGGGGCCTATGTCTGCGGGGAGGAGTCGGCGCTGATCGAATCGGCCGAGGGCAAGCGCGGCGAACCGCGCGACCGCCCGCCCTTCCCGGTGGAAAAGGGGTATTTGAAAAAGCCGACGGTGGTCAACAATGTGGAGACGCTGTGCTCGGTGGTGCAGGTGCTGCTGCGCGGGGCGGAGTGGTACAACCACCTCGGCACGGACCAATCGAAGGGGACGAAGGCGTTGTGCGTCTCGGGCGACTGCGAAAAGCCCGGGATCTACGAGCTGGAGTGGGGATTTTCGGTCAACGATATCCTGGAGATGGCGGGCGCGCGCCATGTGCAGGCGGTGCAGGTGGGCGGGCCATCGGGGGCGTGCATCGGGCCGGACGAATTCGGGCGGGTGCTGGCCTACGAGGACCTGGCGACGGGTGGGTCATTCATCATTATCGGGACGCACCGCGACCTGCTGAAGGACGTGGTGCTGAACTTTGCGCGATTTTTCCGCGAGGAGTCCTGCGGGTCGTGCGTGCCGTGCCGGGCACTGACGGGCATGGCGCAGGTGGTGCTGGAGCGGATCGTCGCTGGAACCGGAACGCCGGAGGACGTGGCGCGCTTGCAGTCGTGGCAGGCCATTATGCGGAACAACCGCTGCGGCCTCGGGCAGACGGCGCTGAACCCGGTGACCTCCACGATCCGGAATTTCAAGCCGCTCTACGAGGCGCGGATGGCGCAGGGCGACCCGCGCTTTGTGCCGTCGTTCGACCTGTCGGCGGCGGTGCGCGACTACGACGCGGCGGTTGGGGAAGGATAGGGAGAAACACCATGGCCACCTTCGTCCGTTTCACGCTGGATGGCCGGCCCTGCCTGGCGGAGGAGGGCGCGCAGCTCGTCGCTGCGGCGAAGGAGTGTGGCGTGTACATCCCGACGCTGTGCAACTATCCGGGGATTCCGCCCAAGGGCGCGTGCCGGATCTGCACGGTGCTGGTCAACGGCATTCCGCAGACGGCCTGCACGACCAAAGTGGTCGAGGACATGGCGGTGACGACGAGCACGCCGGAGCTGGAGGCCTTCCGGAAGTCGGTGGTGGAGATTCTCTTTGCGGAAGGCAACCACCTGTGCCCGTCGTGCGAGCGCAGCGGCAACTGCGAATTGCAGGCGCTGGCGTACCGCTACCGGGTGACGGTGCCGCATTTCCCGTACCTGTTCCCGAAGCGCGACGTGGAGGCATGGCATCCGAAGCTGGTGAAGGACCACAATCGCTGCATCCAGTGCAAGCGGTGCATCCGGGGCATTCACAACGCGGCCGGCCAGGCGATCTTCGCCTTCGGCAAGCGCGGCGACAAGGTGGTGATCAACCTCGACCGGGAGACGTCGAAGGACATCAGCGACGATCTGGCGCAGTGGGCGATGGACATTTGCCCGGTGGGGGCGATCCTGCGCAAGGGCAAGGGATTCGACACGCCCATCGGGCGGCGCACCTACGACCGGACGCCGATCGGCAACGAGGGGACGCCGTCATGAGCTCGAAGAAGCCCCAGGCCAAGAAGATCCTCGCCACCACGTCGCTGGCCGGCTGCTTCGGCTGCCACATGTCGCTGCTCGACATCGATGAGCGACTCTTCGACCTGATCGAGCTGGTGGAGTTCAACAAGTCGCCGTTCGACGACATCAAGGTGTTCACGAAGGAATGCGACATCGGGTTGATCGAGGGCGGGTGCTGCAACGACGAGAATGTGCACGTGCTGACGGAGTTCCGGAAGCATTGCAAGGTGCTGGTGGCGGTGGGCGAATGCGCACTGATGGGCGGACTGCCGGCGATGCGCAACACGATTCCGCTGAAGGAATGCCTGGAGGAGGCTTATCTGGGGGGGCCAACCGTGGCCGACTGCAATCCCCAGGGGATCCTTCCGCACGATCCGGACCTGCCGAAGATCCTGAACCGGGTGTATCCGTGCCACGAGGTGGTGAAGATCGACTATTTCCTGCCGGGATGTCCGCCGTGCGCGGACCTGATCTGGGATGCGCTGGTGGCGCTGGTGACGGGCCAGGAGCTGGCGTTGGAGTACCGCACGTTCAAATTCGATTGAGAGAGCCATGACCCGTAAAATCACCATTGATCCCGTCACGCGCGTGGAAGGACACGGCCGGGTGACGATCCACCTCGACGAGGCGGGGAACGTGGCGGAGAGCCGGCTGCACATCGTGGAGTTCCGGGGCTTCGAGCGGTTCGTGCAGGGGCGGCCGTATTGGGAGGCGCCGGTGCTGGTGCAGCGGCTGTGCGGCATCTGCCCGGTGAGCCACCACCTGGCCGCGGCGAAGGCGATGGACGTGATTGTCGGCGCGGGGACGGGCGCGGGGCTGACGCCGACGGCGGAAAAGATCCGCCGCCTGATGCACTACGGACAGATCTTCCAGTCGCACTCGCTGCATTTCTTCCATCTGGCCTCGCCGGACCTGCTGTTCGGGTACGATTCCGCGCCGGAGACGCGCAACGTGATCGGGGTGGCGCTGGCGAACCGGGAGCTGGCGACGCAGGCGGTGCTGATGCGCAAGTATGGGCAGGAGGTCATCGCGGCGACCGCTGGCAAGAAGATCCACGGGACGGGCGCGATACCCGGCGGCGTCAACAAGAGCCTGACCGAGGCCGAGCGCGACACCCTGCTGAAGGGCGGGGGCGGGCCGCTCAACGCGGAGCAGATGATCGCGTGGTCGCAGGGCGCGCTGGCGTTCTTCAAGGATTACTACAAGACACACAAGGACTTCATCGACGGGTTCTCCAAGTTTCCGTCGAACCACCTGAGCCTGGTGCGCAAGGACGGCGCGCTGGACCTCTACCACGGCGTGCTACGCGCGGTGGACGCGCAGGGCAAGCGCATCCTGGACGATGTGGACTATCAGGACTACCTGACGCATTTCCGCGAAGAGGTGAAGTCCTGGACCTACATGAAGTTCCCGTACCTGAAACAGCTGGGGCCGGAGCAGGGCTGGTACCGGGTGGGGCCGCTGGCGCGGCTGAATGTGGCCGATTTCATTCCGACGCCGCTGGCGCAGGCGGAATTCGAGGCATTCAAGTCCGCCACGGGCGGCAAGCCCAACGACATGTGCATGCACACGCACTGGGCGCGGCTGATCGAGGTGCTGCACGCGGCGGAGTCGATGCGCGACCTGCTGAACGACCCCGACATCACCGGCGGGCGGCTGATCGTGAAGGGGCCGCGGCAGGCGGAGGGGATCGGGCTGCTGGAAGCGCCGCGCGGCACGCTGTTCCACCACTACCGCGTGGGCGACGACGACCTGATCCAAATGGCGAACCTGATCGTGTCCACCACGAACAACAACGAGCCGATGAACCGGGCGGTCAACTGCGTGGCCCGCGCGATGTTGACGGGCGTGAAGGAGATCACCGAAGGGATGCTCAACGCGGTGGAGGTGGCGATCCGCGCGTACGACCCGTGCCTGAGCTGCGCCACCCACGCCTATGGGCAGATGCCGCTGGAGGTAACGCTGCTGGATGCGGCGGGGGCGGTGGTGGACCGACGTCGGAAATCGGCGGGTAAACGCCGGACCTGATTCACCCACGGGACAAGCCCGTGGGGGTCGGGGGGGAACCTCGGATCTCAATATCCACTGTCCAATATTCAATATTCAATCTTCAAGTGAACAACCGGAACCAGGACAAACGGAATCTGCTGATTTACGGCTACGGGAATCCGGGGCGGCAGGACGACGGGGTGGGGGTGGCGCTGGTCGAGGAACTGGAGGCATGGGCCAAGGCGGAGGGGCTGACGGGGCTGGCGATGGATACGAACTACCAGCTCAACGCGGAGGACGCGCTGGCGGTGGCGGAGAGCCGGGAAGTCGTCTTTGTGGATGCGGCGCGGGAGGGGCGGGAGCCCTTCGAGTTCAAGCGGCTGGAGCCCTGCGGGGAGATCGCGTTCTCGACGCATGCGATGTCGCCGGAGAGCGTGCTGGCGCTGGCGGCGGAGTTGTACGGAAAAACGCCGCCGGCCTGGATGCTGGCCATTCGGGGGTATGGGTGGGAGGTCCATGCCCCGCCCACGGCGGCGGCCCAACAGAACCGGGCCGCGGCACGGGACCACCTCCGGTTGTGGCTGCAGGCGCGTCCGCGTGGCGCGTAAAGCGGCGCGTAAAGCGGCGTGTAAAGCGGCGTTGACCGGGGTTGCGACGGCCGGCTATACTGGGCGCCCGTAGTGAAGGACCATCCGCGAACCCAAATCAGGAAGGAGAAGCCGAGATGAGCACGACCGTGGGCGATTTGTTGCAGATCAAGGGAACCAAAGTGGAAACCACCACGCCATCGGCGACGATCCTGGATGCGATCAAGCAGATGGCCGAACGTCGGATTGGCTGCCTGGCCGTCGTGACCAAGACGGGCAAACTGTCCGGGATTGTTTCCGAGCGCGATTGTCTGTGGAAAGTGATTGCGACGGGTCAGTCGCCCCGAACGCACGTGGTGAAGGAAGCGATGACGCCCCTGAAGCAGATGAAGACGGTGACGGTGGACATCTCGGTGGACGAATGCATGGCGCTGATGACGGATCGCCGGCATCGCCATTTGCCGGTGATGGCCGGCGACAAGCTGGCGGGCCTGATTTCGATCGGCGATGTGGTCAAGTACGAGATCGATGCGAAAGAATCCACGATTCAGAGCCTCGAGAAGTACATCACGGGGACGTTCTGATCGAGCGAAGCGCCTGGCGCAACGAGATGGTGGAGCCGCTTGGGGCGGGGCGCGGATAGCCGGGCGTCCGTCCTGACGGGCGGCCGTGAAGCCAACCCTGGGGGGGGATGGATTGGGAAAGGAACGATGACATGAGCAAGTCCGATACCTGTACCTGCGATACCAACGCCCCGCCGGACGAGGCGGAAAGGATGCGCCGGCTGGAGGATGTGCTGGCCGAGCACAAGGACAAGCCGGGAGGCCTGATTCCGGCGCTGCAAACCGCCCAGGGGATCTTCGGCTATCTGCCGGAATCGGCCATGCGCCGGATCGCCCAGACCTTTGACAAGCCCTACAGCGAAGTGGCCGGGGTGGTCTCATTCTATTCCTTCTTCTCGACGGTTCCGCGCGGAAAGTACGTGGTTCGCGTGTGCCTGGGCACGGCCTGTTACGTCCGCGGCGGCAATGAAGTGCTGCGAGCCTTGAAGAGCAAATTGAACATCGACGTCGGCGGCACCACGGAAGACCGCCTGTTCTCGCTGGAGGTCGGGCGTTGCTTCGGGGCGTGCGGCATGGCGCCGGTCCTGATGGTGAACGACGACCTGCACCAGCGGGTCAAGCCGGCGAAAATCGGCGAACTGCTGCAAGGGTATCTCGACACCGAAACCCCCGGGGCATCGGAGGAGGCATCATGAGTACCGGCCGCATCCAAAAGATCGAATCGGCGGCGGCGCTGGCCGCCTGCCGGGAGCAATGGCGGGCGGCCGCCGCGTGCGAATTCGAAGTCCGCGTGTGCATGGGCGGCAGTTGCCTGGCCTCCGGTTCGAAAGCGATGGCCGATGCGCTGCGCGCCGAGATCGACAAGGCGGGATTGTCCGGCAAGGCCGTGGTGCGCGAGGCGGGCTGCATGGGGCCGTGTGTGCGCGGTCCGGTCCTGCGGGTGTCACCCGGGGATGTCTTTTACCAGGGCGTCAAGGCGGAGGATGCCGCCGAGATCGTGCGCGAGCATCTCGCGGGCGGACGGACGGTGGAGCGGCTGATGGTGCGCGACGGGATTTCGGGCCAGGCCCAGCCCCGCACGGAGGAGATTCCCTTCTTCACGCGTCAGACCCAGATTGCGTTGCGCCATTGCGGCCGGATCGATCCGGAGCGCCTGGAGGAATATGTCGCCCGCGACGGCTATGCGGCCCTGGCCAAGGTGGTGGGCGGCATGACGCCCGAACAGGTGGTGGCGGAAATGAAGGGCTCGGGGTTGCGTGGCCGGGGGGGGGCGGGCTTTCCGACCTTCCTGAAGTGGGAGTTTACCCGGCGCGCGCCGGGGCCGGAAAAATACGTGTTGTGCAACGCCGATGAAGGCGATCCGGGCGCCTACATGGATCGCAGCCTGCTGGAGGGCGATCCGCACAGCGTGATCGAGGGCATGGCCATCGCCGCCTACACGGTGGGCGCGGCGCAGGGATATGTGTATGTGCGCGCGGAGTATCCGCTGGCGGTGGCGCGGCTGCGCAAGGCCATCGAACAGGCCCGGGCCCACGGCCTGCTCGGAAAAAAGATTCTCGGCAGCTCGTTTTCGTTCGATCTCGACATCCGCATGGGATCGGGCGCGTTTGTGTGCGGCGAGGAAACCGCGTTGATTGCGTCGATCGAGGGCAAGCGGGGCGAGCCGCGTCCGCGTCCGCCCTTCCCCGCCCAGAAGGGGTTGTGGGGCAAGCCGACGGTGCTCAACAACGTGGAAACCTATGCCAACGTGCCGGCAATTCTCCTGAACGGCGAAGCGTGGTATTCCCGGTGGGGCACTCCCAAGAGCAAGGGCACCAAGGTATTCGCGCTGGCCGGATGCGTCCAGAACACCGGCCTGGTGGAGATTCCCATCGGTACGCCGCTGGGCGAATTGATCTATGACATCGGCGGGGGCATCCGCGGCGGCAAGGCCTTCAAGGCCGCACAGATCGGCGGACCCTCGGGCGGCTGCATCACCCGGGAGCACCTGGATGTTCCCCTGGACTATGAAAGCCTGCAGGAGCTGGGCGCGATCATGGGGTCCGGCGGTTTGATCGTGATGGATGAGGAAAGCTGCATGGTGGACGTGGCCCGATTCTTCATTGAATTCGTGCAGGAGGAATCCTGCGGCAAGTGCGTGCCGTGCCGGGTCGGGACCAAGCGCATGCTGGAGATCCTGCAGCGGATCTGCGATGGCGACGGCGAGCTGGAGGACATCGAGCGCCTGGAGAAGCTGGGAGAATTCATCAAGGAGTCGTCGTTGTGCGGGCTGGGGCAAACGGCGCCGAACCCGGTGCTGTCGACCCTTCGGAATTTCCGCGAAGAATACGTGCAGCACATTCGCGACCAGCATTGCGCGGCGGGGGTGTGCCCGTCGCTGGTGCTGGCGCCGTGCCTCAGCGCGTGTCCGGCGGGGGTGCATGTGCCGGGATTTGTCTCGCTGGTGGGCGAAGGCCGCTACGCCGAGGCGCTCCAGCTCCACCGGGAGCGCAATCCGTTCGCGGCGGTTTGCGCGCGGGTGTGCTTCCATACCTGCGAAGGCCACTGCCGGCGCGCCTCCCTCGATGGCGATGCGGTCGCCATCCGCGGCGTGAAGCGCTTCATGGTGGACCAGGAAGTGACCATCCAGAAGCCCGAAGTCCGGGAGAACGAGGCCAATGCCGCCCGCCGGGTGGCGGTGGTTGGCGCGGGGCCCGCCGGGCTGACCTGCGCCTATTTCCTGGCGCGGTTGGGCTACAAGCCGGTGGTGTTCGAGTCCGAGCCCCGTCCCGGCGGCATGCTGGTGCAGGCCATCCCGGCCTATCGCTTGCCGCGCGAAACCCTCGCCCGGGAGATTCGCATGATCGAATCGCTGGGCGTGGAGATCCGTACGCTCCAGCGGTTGGGCAAGGATTTCACGCTGCAGGGGTTGCGCGACGACGGCTACGAGGCGGTCTTCCTGGCGGTGGGGGCACCGGACGGCCTGGCGCTGGACCTGCCCGGCCACGAGGCCAGGGGCGTGGTGGAGTCGATGGACTTTCTGCGGCAGTACAACATCCGCGGATCGGTGCCGGTCGGCCGCCACGTGGTGGTGATCGGCGGCGGCAACGCGGCGATCGATGCCGCGCGCACGGCGATGCGCCTCGGCGCCGAGAAGGTGACGGTGGTCTACCGGCGCACCCGCGAGCAGATGCCGGCCTACGCCGAGGAGATCGAAGAGGCCCAGCAGGAGGGCGTGGCCCTGCGCACCCTGGTGGCCCCCGAAGAGTTCGTGGTCGAAGACGGGCGCGTGGTTGGCCTGTTGTGCCGACAGATGACCCTCGGCGGCTTCGACCGTTCGGGCCGCCGCAAGGCACTGGCGGGCGACGACGAGTCGGTCGAGACCATTCCCTGCGACCAGGTCATCCTGGCGGTGGGGCAGCGGCTGGATGCGAAGGCGATCCTTGGCCGGACCGAACTGCCGCTGGCCGGCGGCTGGCTCCAGGCCGACCCGGTGACCGGGCAGACGGCGGCGCCCTGGCTGTTCGCCGGCGGCGACGCCGTCACCGGACCGTCATCGGTGGTCGAGGCGATCGGCGCGGGCGAACGCGCGGCGGTGGGCATCGACGTTCTGCTGACGGGCGAGAATCACGCCTTCTGGCGGGGCTATTCCGACATCCCGACGGACTACGATCCCGAGGCCGATCCGAATCCCTATCCGCGGGAGGATCTGAACCTGATTGCGCTGGACCGGCGGCGAAACAACTTCGATGAGGTGGAACTGCCGTGGAACGAAGCCACGGCCCGGCGGCAGGCGCGGCGGTGCCTGCGCTGCGACTACGGCAAGGCCGGCAAGGCGAGGGGAGTGTTGGCATGATCCAGATCCAGATCAACGGCAAATCGGTCCAAGTGGTTGAAGGCGCGACCATCCTGGAGGCGGCGCGGCAGGCGGTGGTTCAGATCCCCACGCTGTGCTTCCTGGAAAAACGCGAACCCATCGGGGCCTGCCGCGTATGCCTGG
>CAYNSH010000070.1:0-15477 GCA_964399775.1 uncultured Verrucomicrobiota bacterium
CTCCTAATCCCCTCTCTCTCTTCTGATTGTCGGCATTAAAGACACAGCCCTGCAAGGCCGGACCCCATGGGGCGCGGACCCGGAAAAAAAAGAATCCGCAGTCCGGGGACTGCGGATTCTGTGTGGGTGGGCCGGCCGGTTATTTCGCCGCGGCCAGCAGGCGGGCTTCGAGGTCGTCGAGCTTCTGGCGGAGCACCGCGGGCATGGCATCGCCAAACTTGTCGTAGTGGGCGCGGATGGCGGGGATGTCCTTGAGCCAGGCCTGGGCATCCACGCAGAGCAGTTCCTGCATGTCGGCCTCCGGAATATCCAGCCCGGAGTTGTCGATGGACCCGGGGGCGGGAAGCAGGCCGATGGGGCTGTCCACCGCCTGGCCGGTGCCGTCCACGCGCTCGAAGATCCACTTCAGGACGCGGGAATTCTCGCCGAAACCGGGCCAGAGCCAGCGGCCATCGTCGGAGATCCGGAACCAGTTGACGAAGAAGATTCGGGGCATTTGGGCGTTGGGGACGCGGCCGGGCATCGACAGCCAATGGGCGAAGTAGTCGCCCATGTTGTAGCCGCAGAAGGGCAGCATGGCCATGGGGTCGTAGCGCAGGACGCCGACATTGCCCGCCTGGGCGGCCGTGGTCTCGCTGGCCTGGATGGTGCCCAGGAACGTGCCGGATTCCCAGTCGGGCGCTTCAAAGCACAGCGGGACGGTGCTGGGGCGCCGGCCGCCGAACAGGATGGCAGAAATGGGCACGCCGGCGGGGTCTTCCCAGGCGGGGTCCATCACCGGGCACTGGCGGGCAGGCGTGGTATAGCGCGCATTCGGATGGGCGGCCTTGAATCCGCAGTCCGGCGTCCACTTTTCGCGCTTCCACGAGGTGGCTTCCGCCGGGGGCTCGTCGGTCATCTCCTCCCACCAGACGTCGCCATCGGGGCCCATGGCGCAGTTGGTGAAGATGGAGTTGGCCTGCAAGGTGCGCATGGCATTGGGGTTGGATTTCATGGAGGTGCCGGGCGCCACGCCAAAGAAGCCGGCTTCGGGATTGATCGCCCGGAGCTGGCCGTCGGCATCGAACTTCATCCAGCAGATGTCGTCGCCGACGCATTCGGCCTTCCAGCCGGGAATCGTGGGCTCGAGCATGGCCAGGTTGGTCTTGCCGCAGGCGCTCGGGAAGGCCGCCGCCACGTAGATCTTTTTGCCGGCGGGATTGGTCAGCCCGAGGATCAGCATGTGCTCGGCCATCCAGCCCTGGCGGCGGGCCATGGTCGAGGCGATGCGCAGCGCGAAGCACTTCTTGCCCAGCAGGGCGTTGCCGCCGTAGCCGGAGCCGAACGACCAGATCGCCGGGTCTTCCGGGAAGTGCGAGATATACTTGTTCTGGGCGTTGCAGGGCCAGGGCACGTCTTTCTGGCCGGGCTCCAGGGGCGCGCCGACGGAGTGCAGGCACTCGACAAATTCGCCGTCTTCGCCCAGGACCTTCAGGACCTCTTCGCCGATGCGGGTCATGATGCGCATGTTGACCACCACATAGGCGGAGTCGGTGAGTTCCACGCCGATGTGGGCGATGGGCGACCCGATGGGGCCCATGCTGAACGGGATCACATACAGCGTGCGACCACGCATGCAGCCGTCATACAGCTTGCGCAGGGTGTCCTTCATTTCGGCGGGATCGCGCCAGTTGTTGTTGGGGCCCGCCTCGCGCGGATCGGTCGTGCAGACGTAGGTGCGGTCCTCGACGCGGGCCACATCGGCCGGGTCCGAATAACACAGGAACGAGTGGGGGCGCTTGGATTCATCCAGCGGGATGAACGTGCCGCCCTGGACCAGTTCCGCGCACAGCCGGTCGTTTTCCTCCTGCGAGCCGTCGCACCAGTGAATGGCGTCGGGCTTGCACCATTCGGCGACTTCCTTTACCCAGTTTTGCAGCTTTTGATGGTTGATCTTCATGTTGGATCCTATTCCTTTCTGTGGTTCGCGACGGGCGGGGACCGTGGTCCCGTCACGGCCCGGGGCTGGTGGGAGCCGTGTTGTCCTCGCAAGAGGCCAACCCTTCCGTTGACATGGCACCCCGGACCCGGCGCACGATATCTGCTGGCCGACCGGGGCGCAAGCAGAATTATGGGCCGAATTATGGCAGAATTATGGGGGTGGATATCCACCAGGATTCGGGTGATTCTGTAAGATCGATGATCTGGGTTGAGTCCACCTTGCATGTCGGATAGACTCGCTCCCATGCTGATCAGGCGGCCGCCTCTCCGTCCATGCCGGAGAGCGGGTTGGACTCGGGCGGCGCATCATCCTGCCTGGACGGCACGGTCCAGTAAAAGAGGAGGCGTGAAATGAATGTCGCGATGCGTGTGATCGGCCGTCGGATATTCCGCCTGTTTGTCACCAGTCCCGTGCTGGCTACTGTCAGCGTGCTGTTTGTCGGATACGTGGGGGGTGATCGCCGTGATCGTTCTCTCCGACGCCATTACCATCGACCGCGCAATCGTCCAGACCCTGCCGGCGGTTTTCGGGGAACTGGGGCTGCCTCCCGGCGAAACCGGTCTGGCCGAACTGGCCATCCTCGTGACGCTGGTGGCGAGTGTGGCCTTTCTGACGGTATTGACGGCCAAAATCACGAGCATATTCGTCGAGGTGGCCACGGCGGGCGGCCGCAAACTCCGCCGGACGCGGTTGCGCGGCCATATACTGGTTTGCGGATGGAGCTTTCAAGGGGCGCGAATCGTGGAACAGCTGCAGAATCCAGACCAAGGCCGCTGGCATGAGGTGGCCATCCTGACTCCTTCGGACGTCCACCCCTTGAAAGGGTCGCCCCTGGCGGACACCGTGGATTGGATTTTTGGGGAACCCACCGAAACCGAGTCCCTGCTGCGGGCCGGGGTCCGTTATGCGGAGTCGGTCATTGTCCTGACCGATCACCGTTCCGGCATCGCGGATGCCGACAGCCGCGCCTTGATGATCACGCTGGCCGTGGATGCGTTGAATCCGCATGCCCATATCTGCGTGCAACTGGTCGACTCCAAGAATCGAGCGCATATCGAACGGACCGGGGCCGATGAGGTGGTCTGTCTGGACGAATTGGGGACCAATCTGGTCGTCGCGTGTGCCATCAACCATGGCGTTTCCCACTTGTTCGAGGAAATGCTGATGTTCGACCAAGGGTGTGAACTCTATCGCTGGCAGCCGGATGGTTCGGAACTGGCCGGTCAGTCATTCGTCGATCTTGTCGATCGGTACGGCCGCCGGGGATTGATGCCCATTGGATACGCTGAGGCCGCCGGATCCGACGGTCCCTGCGGGGCTTCTGCGCCGGTCATTTTCATCAACCCGGATCCCCAGACGCGGCTGTCGGGGTCCGAGACCCTGTTTGTCCTGGCCGCCACCCATCCCGGATCTCCCCATGAACGGAGCCTGCCCTGGTGGATGAAGCTGATCATGCGCCGCCGATCTGAATACGACCGGGGGCAGGATATCGTTCTGGCCGAATTGTGGAAGCGCCGACTGTGCGGCAAGGAGGCCGAGGAAGTGCCGCCGTCGATCGAGAAATCAGCGGATCCGGCAGGCATATTGGTGTGCGGATGGAGTACCCAGGCCGGCCTCATAGTGCGGCTGTTGATAGATCAGGGCGGGGTGGATCCGAAGTGCATTTCGGTCTTGGCGGATCGGCGTACGGAGGATATGGCCGATCTGGAAGCCGTGGGGGTCCGCTTCTGGTTCGGCGACTCGACCAATGAATCTTTGCTGATCCAAGCCGGTGTGTTCCGCGTCCAAACAGTGATCGTCCCCTCCAATCTGGAGGTGTCGCCCAACAGCGCGGATTGCCGGGCCATCATGCGGGTCCTGGCCGTTGAATACTTGAACCGCAAGGTGCATTCGGTGGTTGAAATCATGAACTCCGAAAGCGAAGTCCGTCTGGAACAAGCCCATGCCGACGAAGTGATCAGCATGGACCGTATGGGGGGCGAATTGCTCGTGGCCTGCACCTTGACCCATGGGCTTTCCAGGATCATCCGCGAATTGCTGACGTTCAATGACGGGAGCGAGGTCTATCGGTGCGACGAATTGCCGAAGGACTTTATTGGTCGGGGATATCGGTCTTTGATCGGTCCGCTGGCGAAAAGGGGTTGGTTGTTGATCGGCTGCGAAACCGATCTGACCGAAGAAGCGGAGCAGGAAAATGAGCGCCGTTTGACGGGGAAGGAGCGTCCGGATGACGACAAGATCCATATCTGCGAAAATATGACCCGGGCCATCATCCTGAACCCCCAACGGGATCGGCCTATTCACCCGGGGGATGCTCTGTTCCTGATCGCCCAGGACAAGCCGGATCTGACGGCTCCAGCCTGACGAATCCAACCAACGAATCCAGTCGGTTTTTGGGGTTGATGGGGCGGGGCGGGGGAGTGTAGGGTGGCGGCGCGTTTCAAGTTTTCGTATTGAGGTAAAGGAATAGCCATGGCTGAAGAACTGCAACACTTGATCGAACGTATCCGCAAGGAGGGGGTGGAGTCGGGGGAAAAAGCCGCGGATTCGCTGGTGGCGGAAGCCAAGAAGAAGGCGGCGGCCATCGTGGCGGACGCGCAGAAGCAGGCGAAGAATTTGGCCGAGAAAGCTGAGAAGGACGCCGCGGCGTTCGCGGCGCGCGGCAAGCAGACGTTGCAGCAGGCGGCGCGGGATCTGTTGATCAGCATTGGCGGCTCGGTGGGCGACGTGGTGGGGGGCATCGTCGACGAGAAGCTGGACAAGGCGCTGTCGCCGGAGATCATGGGTCAGATGCTGGTGAAGCTGGCCGAAGCCTATGGCAAGGGCGGGGATTCGGGCGGCATCGTGGCGATGCTGGGCGAGGAAGACGCCGCGGCCGTCAAGGCCTACATCGCCAGGGAATACCAGGACAAACTGGCGGCGGGCATCCAGATCGAGAGCGCCAAGGGCATTTTCAAGGGCTTCCGCGTGGGGGTCAAGGGCGGGCAGGTGTTCCACGATTTCAGCGCGGATGCCATCGCCGAATCGCTGGCGAGTTTCCTGCGGCCGGAGCTGGCCGACATCGTCAAGAAGGCCGCCGAGTAGGTCCGGACGATGGGTGGCTACACCTATTTGGTTGCCTCGCTGCCTTCGCTGTCGCTGGAGGCGCCTCCGCCGTTCACGCCGGAGGAGTTCCGGTTCAAGTGCCAGGGGGTGCTGAGCGACGCGGATTTGGCGGAGCTGGACCTGCTGTTGGCGGGCACGGCGGCGGAGGGGCGCTCGGCGTTTTCGCAGGCCTGGGCGGCGGCGGATGCGCAGATCCGCAATTCCACGGCCAAGACGCGCGCGGCCAAGCTGGGGGTGGAGGCCAAGGGGTTTTTGCGCAGCCATCCGGGCTATGCCGTCTGGCTGGACAAGGAAGTGGGCGATGCGCTGGCGAAGGCCAATCCGTTGGCACGCGAGCAGGGACTGGACCATGCGCGCTGGAAATTCGTCGAGGAACTGGCGCTGGCCGATGCCTTCGGGCTGCCGGCGGTGTTGGCGTTCGCCGTGAAGCTGATGCTGGCGTCGCGCTGGGCGGCATTCGAAGAAGAGGCCGGGCGCAAGCGCCTCGAAGAACTGGTTTCCGAACTGGAGGCACATGCGGCGTCGAAGGGCGCGGCGGATTTCAAATAACGAAGGCGGGCGAAGATGAGCGAAAACGTCGGAAGAATCGTGGGAATCAACGGCAACCTGGCCACGGTGCGCTTTGACCAGCCGGTGACGCAGGGCGAGGTGGGTTTCGCCAAGACCGGCGACATTGCGCTGAAGGCGGAGGTGATCCGCATCCGGGGCGACAACGCGGAGCTGCAGGTGTTCGAGGACACCTCCGGCCTGCGGGTGGGCGATCCAGTGGAGTTCTCCGGCAATCTGCTGACGGTGGAGCTGGGCCCGGGGCTGCTGGCGCAGGTGTACGACGGACTGCAGAACCCGCTGCCGAAGCTGGCGGAACAGACCGGGTTCTTCCTGCAGCGCGGCACCTACCTGAAGGCGCTGGACCGCGACAAGAAGTGGGACTACACGCCCAAGGCGCGCAAGGGCGACGAGGTGACGGCCGGCGATACGCTCGGGACGGTTCCTGAAGGGATTTTCGAGCACCGCGTGATGGTGCCGTTCCGACTGCCGGGCAAGTACACGGTGGTCGAGGCCATCGAGGCTGGCGCCTACACGGTGGACCAGGTCGTGGCGAAGCTGAAGAACGACAAGGGCGACGAGATCGAGGTGACGATGGTGCAGCCGTGGCCGGTCAAGGTACCGATCAAGGCCTACGCCGAGCGCCTGCGCCCGACGGAGCCGCTGGTGACCAAGGTGCGCATCATCGATACGTTTTTCCCGGTGGCGCGCGGCGGGGTGTACTGCATCCCTGGGCCGTTCGGCGCGGGCAAGACGGTGCTCCAGCAGATCACCAGCAAGTTCGCGGATGTGGACATTGTGCTGGTGGCCGCGTGCGGCGAGCGCGCGGGCGAAGTGGTGGAAACCCTGCGTGAATTTCCCGAGCTGATCGATCCGCGCACCGGCAAGAGCCTGATGGAGCGCACGCTGATCATCTGCAACACGTCGTCCATGCCGGTGGCCGCGCGCGAGGCGTCGGTCTATACCGCAGTGACGATCTGCGAATACTACCGCCAGATGGGCCTCAACGTCCTGCTGCTGGCGGACTCGACCAGCCGTTGGGCGCAGGCGCTGCGCGAAATGAGCGGCCGCCTCGAGGAAATCCCGGGCGAAGAGGCATTCCCCGCCTACCTCGAATCGGTCATCGCCGCCTTTTACGAGCGCGGCGGAGTCGTTCGCCTCAAGGACGGCTCGACCGGCTCGGTCACCATCGGCGGAACGGTCTCGCCCGCGGGCGGCAACTTCGACGAGCCGGTGACGCAGGCGACCCTGAAGGTGGTGGGCGCGTTCCACGGCCTGAACCGCGAGCGCTCCGACGCGCGGCGCTACCCCGCGATCCATCCGCTGGACTCCTGGAGCAAGTATCCGGGGGTGGTGGACCCCGGCCAGGTGGCGGACGCCCGCCGGGTGCTGCGGCAGGGCATCGAGGTCAACCAGATGATGAAGGTGGTCGGCGAGGAAGGCACGAGCATCGACGACTTCGTGGTCTATCTGAAGGGCGAGTTCCTCGACGCGGCCTATCTGCAGCAGAACAGCTTCCACGACATCGACGGGGCAACCGACGCCGACCGCCAAAAATACGTGTTCGCCAAGATCCACGGGATTCTGCTGGCGAAGGTGTTCTTCCCGGACAAGGACGCGGCGCGCAAGTGGTTCCTGCAGTTGACGTCGGTGACGAAGGACTGGAACTACGTCGCCATGGACACGGACGAATTCAAGCAGCTGGAGCAGCGCATCGACGGCATGCTCGCGGAGGTTTCGGACAATGCATAAGGTCTATCATCGCATCGAGCAGATCGCCGGCAACGTGATCACGGTCCGCGCCGAAGGCGTGATGAACGGCGAACTGGCGCAGGTGGTCGGCACGCTGGGCACGTCCCTGGCGCAGGTGATCCGCCTGGAGAACGACAAGGTGTTCTTGCAGGTGTTCGCGGGCAGCCGCGGCATCTCGACCGACGGCCAGGTGCGGTTCCTCGCCCACAAGATGGACATTCCGTTCACCGACGCCTTGCTGGGCCGGGTGTTCAACGGGTCGGGCCAGCCGCGCGACAACGGGCCGGAGCTCGACGAAAACCGCATCGCCATCGGCGGGCCGTCGGTCAATCCCGCCAAGCGCATCATCCCGCGCAAGATGGTCCGCACGGGCATCCCGATGATCGACGTGTTCAATTCGCTGGTGGAATCCCAGAAGCTGCCGATCTTCGCGGCGGCGGGCGAGCCCTACAACGAGCTGCTGGCGCGCATCGCGCTGCAGGCGGAGGTCGACATCATCATCCTGGGCGGCATGGGCCTCAAGCACGACGACTACCTGCAGTTCCGCGACACGCTCGAAGAAAACGGCGCGCTGTCGCGTTCGATCCTGTTCATCCATACGGCGGCCGACCCGACGGTGGAGTGCCAGATGGTGCCGGACATTTCGCTGGCGGTGGCCGAGCAGTTCGCGCTCCAGAACAAGCGTGTGCTGGTGCTGTTGACGGACATGACGAGCTTCGCCGACGCGCTGAAGGAAATCGCGATCACGATGGAGCAGATTCCCTCGAACCGCGGCTATCCGGGCGATTTGTACTCGCAGCTGGCCTCCCGCTACGAGAAGGCGGTGGACTTCGAGGGGGCCGGGTCGATCACGATCCTGGCCGTGACGACGATGCCCGGCGACGACGTGACCCATCCGGTGCCCGACAACACGGGGTATATCACCGAAGGGCAGTTCTACCTGCGCAACGGGCGCATCGAGCCGTTCGGCTCGCTCTCGCGCCTGAAACAGCAGGTCAACGCCAAGACCCGCGAGGACCACCGCGCCGTCATGACGACCATGATCCAACTCTACGCGTCCTACAAGGAGACGTTGGAGAAGCAGTCGATGGGCTTCCGCATGAGTGCGTGGGATAACAAGCTGCTGCGCTACGGCGAGCGCTTCGAGAAGGAAATGATGGACCTCTCCGTCAACATCCCGCTCGAAGGCGCGCTGGACCTGGGCTGGCAGATCATGGCCGACTGCTTCGAGCCCGAGGAGACCGGCGTCTCCTCCAAGTTGATCGAGAAGTTCTGGCCGAAGAGTTCGGGCAAGGCGGAGAAGACCCAACAGTCCGACGACGCCGAGACGCCCGGGAAGACGGAATCCGCGGAGAAGACGGAGTAGGACGGGCTGGACGATGGGCAAGGTCAAGAATACCAAGACCGAACTGAAGGCGCAGCGCGACGCCCTGAAGCGCTATCAGCGCTATCTGCCGACGCTGCAGCTCAAGAAGCAGCAGTTGCAGATGGAAGTCCGCCAAGTGGAACAGCGCGTGGCCGAGAAGAGGGCCGAGGAGGAGGCCGCGCGTGGCGCGCTGGCCGATTGGGTCAAATTGTACTCCGAGCCGCTGGACTACCTTTCGTGGCTGTCGGTGGAATCGATCGACGTTGAGCCCGGCAATATCGCCGGCGTGGCCGTGCGCTCGCTCCGGGAGATCCGTTTCACCCGCACGCCTCCCGACCTGTGGGCGACGCCCGACTGGCTGGACGAGGGGCTGTCGACGCTGGAGACGCTGTTCCGGCTGCGGATCGAACGGCGCCTGCTGGAAGAACAACTCCGCCTGCTGGCCGAGGAACTGCGCACCACCAGCCAGCGCGTCAACCTGTTTGAAAAGGTCAAGATTCCCGAGTGCGCCGAGAACATCCGGCGCATCCGGATCTTCCTGGGAGATGAAAACACAGGGGCCGTGGTGCGTTCGAAGATTGCCAAGGGCAAGACGGTGAAGAAAGCCGCCGCCGCGGAAGCCGCGGCACTGGGAGGATCGGCGGCATGATCGTTCCCATGAGCAAAGTGACGGTGCTGGGCCTGGCCCACGACCGCGCGGCCACGCTGGATGTCCTGCGGGGCATGGGCGTGCTGCACGTCAAGCCCGTGGTGCCCCCGGCCGGCTCCGGCCTCGAACAGGCCCGCGAGAAAGCCGCCGGCCTGCGCCGCATCCTGGATGGAATCCCGGCCCCCAAAGGCGAACAACCGACGGGCCTTTCCGCGTTTGAAGTCATCGCCGAAACCAGCGACTACCTGGACATGCGCAAGGAATGGCAGGATCGGCTGGACGTGGTGTCGGCCGAGATCGACCGGGTGGAGCCGTTGGGGTCCTTCGATCCTTCCGCAGTCCAGCGCCTGGCCGAAAAGGGCGTGATTCTCAAGCTGTACAAGGCTTCCCTCAAGTCCACCTTGCCGCTTCCCGAAGGCGTAACGGCTCGGAAGCTGGCCGTGGTCAAGGCCGATGCCTATTGGGTGCTGTTTGCCCAGGCCCCCTTCGAGTGGAAAGGCGCCGAGGAAGTGCGCCTGCCCGAAGACCCACTCGCCCAACTGCAAACCGAAGCCGAAGCCCTGCGGGAAGGAATCACGGGCATCGATCGTCAACTTCAGGCCCTCGCCGGCGATCGGCCATTGGTCGAGACCCTCCTGGCCCACGCCGAGGCCGAAGTCAAGCTGCAGGAAGTCCGCGCCGGCATGGGAACCGCCGAGGCCATTGCCTATGTCCAGGGATTTGTGCCGACCGACGATGTCGACCCCATTCGCGCGGCGGCCGCCCAACAGGGTTGGGGCCTCGTGGTGGAGGAGCCCGGGCCGCAGGACGATGTTCCGGTCAAGCTGAACCCCCCGCGCTGGGCTACGCCCATCAAGGCCGTCTTCCAGGGCGTCGACATTCTGCCGGCCTACCACGAGGCCGACGTCAGCGTGCTGTTCATGCTCTTCTTCTCGCTGTTCTTCGCCATGATCATCGGCGATGCCGGCTACGGCGCGCTGTTTGTCGGCTTGACCCTTTGGATGCGCAAGAAACTGCCGGTGGATGCCTTCCGGCTCTTGATGGTCACCAGCCTCACAACCATCGTCTGGGGCGTGATGACGGGCACCTACTTCGGGATTTCACCGGAGATCATCGGCCAAACCCCGCTGGTGCGCGCGCAGATTCCCTTCCTGACCGACCCCGCCAACGCGGCCCAGAACATCATGGGCCTGTGCTTCCTGATCGGGGCGGTCCACCTGGGCATCAGCCACCTCTGGAATGTCTGGGACCTGGCCGTGGCTCGCAAGCTCAAGGCCCTGGAACAATTCGGCTGGTTCCTGACCACCGTCTTCATGTTCTTCCTGGCCGATGCCGTGGTCATCGGCGGACACATGGTCGGCTACCTGAAGTTGTCCGAGGCGGCCGCGGCCTCGCTCTGGCAGGGGCTTGGACTCATGGCCATCGCGGGCACGGTGCTGATCATCCTCTTCATGATGCCGCCAAAGGAGATCAAGGACGGCTGGTTCAACCTGGCGCTGCTGCCGCTGAATTTGGTCGGCAACTTCACCGACGTGGTCTCCTACGTGCGCCTGTACGCCGTGGGAACGGCCAGTTTCGCCGTGGCCAACGCCTTCAATGTCATGATCTTCGGAGGCGACGTTTCCTTCGTCGGCGCCTTGTTTGGGGCCGTGTTCGCGTTTGCGGCGCATACGCTGAACATTCTGCTATGCATCATGGGCGTGCTCGTGCACGGCATCCGCCTGAACACGCTGGAATTTTCGAACCACAAGGGCATATCGTGGAGCGGCTCGCCCTATCGGCCCTTTGCGAAGCCCGAGGCCGCGGCTTGAGGAACGAACGACAAGTTTAGAAAAGAGGGCGGCGACGCCCGGAATCGAGGAGAGACAACATGAATCCAGAAACGATTGAAGCATTGGCCAAGGCGGGCGGCGCGGCGGCGCTGGGATTGGCGGCGGTGGGCTCGGCCATCGGCGCGGGGCTGGCGGGCTCGTCGGCCATCGGCGCGTGGAAGAAGTGCTACGCGCAGAGCAAGGCGGCCCCCTTCATCCTGATCACGTTCATCGGTGCGCCCCTATCGCAGACGATTTATGGCATGATCCTGATGAACTGGATGGTCGATGCCGCCAAGACCGGCGCGGCCAGCATCTGGGCCACCACGCTCATCGGCGGCATCTGCGGCGGCATGGGCATGGCGGCCTCCGCCTGGTTCCAGGGCAAGGCCGGCGCCGCCGGCGCGGATGCCCTCGCCGAAACCGGCCAGGGCTTCGGCAACTACCTGATGACCCTCGGCGTCATCGAGACCGTCGCGCTCTTCGTGCTGGTCTTCATTCGCGCCAGCTTCACCTGAGCCGGCGTCCAGCCGGTTTCAACCGCCGCCGCCCTTTCCGCAAGGAGGGGGCGGCGTGTCGTTGGGAATGGAATGCTGGAATCTTGGAATGATTGAAAAAACGAAAACGACGGCAACGGCCTGCTTGTCACTATGATTCCATCTTTCCATGATTCCATCCTCGTTGTCTTCGGCTTGAAAGCATCCCCGCCATGGCCTTGTTGAGTCTCCAGAATATATCCGTGCGTTTCGGCGGGCCGTGGCTGCTGGAGGACGCCACGCTGAACATCGAGCGCGGGGAGCGAGTCTGCCTGCTCGGACGGAACGGCGAGGGCAAGTCCACGCTCCTGAAGGTGGCGGCGGGGCTTCTTGCTCCCCAGGCCGGCGAGGTGGTGCGGCAGCGCAATCTCGTCTCGGCCCTGATGCCGCAGGTGGTGCCATCCGATCTGTCCGGCAACGTCCTCGACGAGGTGAGACGGGGCGTCCGACCCGGCCTGGACGCCTGGCATCAGGACCTCCAGGCGAACAAAACGATCTCGCTGATGGAACTGGATCCGGCGGCCGACTGCGCCACGCTGTCGGGCGGCATGAAACGCCGCGTCCTGCTGGCCCGAGCCTTGGCGTCGGAACCAGACCTGCTCCTGCTCGACGAGCCCACCAATCACCTCGACGTGGAATCCATCGTGTGGCTGGAACGGTTCCTCGCCCGTTTTCCCGGTGCCATCCTGTTCGTGACCCACGATCGCGCCTTTCTGCGGCGGATCGCCACCCGCATCGTCGAACTGGACCGGGGGCAATTGCGCTCGTGGGCCTGCACCTACGACCGCTACCTGGATCGCAAGGCCGCGGCGCTGGAGGACGAAGAGTGCCAGAACGCCGCCTTCGACAAAAAACTGGCCCAGGAGGAGGCCTGGCTTCGGCAGGGCGTCAAGGCCCGCCGCACCCGCAACGAAGGGCGTGTGCGCGAGTTGATGAAACTGCGCGCGGAGCGCTCCGCCCGCCGGGACCGCGGCGGCAACGTCAAGGTCGCGTTGCAGGAATCCGACCGGTCCGGCTTCAAGGTGATCACGGCAACGAACCTGGGCCGGGCCTGGACGGATCAATGGCTGTTCCGCGGGCTGGACGCCTTGATCTGCCGGGGCGACAAAATCGGCATCCTGGGGCCGAATGGCTGCGGCAAGTCCACGCTCATCCGCGTCCTGCTGGGGCAGGAGGCGCCGGACGAAGGAACCGTGGTGCATGGCACCAAGCTGGACATCGCCTATTTCGACCAGTTGCGCGTGGCGCTGGACGAAGCCCGCACGGTGTTCGATAACGTGGCCGACGGCAACGAATTCGTCATGGTCAATGGTCAGCGGCGGCATGTCATCGGCTATCTGGAGGATTTTCTATTTTCGGCGGACCGCGCGCGCAGCCCGGTGCGGGTTCTTTCTGGCGGAGAACGCAGCCGCCTGTTGCTGGCCAAGCTGTTTGCGCGGCCCTCGAATGTCCTGGTCCTCGATGAACCCACCAACGACCTCGATCTCGAGACGCTGGAACTGATCGAGAGCCTGCTGGTGGACTACTCCGGAACGATTCTGCTGGTTAGCCACGACCGCGAATTCCTCAACGAAGTGGTGACCAGCACCTTGGTGTTTGAAGGGGAGGGCACCGTCAACGAATATCCCGGCGGCTACGACGACTGGTTGGCCCAGCGCAAATCATCCGTACCTGCGCCGGCGTCCACCCCGCCGCCGGGCAAGCCAACGGACGGCGGTCGCGTGCGCAAGCTGACCAACAAGGAGCGCAAGGAACTGCAGGACCTACCCGCGCGCATCGCCACGCTGGAGGCCGAACGCGAGGCGCTGCACGTGCGGATGGGACGGCCGGATTACTACAAAGGCTTGCCGGCGGACATCCAGTCGACGTCGGCGCGGGCCGGCGAACTTCCCGCCGAAATCGAACGCCTCTACGCCCGCTGGGCGGAACTGGAGAAATAGGTTTCCGGCTCCATTTGTTGCTGTGAATACGTAAGGGGGTACGTCATCAAGAGTCCCCGTTGGATTGTATTGACAAGAATAGGGGTTAGGAGTCGAATCGAGCTGACAGTTCAAGGAGGCGTGCATGAAAAGGGTCTGGTTGTGGCTCGGGTTTGTGGTGTTATACGCAGGAGTTGTCCATGCCCAATATCCATCGATTACGCGGCCGGTTGGAGCAGGCGAAGTCGATCTGATGTCCGTGCCCTACCTCGTGGATGGCGGCAACACCATCAGCAACGTATTTCAATCGGCGGCACCCAATACGACCATTTATGTTTGGGATACGTCCATTCAGGTCTGGCAGGGCTGCACGAAGACTTCTAAAGGATGGACCGCCGGAGCAGACAAGGAACTGCTGCGCGGGGAAGGGTTCTTTGTTCAGTCGTGGACCGACCAACAGTTCTTTTTGTCGGGCGGCATACCTGGAAGCCCCGCCGCCATCCCCGTCGATTCTGAATCCATGGTTCTGGCCTATCCGTTTCCCGTCGATGTGCTGTGGACCAACACGGAGCTGTCCAAACTCCTGCCCGCGTGCTCAACGGTTTCCTTTTGGAGTCGAGCGGAGGGATCCTGGGCCCGCAACTACCTCAAGGCCCCGGCCGCCAAAGGCGGGGGCTGGGGAGAAGAAGCCGCCGCCTACCGGATTCCCGCCGGCGATGGGTTTGTTGTGCGCCAGCCGCCCGGTTCCCCGGCATTCTTGTGGATCCAAACCAATATCGCCTGGCCGAACTGATTGGAGGATCGCCCCATGAGCAAACTGTTTTCGATTCTCTTCGCCGTGGTGTTCTGTGTTTCTCCGGCGATCGCCGGGATCGCCGTCTGGTATTGTCCGGGCTATGGACTGTATCCCTATGGCGCCGCCAATGTCACTTCGACGGTTCCCGGCACCGGCCTCCTGGCCAACAACGGCAGCGGCCGCACGCTGATCCAACTGATCTATGCGGGATTCGACCATGTGGTCGGCGATGGAAGCGACAATCGGGTGAACCCGGCCAATGCCGCCAACGGCTATGTGACCGGCGATGATTGGGTGATGGCCAGCACCGTGTTGAGCCGGGGCATGCAGGGGGTGGATGAATGGGGGTTTTCCTCGACGCTTCGCCCGCCGCATGTGGATTTGGACTGGAACTTGACCGGGTTTGCCTATGTCCGCGTATTCCACGACGACACTCCGCAGGATGGCGAAGCCTACTATGACACGCCCCTCGTGTCGCTGGACCTTGGCTTTTTCGATCCCACTAGCTTTGCCTTCGCCCAATGGATCTTCATCGATCCGGCGCCGGTTTCCGGCGTGGCCCTGAACCGGTATATCGGGTCCGGACCCGCGCCAACGCCCCAGATACCCAGCATCCTGTACCTTCCCGGAGACCAACGGCTGTCTTTAGGAGTTCCCGGCGGCTATAGGCTCAACCGCGTGCTGGGGGCGACCGGGTTGCTGGGCAATGGTGGCTGGGACTGGCAGCCCTTGGCGGAGGGCGCTGACTACGAGAACCAAAGCGGAACGGTTTCCATCTTCACCGCCGGGGCAGGAGCCGCACCGCAACGGGTCATCCGCATTGGCGTGCTTCCCGATCCGTAGTCCGCGTCCGCGAAGACCACGACACGGATCCAAGCCGGGGATCTCCAGATCGAATCCGCACTATCCTGTTCATCCGTAGCTGGAATCGGTTCTCCGCCTCGTTGTCCCGCTGTTTCCCATCCGGTGCGTCAGGACAAGTCGGAGTTGTCTATTCATATGAAAGGAGATGAACT
>CAYNSH010000071.1:0-15368 GCA_964399775.1 uncultured Verrucomicrobiota bacterium
GCTACCTGAAGTTCACCGGGCTATATAATTCGGAGAACCAAAGCGTAGTGATTCCAGAGCTGGAAGTGTATGCCGCGCCTCCTGCCCCCGAGGGCCAAGGGATGGCCTTGAGCATGAGCCCGGAAAGCGTTCCCGTGTCGGTGCTGACCAGCGACGGGCCGGATGACGAGACCGGCTGGCTGGCCGTGGACGGCGATCCGGAAACCGCGTGGGTCGGCCAACAGACCGGCGGCGGCTATCTGGTCGTGGAATACGCCCCCGCCTTGACGCTGAAGGCGCTGGCGGTGGACGTGACCGCCGAATCGCTGGCGGATGCGCAGGTGTTCACCAGCCTGGACGCCGAGGAATGGCAATCCCTGCCGGAAGACCTGGAGAAGAACCCGGTCTCCTTGAACTTCCTGTGGGTGGTGTTCCCGGACGACGGCACCGATGCCGTGCCTCAGGTGTTGGAAATCTGGCCGAACCCATAACGCTTCGAATAGATTGAAGCCATTCAGGCGGCGCCTCGGCGCCGCCTGATTATTTCCTTTCTGGAGGGTCGGGTCCCCTTCCCGTCCATTTGGTCGCACGCCGTCCACAAGGTAAGCGTCCGGCGGCTCACCCCATGGCGAGGGCGGGGGCTTTTACGCGCGCGGCCTTCCACTGGGCGGGGGTGTAGAGGTGGGCGGTCTGGTTGGTCATGGTGGGCAGGCGGGGCAGGACGTCGAGGAGGTATTCCTGCGGATTGATGCCCAGCATGCGGCAGGATTCCAACAAGCTATAGAGGATGGCGGAGGACTGGCCGGCCTTTTCGCTGCCAAAGAACAGCCAGTTCTTCTTGCCGACCGCCGTGGGACGGATGGCGTTTTCGACCCGGTTGTTGTCGATCTCCATGTGCCCATGTCGGGTGAACACGATCAGGCGCTCCCACTGCCCCAAGGCATAGAAGATGGCTTTGGCGGTCAGGCTCTTGGGCAGGTGCGAGGTGGCGGCGGCCTTCAATCGGTCTTGGATCTTCCGGAGGATCGGCAGGCTTTCGCTTTGTCTTGTCGCCAACCGGAGGCCGGCGTCGGCACGCTGATCACGCAAGGCGGCCTCGACCCGATAGAGAGCCTGAATGTCGGCGAGCACCTGGGCGGCCAAGGGACTTTCTTCGCGGGCCTCGTAGAACTTGCGCCTGGCGTGGGCCCAGCAGCCCGCCCGATCCACGCCTGCGCGAAGCTTCTGGTTGAGGGGCTTGGCATAGAACGTGTCGTAGGCGGCATATCCGTCGCTTTGCAACTGGCCCTTGAACTTCGAGAGCATCCGCGTCAGGCAATCGCTTGCCCGGCTGGGGAACCACTCGAACAGCACGCCGCGGTCCATGGCCAGATAGGTCCATAGATATCCCGTGCCGCATTTGCCGGTTCCAGGGTCTTGATAGGATACAGGGGTTTCATCCGCCTGGATGTATCCCGAACTTCGGATTTCGTGGCGCAGGCATTCATAGATCATCGCCAGCTGATAGGCGATGCTCCATACCCAGTCACACATGGTCTTTCGACTCAGATCCACTCCGTGGCGCGCCTTGAAGATTTGCTCCTGGCGATACAGAGGCAGATGATCGACGTATTTACCCAGCAGAATCGCCGTCAGCAAGCCGGCGGAGGCAAAACTGTTTTCGATGATCCGCTTGGGAGCCGGAGCCACCACGGGCGGCAGACGGCGATCCGCCAACTTTGCATACTTCGGGCGGATGATCAGGCGCTTGAAGAAACGCGGCGGCTCCACGTCGAGTTCGACCATCGTCTCTTCGCCGATCTTTTTGTACTCCTCGGGATGCGCCAACACTTCCTCGGGCTCGATCACGACGGTTTCGACGGGCAGATCGTCCGGCAGGCGATCCGCCAACGGACGGCGCTTCGCGCGACGGGGAGCGGACGCGACCTCTTCGACCTCGGCAAGCACCTCCTCGTTCACGGCAGGAAGCTCCGGGCCATTCAGAAGGAGGGTCAGCTGGTTGGGGTCGATTTTCTCGGACTTGGAGCCGAAGAGCTGCTTGAGCAGATATTTGACTTTTTCGTGGAGAAACCGAAGCTCGTTTTGAAGCGTCTGGGTCTCGGCCAACAGCTTTTTGTTCTCCGCCAGCAGCTGCTCGTATTGCTCGACGGTGAACATCATGGGCGCGCACCTTACGCGCGCGCGCGCGCGAGGGCAAGCCCTAAATCGCGATTTTCACAAACTATTTTTCGGGTCGCTTTTCAGCGCTCGTACCATGCTCGAAGCCGTGCTCCGCGCAGGTCCACTCCATCCAGCAAAAGCCCCAGCGCTTCGGGTTTCAACCGCAGCTTTTCACGCTTCATGTCCGTCCCGCGAGGCCAACTGAACGTCCCTTTCTCCAGGCGCTTTGTCGACACCCAGCAACCGGTGCCGTCAAAGCACAACACCTTCACCCGAGTGCGAGGGCGATTGCTGAACACAAACAGCGCCCCCTTCTCCGGCGCTTCCTTCAGTCGCTGCGCTGCCAGCGCGTACAACCCATGGAAGCTCTTGCGCAAATCCACCGGCTTCACTGCCAGCACTACCTTCAGATTCTGATTCATGTGAAACATCGTCGCGTCCTTTCTGTTGGACCACGACTTTGCCGCAACGAAGCTCGCCCGTGAAGGCGGTGCCCGCCCGGACGCTTACTCCACAAGGGCGCAAGACAAGATTCATCGTCTCCCACGGATGCCTGCGGCGTCCCACGGATAAAGACTATGAAGTAAAAAGAAGGGGGGGGGGCGCATCGACAAGATGGCTTGGTTCTCATGCGAGGATGGCGATGAAGTGGTGTTCCATCCGTGGGCCGTCGAAGGCATCCGTGGGACAGATGTTGTTCCATTCGCTTGGCTGTCGGGTACGATATTCGCCCCCCCCAAGCGTAGGTTGTGCAGATGAATATGTGGGGTGATCAACCAATACCGGCAATCCCATGGATTTCCGAAGCCGGTCGTAGCCTTTTCCACGACACTCCACGACACTCGTGAAAATTAAGTTTGCCATGCACAAGATTCGGGCTCACACTCCCTTTGTTAACCAAAGGCAATCCTTGAAAACCATTCCGTTTCGTCGCAGATCTTTCGAAACCATCCCGTTTTTGTCCTGGCCGGCGCGGCTGGCCCTCGCGGGGGCGCTGTGGGCGCTAGGCGCGCTGGGCTCGCCGGCGCGGGCTGGCACGTACGGCGGGGGCGCGGGCACGGCGGGCGATCCCTACCGGATCGGGTCCACGGTCGACTGGCAGGAGCTGATGGTGGGCACCAACGATTGGGGGGGGCATTTCCTGCAGACGGCGGATCTGGATTTCGGCGGGGCGGCCCTGACGCCGGTCGGAGTCATCGAAGTGCCCTTCACGGGCGTTTTCGACGGCAACGGCCACGCGCTGCGGAATGCGGCGATCGACGCGCCCGTTGATTATTCCTACCTCGGGGTCTTCGGGACCGTGGCGTCGGGGCAGCTCTGCCGCGTGACCACCGAAAACGTGGCGGTCAGCGGTCGCGGCTACGTGGGCGGCCTGGTCGGGTTCATGTCTTACGGCTTGATCACGAATTGCCATGTGGGGGGGGCCTCGGGCACCGACTGGACCATCGGCGGACTGGCCGGCGTAGCCGATTTTTCCACGATTGCATCCTGTTCCGCGACGGGTTCCGTGACCGGATCCGGCCAGGTCGGCGGCTTGGTGGGCCGGATGCAAGGCGGCCGGATCGTGGACTCGCACGCCACGGGCGGGGCGACGGGCCAAAACAATCTGGTGGGTGGGCTGGCGGGAACCCTGATCGGCAGCGAGATCGCGGACTCCTACGCGACGGGCGACGTCGGCGGCGCCCACAATGTTGGCGGCTTGGTCGGATATGCCCAGTCCTCCACTCTATCCAACACGTATGCAACCGGCACGGTGACCAGCCACGAAGGTACGATGTATTCCGGGGGCCTGGTCGGATTTCTGCAGGATGGCGCGATCGCGAATTCGCGGGCGGCGGGGGCCGTGGGCGGCGGTTCGAACTTCGTCGGCGGCCTGGTGGGTTACGTGACCCGCGGCACGATCACGGTCTGCCGCGCGGAGGGTTCGGTCGCCGGATTCAGTCAAGTCGGCGGGCTGGTGGGGCATGTAGATTATGGCGCGATCGCGGATTCATCCGCGACGGGGACAGTTCAGGGCGCCGACATGTACGTCGGTGGCCTGGCGGGATTCATGGATAGCGCCTCGATTGCCAACAGCCACGCGACGGGCCCGGTCCAAAGCACCAGTGGGTATGCCGGGGGGCTGGCCGGATACGTGTACAATGGCGCGATCGCCAACTCCTACGCCATGGGAACGGTGGCGGGCACCAATTATGGCGTTGGCGGCTTGGTGGGGCAGGTGTACTCCAGCACGATCACGGGTTGCCGCGCGGAAGGTTCGGTCCAGGGCAGCGAGGCCGTCGGCGGCCTGGTGGGGCAACAGGGTGGCGGCGCGATCGCCGACTCGCTCGCGCGGGGCGACGTCGTCGGCGTGGCCCCCGATGAGTATGATTTCGCGCGGGTTGGCGGGTTGGCGGGCCTTGCCGACGGCCAGATTACGGGTTGCCGCGCGGAGGGGGCGGTGCGCGGCAACAAAGACGGCGTCGGCGGCCTGGTGGGGCTCTATATGTCCGGCACGATCGCGGATTCGTCGGCGACGGGCGAGGTGGTCGGCGGCCACAACCGGGTCGGCGGGTTGGCCGGGTTCGTCGTCGGCGGCAACGTCGTGCGCTCGTACGCAACGGGCGACGTGACCGGCGGCGATTGGGTCGGGGGTTTGGTGGGCCAATTCTCGGGATATAGCGACATCCAAATCCTCGATGCCTACGCGACGGGCGCGGTCCGCGGCAACGTCGCCGTCGGCGGCCTGGTAGGATATTGCGATAACCAGATCCTGAACAGCTATGCGACGGGCGCGGTCAGCGGCACCGCCGACGTCGGCGGCCTGGTGGGCACGAATTACACCGGGAGCCCCGTCGTGGCCAGCTATTGGGACGTGCAGACGACCGGGCAGGCCGAGAGCGGCGGGGGCAGCGCGCGCCGGACGGTGGAGATGGCGTATCCTTCCGCGGCCAATACCTACGCGGGCTGGGATTTTGCGGGGACCTGGGTCAAGGATTCGGAAGGCCGCAACGGGGGCTATCCCTACCTGGGCTGGCAGACGTTCGCGCCGGCGACGCCCGGGCTGCTGATCTCGGCGGGGAGCGTCAACGTGCGCGAGGCCGGCCAAGGCCGCTTCTTCGTGCGCCTGGCCACGCTTCCGGCGGGCGACGTCGCGGTGGCCGTGGAACGCAGCGCGGGCAGCGAGAGCCTCGCCGTCCAAAGCGGCGCAACGCTGACCTTCACGCGCTCGAATTGGCGCGGCTGGCAGGCCGTCACTCTGGCGGCGCCCGCGGACGAGAACGACGAAAACGAAACGGCGACGTTCCGGATCTCGGCCGCCGGCCTCGAGGATCAATTCATTCAGGCGACGGCGCTGGACGACGACGGGATCGGCGAGAACGTAGCGCTGGCCTCGGGCGGGGCCACGATTACGGGCGCGCAAGCGGGCCGTGCTGCGCAGTCGATCGACGGCGTGCACGCGGCGAGCACCAATTACGCCTACATAGTCTGGACGAACAATCCGCCGGGATCGCTGACGGTGGATCTCAACGTCCCGGCAACGGTGTCGTGGGTTCGACTCTTGCTGTATGACTGGGCCTGCCGGGATCAAAGCTATCGGCTCGAGACCTCGCTGGACGGAACGACTTGGGTCCAGCTGGCCGAGTCGAACGAGGACGATTCTGCGGGCTGGGACAACTGGTCGGCCGGCCTGGCAACGTTCCGCTATCTGCGGTTCACCGGGCTGTCCAGTACGGCAAGTCAACTCGTTTTGGTCTCGGAGATGGAAATCTACGGCACACGCGACTATTCCGGATTGCCGCAACCCGCCATTTCCCAGACGAGCGTGAATGTGCGCGAAGGCGGGGAAGGCCGCTTCTACATCCGTCTGGCCGAAGTGCCGGAACGAAGCGTCACGTTTACGGTGGAGCGCGTTTCGGGGAGCGCGGACATATCGATCCAGAGCGGGGCGACGCGGGCATTCAGCGCGAACACCTGGAACACCTGGCAGGCGGTCACGCTGGCGGCGGCCAAGGACGAGAACGCCGTTAGCGAAGAAGCGACATTCCGGATTTCGGCTGAGGGTCTCGACGATCGGTTCGTGACGGCGACGACGCTGGACGACGACATTGGCGAGAACCTAGCGCTGGGGGCCAGCGGCTCCACAATCTCAGGGGTTAAGGCGAGCCGGCCGGGGTTGTTGATCGACGGCGTGCACACGGACAGTCTCAACTACGGTCACACATGGTGGACGAACGTGCCGCCGGGGACGATGACGCTGGACATGAAAAACACGGCGACGGTGTCGCGCGTGCGGCTGCTGAACTTCCACTGGACCCATCGCGTCCACCGTTACACGATTGAGTCGTCGACGGACGGCGTGAACTGGTCGATGCTGGCGGATGCCAGCGGGGAAGATCGCCAGGGCTGGGACGACTGGCCGGTGGCCGATGTGGCGGTGCGCTACTTGAAATTTACCGGGTTGTCGAATTCGGCGAACCAGAGCGTTGCGATCGCCGAGTTGGAAGTGTACGGGACACGTCCGGAGATCGATGTGGCCTTGCCGGTGTTTTCCAAGGCCAGCGTCAACGTGAGGGAAGGCGGCCGCGGGACGTTCTTCATGCGCCTGGACCGGGAGCCGCGGTCCTCGGTTGTGTTCACCGTGTCCCGCATCTTGGGCGACGAGAGCATTGTGATCACGGCCGGGGCGACCCGGGTATTCGAACCGTCGAACTGGGATGTTTGGCAGCCGGTGGTGCTGGGGCAGGCCAAAGACGACAACGACGTCGGCGAAGAAGCGGTATTCCGGATCTCGGCGGCGGGCCGGCCGGACTATTTCATGCCGGCGATCGCGCTGGATGAAGACATTGGCGAGAACCTGGCGCTGGCCTCGAGCGGGGCGACGATCACGGGCGTGAAGGCGAGCCGGCCGTGGATGCTGATCGACGGCATTCACACGGCCAGCGGCAACTATGGGCACACGATGTGGACGGCCACTCCTCCGGGCACCATGACGCTGGATCTGGGGGGCGACAAGGTCGTATCGCGCGTGCGGATCCTGAACTGGGATTGGACCTATCGGGTCCACCGCTACACGATCGAATCCTCGACGGACGGCGTGAACTGGACGATGCTGGCGGATGCCAGCGAGGAAGACCGCCAGGGGTGGGACGATTGGGAGGTGGACAACCAGACGATCCGCTACCTGAAGTTCACCGGGCTGTCGAATTCGGAGAACCAGAGCGTCGTGATTCCGGAGCTGGAAGTCTATGGCACCCCTCCTCCTCCTCCGGAGGGACAAGGGAAGGCCTGGGCCATGAGCTTGGAAAGCATTCCCGTCTCGGTGCTGACCAGCGACGGGCCGGAAGACCCGACGGGCTGGCTGGCCGTGGACGGCGATCCGAAGACGGCCTGGGTGGGCCAGAAGGCCGGCGGCGGGTATCTCGTGATTGAATACGCCCCCGCGTTGACGCTGGGCGTTCTGGAAGTCGGCCTGGGCGAATCCTCGCTCACCAATGTCGACTATCTCTACAGCCGGGACGCCGAGGAGTGGCTGGCTCTGCCGGAGGGAATGGAGACGAATCCCGTCACCCTGAACTTCCTGTGGGTGGTGTTCCCCGACGATGGAACCGATGCCGTGCCCAAGGTGCTGGAAATTCGGCCAAACCCGTAAACGCGTCGGATATTCCGACACGGATCAGGCGGCGCCTCGGCGCCGCCTGATTTTCATGGTCCATCGCCTGCGGGATGGATGTGGTGTGGGCCTCTGGTCCGCGCTGGATCGGAACGGCCGGCGCGTAGCGGAGCTACACGCCACGATGGAAGCGGACATACGGGCCGCGCTCAACGAGATTGTCGGATCTCGGACCTCGGACACTGTCTCCTGTCTCCTAACAACGAACAGCCAACTACGAACATCGCGAAAAGACGCCAAACAATTTCTGGAGGGGCGGCCTCCGTGGCGACCGGGAGGGTAAGGAGCGGCGGCATCTTGCCGCTGGAAAACAAACAGCCAGCTACGGATTTTACGGATTGTACGGATCTTGGACATCGGGCCTCCGACTTCTGACTTCCTGTCGCCTCTCTCCTGGCAACAAACCGTCAAGCCAGGACCACTTGGCATTGGTTGTTGCGAATTCGGGAGGGGTGGGTAGGATGCCGACCGAATACGAGTGGGGCCCCAGGCGGGGGCCTTTTCCGGAGATGGCCATTGCCGAAGAAACCAAAAGCCCAAGCGTCTTCCATTCCGGCAGGCGAACCCGTTTGTAAGCCGTCGGGCTGGATGTCTGCCAATTGGAAGTTCAGGACGGCGTTGGCTGGCGTCTTGTTCGCGATGGCGGTTCTGCCCTATCTGCCTGCGCTGCAAAACGACTTTTTGCCATCCTGGGACGATGGCGTCTACGTGCTCCAAAACTACCGGATCCATCATCTCCATTGGGAGAACGTGGTGGACCTGTTCCGGCTCCACCCGCAGCGGGGCCAGATGCCCAACGGGCAGTACACGCCGCTGGTTGAACTGTCGTACATGCTCGAACACCACTTTTTCGGGTTGGCGCCGGGGGTGTTCCATCTCACCAACGTGTGGCTGCACGGGCTGAACACGTTGCTGGTTTTCTTTTTCGTTCGGCGGTTGACCGGGAGCCCCGGCTGGGCCTGGTGGACCGCGGCGTTCTTCGCCGTGCATCCGCTGCACGTCGAATCGGTGGCCTGGGTGGCCGAACGCAAGGACATGCTGAGCGCGTTGTTCTATCTGGGGGCGTTGATCTTCTATCTGCGCCACAGGTCGAGCGGCTCCCGCTGCGCCTACGGGTTCGCCCTGCTGATGGGGATTGGCGCGTTCCTCTCCAAGCCGTTGGCGGTGACGTTGCCCGCGGTGTTGATGCTGTGCGATTTCTTCAAGCAGGGCGCCTGGAGTCGTAAGAGCCTCGTCGACGTGCTGCCATTCTTTGCGCTTTCGATTGCGGGGATCTTCATCACGTTCTACACCCACGTGACGACCAACGTGGCCCGGAGCGCGGAAGTGTGGGCCGTGGGCGGCAACCTGCTGATTGCCGCCCGGGGGGTCGCGCTCTACGTCGAAAAATTCATCTGGCCCTTTGGCTTGAGCGCCTTCTATCCGGCCCCTGCGCCCGGGCAGCCCTTCGCATGGTCCTACTATCTGGCGCTGGCCGCATTGGTTTGGCTGACCGGGTGGATCGTCTGGCAAGGCGTCAAGGGCCGCCACCGCGTTTTGGTTTTCAGCGTCTTGTTTTTTCTGGTCGCATTATCGCCGAGCTCGCGCATCATCCCGGTTGGCTTGAGGTTTCTCGCCGCGGACCGCTTTTTCTACCTGCCCGGGATCGGGTTGTTCGTTCTTCTGGCCCATGGCGTGCACCGGCTCCTGCAAACCCGCACGGCCGCGCGGCACGGGGCTGCGGCCTTGGCCGCGGGACTTCTCCTGCTGTGGTCCTGGGGCACCTGGGAGCGCAGCCAGGTTTGGCGCGACGACGTGACCCTCTGGCGCGATGCGTTGGCGAAATACCCCGACTCCGCGGTGAATCTGGGCAACATCGCCCATGCTTTGGCCGCGCAGGATCTGGAGGCGGCGGGGCGGTTCGCCGACCAGGCCCTCGCCCTATCCCCCAACGACAGTCAGGCCTTGCTGATCAAGGTATACCAGAACCAGCGGGCGGGCGATTACGACGCGAGCCTCGGTTGGCTGGACCGGGTGAAACAACTGAACGTCGTGAATCCAACCGCCCTGGCCATCATGGAAGGCTGGATCTATTGCCTGATGGGGGATCACGAGAAGGCCATTGCCGCCTATGACCGGGGCTTGGCTTTCGAACCCCTCGGTTCAGATTTCCTGGGGTGGATGGCGGTCTCCTGGCTGGCGCTGGGGGACGAGTCGGCCGCGCTGGACTCCCTCGGAAAAATGAACGAACTGAACCCTTCCTTGGACCGGCAAGCTCGCCTGCTGGCAGAGAACTCGCCCCGGTATTCTGTGCTGTCGCCCGTCCAACAGGCTGTTTGTCTCAGTCCCGACTTGATGCGCTATCAATACGAATTGGCCCAGAACAGCCAATTCATTTCGAAGGACCAACCCAGGGCCTTGCGCGAATACCGGTTGCTGCTGGACTATTATCCGGCCGTTGTTGATGTCTGGCAGGAGGTTGCCGCGAACGTTCCCCGCCACCGTTGGCCGCCCCAGGTTTACGACATCCGGGACAACCATGTCCGCAAGCTCGCCGTGGCCTTCTACAACCAGGCCTGTTTGCTGGCCAAGGGCGGAAGCGTTGACGAAGCCGTAGCGGCACTCCGTTCGGCCGTGGACTATGATAACACATTGATAGATAATGCGTTAAATGACAGCGACTTGGCTGTTTTGCGCGCCATCCCGGAGTTCATCGCCGTGACGAGCCCGCCCGGCACCCGCTAGGCCGGTCTGGCTCCGATGCGGACTCTATCGGCGACCGTTTCACGGCAAGCCGACGGGGGATTTGGACAAGTTATCCCCGGCAAAATAAAACGGTTTACCTTTCTTGCTCTGCAAGAGAAAATTGCAATTCCCAAGCAAGGCATTTCTAACAGAAAACGAACAATATAATGATTGCCACTACATGGGGTTTAGACTATGTTCGATGTAACTGTCGGATTGGCGATGGCGAGCGCTGGGAATCTTGAGTGGTTGAATTCGCGGCCTCTGCCGCGTGGACGATTTAAAAAGGAACAAGAGGGTCGACACATGAAAACAACCGGATCGCAGATGTGGAAATGGTGCGCGGGGCTCGGATTGGCGGCGGCATTGTGGGGCCAGCCCCAGCAGGCCGTGGCGGATATAGCTGAAAGCTTTTCCAACTTGGGCGCGAATTCATCGAGCTATCTCGCAAGGTCCTGGACGGGGGATAGCGGGGGAACCTGGAACGCCAATGGGGCGCGCACGGACCAGACACTCAACGGCAAGGCCATTTGCTGGGGGCCTTCTGGCACGCGGGACCTAACCTCCCCCTCATATGCCGGAGGAATGGGCACCCTGACCTTCAAATATGCCCGGGCATTCACGGGAACCAGCGCCAGATCCTTGGAAGTCTTCGTCAACAACACGAAAATCGGCGATACCATTACCGTGCCCTCCACGGTTAATGACACGAATGAATATAGTCGGGCGATCAATGTCACGGGGGACGTTGTCCTGAAAATCGTTGCGGGAGGTACCGCACAAACCAAGTTGGATGACATTGCCTGGACGGCCTACAGCGCCGGCCCTTCGGCTCCTTCCGTGACGACAGTGGCGGCGGGGTCGATCGCGGCAACGGCGGCCACGGCCAATGGCAACGTGACGGACGACGGCGGCGACACGGTGACGGAACGCGGCGTGGTGTACAAGACCTCCAGCGGCGTGGCGATCACGGACAACCCGACGGCGGCAGTCGCCGGCGGTACGGGCACCTACTCCGTGGATCTCTCCTCGCTGTCCGTCAACCAGATCTATTATTTCAAGGCCTATGCCCTCAACAGCGTTGGCACCACGCTGGCGGCCAATGAACTGAACTTCACTACGCTGGCCAACGTGCCGGCGGCCCCGACGGTGGACAACCCCACGGCGACGACCCTCGACGTGGCGGTCAACGCCAATGGCAATCCCGCTTCGACGGAGTTTGCGATCCAGCGGACGAGCGACGACCAGTACCTGCAGGCGGACGGCAGCTTCGGCGCTTCGGCGGTCTGGCAGACCGCAGCCACCTGGGACACGACCACCGCCACCGGTCTTTCCCCCGAAACCGAGTATTCCTTCCAGGTCAAGGCTCGCAACAGCGCGAACGTGGAAACCGCGTTCGGCACGGCGGCCAGCGAATCGACCATCGCGGCGGCCACCGGCATCTGGATCAATCCGATGAGCGCCGGCACCCCGATGGGGAGCTACTATCTGGGCGACACGTTGGGCGAATGGTTCGTGAATTTCGAAATCGGCCAGGAGTCGTGGAACTACGCGCAGATCGGCCTCGGCACCAGCGCGGAAGGCGCGGGCTACAACTGGGGAGAAGCGGGCTGGTATGAAGACGGCGATTGGCCCAACAAGCGCGTGCGCCGCAACCTGAGCGGCTTCCAGTTCACGTCCCAGGCCAATCACTACGTCATCTGCCAGGCCCGCGCCGCGGCCGAAGACGATTACACCTCCAAGTCCGGCAACGGCTGGGGCAACTCGACGCTCTATCCGCCGGAAGACCTCGCTTCGGCCTACTTCGCCGTCAGCGCGATCAACAGTCCCTCCGGGCAGGATGCCCAACCCGGCGCAGGCAACCCGGCAAGCGAAATCGACTTGGAATGGACCAAGAACGCGCAGGACCACAACGTGATGGTGGTGGCCAAGCTCGCGACGGATTCCTGGACCGAGCCCACGCAGGGCACCTCGTATTCGGTCACCGACGCCATCGGCGCCGGCACCGTGGTCTATGTCGGATCTTCCGCGACGGCGACCGCCTCCGGCCTGTCGGCCAGCACGACCTACGACTTCAAGTTCTACTCCGAAAACAACGGTTATTACTCCGAAGGCGTGACGGCCCAGGCCGCCACCGGAAGTTGCGAGCCGGATGCCCCGACCGGGCTGAATGCCACCGACATCGATGAAACCAGCTTCGTGGCCAATTGGGATGGCGTGACCGGCGCCGCATCCTACCGGCTCGACGTGAGCACCAGCGAAACCTTCTCCAGCGAAGGCGACACGCCCGAGGCCATCTTTACCGAATCGATGGGCACGGTCGCCAGCACCACCGCGATTGCCACCCACGAGGCCAACAACGGCTTCGACAACGACGACTTCACGATGTCGTCGGCCGGCGCGGCCAATGCGGCCGACATCCGGGCCACCAGCGCGTCCAGCGGCTATACCGGGGCGTCCGGCGTGGCGAACGTGTGGTTCCCGAGCTCGGTGGGCGAGTACGGCTTCGGCATCGCGGGCATCGATGCGTCCGGCTACGGCGCCCTGAGCCTGAGCTTTGGCTACCGCAAGGAATCCGCCAGCGCCAACGCCACATTCGTCGTGGAGTATTCGACGGACGGGTCGACCTGGACGCCGGTCACGGTGAGCGGTCTCCCGACGGAAGGTGCCTCGACCGGCTGGTACCTGATTTCGGGCGTGGAACTGCCTCCGGCCGCCGCCAGCGCCACCCTGAGCCTGCGCTGGGTCAAGTCCGGCAGCGTGGCCATGCGCCTGGACGATGTGAAGCTGGAGGGCACCCCGTCCACGCCTTCCTTCGTGACCGGCTACGAAAACCTGACCGTGGCGGGCACGAGCCAGTTGGTTGACGGGTTGAACGACAACACGACGTACTACTTCCGTGTGCGCGCGGTCAGCGCGGACGATTGCGTGAGCGCGAACTCCGCCACGGCCAATGCGGCGACGCTGGAATCCATCGGCGGCCCGCAGACGATCGACTTCCCGGCCATCACCGACAAGGTGACGACCGACGTGGTCGAGCTGTCGGCCACGGCTTCCAGCGGGCTGCCGGTTTCGTTCAGCGTGTTCTCCGGCCCGGCCGAGATCGATGTGGATGGCGTCACCCTGACCTTCACCGGCGCGGGCGAAGTCAGCATTGTGGCCAGTCAGGCGGGCGACATGGACTGGGACGCGGCGGAAGACGTGACCCGCACCTTCAACGTGACCAAAGCCTTGGCCACCGTGACGCTGAGCGATCTGGCTCAGGCCTACGACGGCACGGAGCGCGCAGCGACCGTCACGACGGACCCCGAAGGGCTGACGGTCAGCGTCACCTACGATGGCGAAGCCACGGTCCCGACCGATCCGGGCAGCTACGAAGTGGTCGCCACGGTCGTGGACGACATCTATCAGGGCTCGGACACGGACACGCTGGTGGTGTCGGTGGCCGCCCCGGCCTCGTTCTCGGCGACCGCCGCCGGCATGTCCGCCATCGATCTGGCCTTTGCGGCGAATGCCGCCGGCAACGATGTGGTCATTGTGGCCAACGGCACCGGCACGTTCAGCGATCCGTCCGGCGCTCCGCCGGCGGCGGGCGAAGCCTTCGCGGGCGGCACCGTGGTCTATGTCGGCACCAGCTCCCCGCAGACGGACACGGACCTGAGCTCCTGCACGCCGTATTACTACAAGGCGTGGTCGCAGATCGACGGCTTCTATTCCGCCGGCTTGACGGATGAGGCCGTCACCTCCGGCCCGGACGCCCCGACCGGGCTGGGCGCCGTTGCGGACTACACGAGCTTCGAGGCCAGTTGGAACGCCGTGGACGGCGCGACCGGCTACCGCCTCGACGTCAGCACGGAGGAAGACTTCGCCATTGGCGGCGGAGTCGGCTATGCCGTGGACTTTGAAGGGTCGGGCGAAACCAAGACGGCCTACGCGTCCGCTACAGTCACGTTGTCCGGCAAGCAGTGGGACATGACCGAAGCGCTGATTGGCGACACAGTCAACGATTGGAAGAACGGCGCGCGTGCGGCGCGCTTGCGCGGTTACGGCACCTCCGCGATGACGATGCTGGAAGACGTTTCGACCGGCATCGGCACCCTGTCCTTCAGCTATCGCCGCTACGGGACGGATGCCCAGGTGGACTGGAAAGTCGAGTACAGCACGAACGGCGGAACGGACTGGACCCAGATTGGATCCAGCTTCACGGCGCCGGCGTCCGACGAGGTTCAGACCTTCTCCGAGGCCGTCAATGTTTCGGGCAACCTGCGCATCCGCATCAAACGTGCGACGGAAACCGGGACCAGCAACGCCCGCCTGCACATCGACGACATCGTCCTCACCCCGGTGACCTTGCCGTCCTTCGTGGATGGCTATGAGGACCTGGCCGTTGCGGGTACCAGCCAGGAAGTCGTTGGGTTGGAGGAAGGCACCACCTACTACTTCCGCGTGCGCGCGGAAGGCGACGGCGGCTGCCCGAGCGCCAACTCCGAAACCGCCAGTACGCTTACGCTGGAGCACTTGGCCATCGTAATCAGCCAGGACACCTTGAACGTGCGCGAAGGCGGAGAAGGTCGTTTCTACGTGCGGTTGAACCAGGATCCGGGGGGATGGCTCACGGTGAACGTCTCGCGCACCTCCGGGGATGACAGCATCGTGGTGCGGCACGGGGCGAGCCGGACATTCAACTCTTCGACATGGAATACGTGGCAGGTCGTGACCCTGGGCCAGGACGACGACGAGAACGCCGCAAGCGAAGAGGCGACCTTCCAGATTTCATCGGAAGGTCTCGAGAGCCTCTTCGTGACGGCGACGACGTTGGACGACGATATTGGCGAAAACCTGGCGCTGGGGG
>CAYNSH010000072.1:0-15180 GCA_964399775.1 uncultured Verrucomicrobiota bacterium
GGCCCGGTTCCGCCTCTGGCAGATAATAGGGCGAGCGGTGAAACCAATCCGCCTCTGAGCCGCCGATCTCCCGCCCGCGCTGGATGAAGTGCTCCCGCGTTTTGGGCAGAGGCTTCGGCTTGGGCTTCGGTTGGTAGGTTGGAGATATTCCAACGTGCTCCCGATAGGCTTTTGCCACCGCCGATGAAACCTCAGAAGCTGGAGAGGGTGGGCGAGTCATGGCCCGGAGGATGTCTTGCTCTGCATCCACCTGAGACACGCCGGCACGGGCGGCACGATTAGCGGTGGAGAGCATCCACGCATGAACACCGCCGCCGGAGTGCGGGCACGGTTCCGGCTGATATTGCTGGAGGGTCTTGCTCATCGGCCCGCCCTCCGCTGTTGCTTCACCACCTCGATCTCATCGTTCCGCCGGAGGTGTGAAGCCGAACGGGTGCGGAGTTCGGCTTGGCAAGCGTTCATCTCCCAAACGTCCGCATTGAACGAGTGCCGGAGCCCTCGCCCGCGTTGACTGGAGAAGATGATGAGTCCGCCGCTGTGTTCAGCCTGAGCCCGCACCTCCCTATCTGTGAGAGAGAGAGCGGCGGCTACATCCCGTCGATCATGCCAGCCCGGACGAGTACGGAGATACGCCTCCACCGGGCCCTCGCCGGGCTCAAGGGGTGGGGTGAAGCCGGCAAAGTGGAGTTGCCGGGCACACGCGCACGGTGTAGGGTGTGGCGTGTTGGAGTTGCTGGCCGTTCCTGTTGACGCGGGAGCGGCCCTTTTCTTGGAGTTGCGCTTGCTCATGTCCGCCGCCCTCAGCCAATGGCCTCGACACGATGGCGGGCGAGATACGCATCCAAATCCCGCACGTCAAACACAACCGCCACGTGGCCCAATCGGTAGTAGGGGATGCGCCGTTCATGCCGCCACTTTTTCAGGGTGCGCGGTTTAATCCCAAGATATGACGCGGCCTCATTGGGGATTATGCGTAGGCTCTTGGGCGGGAGCTTGCCGGGCTTCACTACCACCGGGCTCTGGTTCTGTTCTGCTTTCATATTCACCTTTCCAAGCGGCATACCTCGCCGCTCTTGAGGTGAATCAACTGCTTTTGTTCGTCACATCCGATGGGGTCGAATCGCGTGAAAGAAAAACCGCCGCCAAATGTCTCCATCGGCGGCGGTCTGGCCCTATTGGGGCCCTGAATTATTCACGCGGCATAAATTATTTGCGTGACGCTCGCGGGTTCGTGGATGGCTTTTTGTATCCTATGCGCTCCCGCTCTTTCGGGCTGGAATGAATGTTTTGTAGCCGCTCAGCCGTTATGCCTAAGTTCATCTCTGCATGAACCTCCACGCACGCTTGCCGTGCGCTGGTGGGTTTCTCGCCCGGCTTTGGCTTTGCGTTAATCATGGTGTCCACTTTGTTAAGAGCTTTGCGGATTCGTTCTGGCAATTCCTTCCCTTGACCGCCCACCGGCTTCGCCCCTTTGTCTCTTTCGTTCATGGCGAGATTGTAGCCATATTTAGCCGCCTTTGCCATGCCCTTGCGTGTGGTGGAGTGTTCGGATTTTACGGTTTCAATAATCCTACCGGATAGCATCTCATAAGATACGCCGCTCTCCCGCTCCTCCCGCAAAACCGCCGCGTTCGCGCATATTCTGAGGTCTGGCAATTCATCGATATGCCCTTGAATCTCCCGGCCATCTGGTAGGCATAGGCAACACCCATCATCCAGCCACGCCCCATCTATATCCTGCACGTGTTCGCCAATCACGCGACAATGCCACGCCCACGACATAAACTCGATACGGATGCTAACGGCCTTTTCTTTTGTCTCTTTCCAATGATTGAAAGCCGCCATTTGCTGTTTCTCCACCTGTCGGCAAGTGTCGCTCAGCCATTTTGACAAGGCGGCTTTGCCTTTCAGATTCTTAGGCTGTAGCGGAAAAGGGATTTTTGGTTCTTTTTGCGGCTCATAATTGTTTGTGATGCTCCACCGCATGACGGGCAACGGATTGCCGCGCACCGTGATTTTTCTACGCTCTCTCATGTTCAACTCCCTTTCCGGGTAGTGGTGGGTTTGATGCTCCAAAACTTAGCGGCCTCCGCCTCCGCCCCCTCTTTGGGCTCCAGGTAGTGCGCCCTCGCCACGTGCGGAGTGTTGCCGGCCTCCTCACATAGTTGGTGGATGTTGCGGATGATGGCTTGGCGGTTTGTGCAAAACGTGTGCCGCATGATGTCCGCCGTCCATCGCACCGGCTCAGACTTCACGCCCTTTTTGAACGATGGCTTGCCGTCCACCATCTCAAACTTGACCGGCTGGCCCTTGCTGTCCACGCGGGCGGCATCCAGCACACGGCGGAACGCCCGGCGGGAGTAGGGGATGGCCCCCGTCCGCTTTCCCTCCGGTATGCTCCTGAGCCACGCCCTGAGATTGGCCGATATAGGCACGTACCGGGTGCGATCTGTTTTTGACGTGGAGCGCACCACCTTAATTTTTCCGCCCTTGCTCAGATTGATATTGCTCCAATCCAGCCGGCGAAGTTCATTCTCTGGCCGGAGGCCGGCGAAAAGCCCAAGTGCAAAAAAGGCCACCATGCCCGGCTCCGCCGTTTGTGCGGCCCTGAGCACCGCCTCCGCCTCGCCCGTAGTGAACACGGCCACTTCATCCGGGGAGCGTGACGCGATTTTCTCCACCCTCGCCACCGGGTTCTCTTTCATGTAGCCGCGCCGAACCGCAAACGCAAACAAGGCATTGACGGCCCGCCGCCGTGCCGCCTTTAGCGGTTGCCTGTTGGTGGAGAGCACCCAATCCTCCACCGCCGCCGCTGTCATGGTGGCGGCTAGGGTGTCGCCGTATGCCTCGACAAACGTATTGAGGCGGGAGCGTCGATCTATCACCGTTCCCGGCCTCTTGGTTTTCGCCAGCCGCTCCAAGTGTGCGTCCACCACCTCCCTCACCGTCAGCTTTGCGCCCGTGAGGTGGGTGTCGGCGTAGAGTTCCACGGCCTCCACCATGCCATCCAGCCGGCCACCCTTTATCCGCATGAGTTCAACGGCCCGCATGATGGCCGCACGCTCAGGCGGGGCGATACGCACCCACCACGCCACGGCATCGCCGCGCTGTTCGGAACGGTGAGAGAGTTCATAGAGGCGGTTCCGCCGGGTCTTTTCTTTTGTGAACCACTTGTCCAGCTTGGCGCGGTCTTGGAATTGCTTGCGCTTGTAGGTACGCCCGCCGCCCGGCTGGAGCTCATGCCAGTTGACCACCCACGCCGTGCCGCCCGTGGCGAGTTCCCGCTCTGTGGTCCACGGTTTCCACGGCTTCCACCTTGCGGCCTCGGCCTCTTGGCCGTTGTCCGCCTTGCTCTCTGTCTCGTTTTTGGATAGCGTTTCCATTGGTTCTTTGCCCTTCCGTGTCCTACTAGGTACGCTTGGAATATGGTACGCTTTTGGTACGCTTGCAAGGGCGAAAAACCGAAAAAGTGTGTTTTTCTTAGGATGCGCCTGTAGCTCAGTTGGATAGAGCATCGGATTTCTAATCCGGCGGTCGCAGGTTCAAGTCCTGCCAGGCGCGCCAGTTTCCAGGGGACAGGAGACAGGGGGCAGGGTTCAGTTCAATCAGGATAAGGCCTGATCCCCGAACCCTGAACCCCGCACCCTGAATCCTTCATCCGGGGTTTCCCTTGAACGGGTTGTCGCGGTCGAAATCGGGAAAAAAGTCGTCGGTGGGGGCGAGGGGCTGGACGATCAAATTCTGGAAGCCGAGGTCCTGGGCGTGGTCGAGGGCGGTTTGGTATTCCGCAGGCGCGAGAGGTCGGTCGAAGGGGGGGCGGGTTTGGGCGGCGGGCGTGGGGGTGTATTGGCTCATGAGGGAGAGGGGGAGCCAGCGGCCGAATTCCTCGCGGAGCAGGTCGAGGACGCGCAGGGTGTTTTCGACGTGTCCGGGCAGGACGAGGTGGCGCACGAGGACGCCGCGTTTGGCGAGATCGGTGCCGGTTGGATCGAAGGGATCGAGAAAGCCCTTTTCGGCGACCATGAGGCGGAGGGCTTCGAGGGCGATTTCGGGGTAGCGCTCGTCGCGCATGACGAGGCGGGCGAGAACGGGGTCGGCAAACTTGAAGTCGGGCAGGAAGATGTCGATGAGCGCGGCGTAGCGCGAGACCATGGCGGGGAGTTGGTACCCGGAGGAATTGAAGAGGAAGGGAATCCGGACGCCTTCGTTGCGCAGGCGGGCGCAGAGTTGTTCGATGTGGGGCCAGAAGTGATCGGGCGTGACGAAGTTTAGATTGTGGACGGCCGTTTCGATGAGGCCGAGGGCGAGGCGATGGAACTCCTCGGGGGAAACGGCGTCGCCCTTGCCGTGGGCCTTGGAGATCTGCCAGTTCTGACAGAAGAAGCAGTGGCAGGCGCAGCCCGAAAAAAAGATGGCGCCGGAGCCGCGCGTGCCGCTGAAGCAGGGCTCCTCGCCCATGTGAGGGCCCCAGGAGGCGATGCGCAGCGTGGCGGTCTCGCCGCAGACGCCGGGAGCGCCGCCGAGCCGGTCGACGGCGCATTGCCGGGGGCAGAGGCGGCAGGGGGTGTAGGAAGAGAAATTCATCTCATGAGAATAGAGGGGGTTTCGCCCTGCGTCGAGCGAAGGAACGGGCGGCCACAGGGAACGCCGAATGAGCGCAGCTTTGGATCGGACGGCTTGTTGTGGCTGCGCCCGTGGGCGCGGGGATCGGATCAGTCGACGACTCCGAATCACGAATTGAACGAATGGGGGAGAGGGGGGGGACGTGGGGCGATGTCAATATCCAATACTCCATAATCAATATCCAATCATCAAGTGAACTCGAACATTCGACCTCGGACTTCGATCTTTCCTGAACACGCGCCCTGACCTCTGACCTCTTTTATGCATGACCTCTTTTTAGCATGGTCAAGGGGCGGGGGGCGGGGTATGGTCGGCGGCTTCAAATGCCTGGGGCGCGTGTGCCCGGGGGCAGGAGCAAGAACCGGACACAGCGATGATTGTGGTCATGCAAAAAGGAGCGGGCGACGACCGGATCCAGGCGGTATCCGACCTGGTGACGGAGTGGGGCCTGAAGCCGCACGTCAGCCGGGGCGAGGAACGCACGGTGATCGGGCTGATCGGCGATGAGTCGAAGGTGAACGAGCCGGCGCTGGAAATGATGTCCGGGGTGGAGAAGGTGATGCCCGTCTTGAAGCCCTACAAGCGGGCCAGCCTGGAGTTCCACGCGCAGCGGACGGTCATCAAGATCCCCCCCGCGCGACATGGCGACCGCGGCTTGACGCTTGGGGGGCCGGGGGTGTTGGTGATGGCGGGGCCGTGTTCGGTGGAGAATCGCGATATGATTCTGGCCTTGGCGGCCTTTTTGAAGGGGGCGGGGGCGCACCTGCTGCGGGGCGGGGCGTTCAAGCCGCGCACGTCGCCCTACGCCTTCCAGGGCCTGGGGGTGGAGGGGGTGCGGTACCTGTCCGAACAGCGCTCGGTGGTGGGCTTGCCGGTGATCACTGAGGTGATGGATGTGCGCGACGCCGAGATGATTGCGGAATTCGCGGACCTGATCCAGGTTGGGGCGCGCAACATGCAGAACTTTGCCCTGTTGAAGGTGCTGGGGCGCTGCCGCAAGCCGGTGATGCTCAAGCGCGGCCTGGCCAATACGCTCGAAGAGCTCCTGATGAGCGCGGAGTATGTGATCAATGCGGGCAATGAAGAGGTGATCCTCTGCGAACGGGGGATCCGCACGTTTGAGCCGTTCACGCGTAATACGCTGGATTTGAGCGCGGTGCCGGTGCTGAAGCGCGAGAGCCATTTGCCGGTGGTGGTGGACCCGAGCCACGGCACGGGGCATTGGGATTTGGTGGCGCCGATGGCCCGGGCGGCGGTCGCGGCCGGCGCCGACGGGCTGCTGCTGGAGGTGCATCCGGATCCGGCCCATGCAATTTCCGATGGGCCGCAATCGCTGACGCCGGGGCGGTTCAAGGAACTGATGCGGGAGTTGGAAGCGGTGGCGGGCGCCGTGGGTCGGCACCTGGGCTAGCCGGATTGGGGACCATGACGAAATGACAAAGGAACCGGGCATTGCGATTATCGGGTTGGGATTGATGGGGGCCTCGCTGGCGCTGGCCTTGCGCAAGCGCGGCTATGCCGGACGCCTGCTGGGGTACGCCCGCAAGGAGGCGACCCGCGCCGAGGCGCTGAAGCGCGGCATGGTGGATGAGGCGCATGACGATCCCGACGAGGCGGCGCGCGGCGCGAGTTTGGTGGTTCTGTGTGCGCCGGTCCGGGCTTGCGTGGATTTGGCGGCGGAGATCGCCCCGATTCTGCCCTCCGGGACCTTGGTGACGGACGTGGGCAGCACCAAGGGGTGGATTGGCCGCCAGATGGCCGGGATGTTGCCGCCGGGGGCATTCGTGGGCAGTCATCCGATCGCCGGATCCGAAAAGCAGGGGTTGTCGGCGGCCACGGAGGATCTCTACGAGGGAGCGCTGACGGTGGTGACGCCGCATCTCGACGTGTCCGAGGAGTCGGCGGGCCGGGTGGAGGAGTTGTGGGTTTCGGCGGGCGCGCGGGTCTGCCGGATGGAGGCGGACGATCACGACCGCCTGCTGGCACGCACGAGCCACTTGCCGCACATGGCGGCGGCGGCGCTGGCGAAGGCCATCGGGCGCAACGAGGCGCAGCGCGTGGGCGCGTTCTGTGGCACGGGTTTCCGGGATACGACCCGCCTGGCGGCGGGATCGGTGGAGATGTGGAACGATATCCTGATGACGAATGCCCCGGCGGTGGCCGAGGAATTGTTGGCTTTCAAAACGGAGGTCGAGCGGGTATATGCTGATCTCCAAGCGGGGCGTTTTGCCGAGGTGGCGGCCTTTTTGGAAGGCGCCCGGGTTGCGCGCGCCGACTTGTTGCCGGAGCGTGGCCCGTCGGTGGAGCCGAAGGATCTGGACGTATAGGAACAGCATGGCGATTCAATCACAGACCAAGATTGTGCATCCGGGCGGTTTTACCGGCGGCGTCGTACGGGTGCCGGGTGACAAAAGCATCTCGCATCGGACGGCCCTGCTGGCCGGGATTTCCTCCGGGACGTCGGAGATCCGCGGTTTTCTGCAGGCGGAGGATTGCCTGAACACGCTCAAGGCGATGGAATCGTTTGGAGCGCGTTCGTGGATCGACGACGAGGGGGTGCTGTCGGTCCAGGGCACGGGCGGCAAGATGATCGAGCCGGCGGGTCCGCTGGACGTGGGCAATTCGGGCACGGGCATGCGGCTGCTGGCCGGGCTGTGCGCGGGATCGCCGATCCAGGTGACGCTGACGGGCGATGAGTCGTTGCAGTCGCGGCCGATGGGTCGCATCCGGGAGCCGTTGGAGTTGATGGGGGCGAAGGTGGACCTGACGCCGCAAGGCACGGCGCCCATGACGATTCGCGGCGGCAAGCTTCAGGGCATTGAGTACCGCCTGCCGACGGCCTCGGCCCAGGTCAAGAGTTGTTGCATCCTGGCGGGGCTGTATGCGGCGGGGCGCACGGTGGTGCATGAGCCCGTGCCGACCCGTGACCACACCGAGCGAATGCTGCGCGCGGTGGGGGCGAAAATCCGGGTGGAAGGACCCTTTATCTCGGTGGAAGGCTCGCCCCCCAAGGGCCCCAAATTCATGGCCCGGCCCTATGTGGTGCCGGGGGATTTCTCGTCGGCGGCCTACTGGCTGGCCGCCGCGGCGGCCACGCCGGGCATTGAACTGGTCGCCGAGGGGGTGGGCCTGAACCTGCGCCGGACGGCGCTGCTGGATGTGCTCCGGCGCATGGGCGCCGATGTGGAAGTCGAGCGCACCTCGTCGCCGACGGATCCGGAGGTCTACGGCAACGTGGCGGTGCGCGGCGGGCCCCTGCGCGGCACGGAGGTGGGCGGGACGGAGATCCCCAACCTGATCGACGAGCTGCCGCTGGTGGCGGTTCTGGGCATGCTGGCGAAGGGCCAAACCGTCATCCGCGATGCCGCCGAGCTGCGGGTGAAGGAATCCGACCGCATCGCGGTGATGGCCGAAAACCTTCGGGCGCTGGGCGGCACGGTGGACGAGCAACCCGATGGCATGGTGGTGACCGGTCCTTGCCGGGTGCACCCCGAACGCAGTGTCCGCAGCTATGGCGACCATCGCATCGCCATGAGCATGTCCATTCTGGCGCTCTTTGCGGATGAGCCGGTTTGCATTGGCGGTGTGGCGTGTGTCGACACCTCCTATCCGGAATTCTGGGATCAATTAAGCAACCTGGGAGTGAACGTTGAATAAAGCAGTAACGATTGTGGCGGTGGACGGCCCTTCGGCGTCCGGCAAGTCAACCGTGTCGCGCCGGGCGGCGCAGGCGCTGGGCTTCATGTATGTGGATTCCGGTGCGCTGTACCGGGGGGTGACGTGGAAGTGCGTCAAGGAGGGGATCGATGTCAAGGACGCCCAGGCGGTGACCAACCTGCTGATCCGGATGAACATGGAACTGGTGGTGAAGGACCATGCGGTCGGCTATTTGATCGATGGCGAAGACCCTGGGCAGGAAATCCGGGCCGAGCCCGTGCGCGAGCGCGTAGCCGACATTGCGGCGCAACAGTCGGTGCGGGTGTACATTGTCGAGAAGCTGCGGTTGATGACCCAGTTTGGCAGCCTGGTGATGGAAGGGCGCGACATCGGAACCGTGGTGTTCCCGGACACGCCCTACAAGTATTACCTGGACGCCGACCCCGAAGAACGGGCGCGGCGGCGCGCGGCGGAAATCCGGCAGACCGAGGGCGCCGGCGATGTCAGCGAGGTGCTCAGCTCGCTGCGGCGCCGCGACCAGAAGGATTCCAGCCGGGCCACGGCGCCCTTGCAAATCGCGCTGGGGGCCACGATCATCAACAGCACCGGTATGACCATCGACCAGGTGGTGGAGACCATCGTCAACGACCTGAACAAGGCCGGTGCGGTCGACTGATCCCATGCGCGAAGGGCTATTCAGGCATCCGGTGTATTGGCTGGCGCGCGACGCCGTCCACTTGGGCCTCTGGCTGAAATACCGGCTGCGGGTGACGGGCCGCGAACACATCCCGGCGACGGGAGGGGCGATTCTTGCCGCCAACCATTGCAGCTACCTGGATCCGCCGGTCATCGGGGCCTGCAGCACCCGCCGGATTGTGCATTTTTTGGCGCGGGACACGCTGCTGTCCAATCCGGTGGCCCGCTGGTTTTTTCCGCGCGTGGGGGTGATTGCGCTGGACCGGACGCGCGGCGACCTGGGCGCGCTGAAGAAAGCCATCGGACTGCTCAAAGAAGGGCAGGTCGTGGGACTGTTTCCCGAGGGCACCCGCTCTCCTGACGGGCAGATCCGCGAGGCCAAGGGCGGGATTGGTTTTCTGATGGCCAAGGGGCAGGTGCCGATCGTGCCGGTCTACATCTCCGGAACCTTCGCGGCCTTTCCCAAGGGAGCGGAGAAGCTGCGCCCGGGGCGCGTGGTGGCCCGCATGGGGCCGGCCATCTCGCCCGAAGAAATCCGCGATGCGATGCCATCGAAAGGCGGCTACGAAGCCGCCGGCGCCCTGGTGATGAGCCGCATCCGCGACTTGGCGCCAGGTGGCTGATCGGATCTCGGGCGTAGCGTGACGGGCACGCACTCCAGCAGGACCCAGGCCACGGACGGGCGTTCGGGCGCCATTCGGTCCATGAATTCCAGCTGCGGAAAAAGCCCGAATCGCGATGCCGCCGGGTGCGCAGCGCTTCGGGGTTGCGCCGTGAAGAATGTGCACGCCACCCCGCCTCGGCTCGCCCACGCCGCCGCCCTGCTGGCGCTGGGCGCCGGCAGTCAGTTGACTCAGGTGGTGCTGGTGCGCGAGTTGCTAATGGTGTTTCACGGCAACGAGCTGTCCATCGGCATCGCCATGGCCTCGTGGCTGCTGTGGGTGGGCCTCGGCAGTTTGGCGGCCACGCGGATTCCCGAACGGGTGGCGCGAACTCCGGCGGCGGCCACGCTGGTGACGCTCGGCCTGCTGGCGGCGATGCCCGCCACGCTCCTCGCCCTGCGCCGGGTGCGCGACCTGTTCGGGCTGATGCCGGGCGAGTGGCTCTCGTTCGTGGATGCCCTCTGCGTCAGCGTTCCCGCCCTGGCCCCGGCCTGCCTGCTGTGGGGGGCGCAATTCGTCCTGCTGGCGCGCCTGTGGCAGGCGCGTCCCGACACCGGCGAATGGGTCGGAGGCGTCCGCGCCTATGCCGGGGAGGCCTTCGGCAACCTGCTCGGCGGCCTGGCGTTTTCGCTGCTGCTGGTGCATGTCTTCGATGCCTTCGCCTGCCTGGCGCTGGCCGGTCTGCTGATGGCGCTGGCCACGGCTGGACTCTGCGCCCCGCGCAGCCCAATGCGCCGGGTCCTGCTGGCCCTGTCGGCGGTGCTTGGCGCCGCCCTGCCATTGTGGGGTCAGGTGGAGGCCTGGTCGCTGGCCGCCACTTGGCGGCACATGGCCCCGGACGCCTCCCTGGTCGAAACCCGGCGATCCCGCTACGGCCTGATCGCTGTCATGCGCCGGGGCGGCCAATACAGTTTCTACCAAAGCGGACAACTCGCCTTTTCCACCGGTGCCGCCGACGTTGGATCATCCGCCCTCGAGGAACAGGAGGCCGCCGTCTTCACCCATCTGGCCCTGGCCCAGCATCCGGCCCCGCGCCGCGCGCTGCTCATCGGCGGCGGGCTGCGCGGCGTCCTGCGCGAAATGCTGGCCCACCCCCTGGACGCCATCGACTATATCGAACTCGACCCCGCCCTGATCGAAGCGGCGCGCGACCGCGTTCCCCCGGACACCCGCGCCGCCCTGGATGATTCACGCGTGCGTGTGCTCTCCGGCGATGGCCGCCTGCACATCAAAACCACCCACGACCGCTATGACGTCATTCTCGTGGACGTGCCCGATCCCTCGACCGCCGCGCTGAACCGGTTCTATACCGTCGAGTTCTTCCACGAGGCCCGCCAGCGCCTTTTTCCCGGCGGCGTGCTGGTGGTGGGCGCCGACTCTACGGCTGGCCTGCGCGACACCGCCGCCGCCAACCGCAACGCGACGCTCTATCATACCCTCCGCCGCGAATTTGCCCACGTCCTGCCCGTCGGCGACCGATTCCTGCTGTTCTTCGCCACCGATGAGCCAGATCAACTCAGCGCCGACCCGCGCCGACTCCGCGACCGCCACCGCGAACGCGGCATCGAATCCCCGGGGTTTTCCGATGCGCTCTTCTTCTCCCTGCTGCAAGAAGCCCCCCTGCGGCGTACCAACTGGATCCTGCGACGCCATGGCCGCGAGGAGGATGACGCCTTCTCCGCGCCCGACACCGGTCCGCTCTTTCCGCCCGACATCGCGGAGCTGATCGTTCTCGAAAACGACTGGCCGCTCCCGGTGCAACCGCACTTCATCAATTCCGACTTCCGTCCCGTGGGCTATTACCACACGCTGGTCTTTTGGAACCGACACGCCCGGGGACGCCACGGCGCGGCCCTGGAGCGCATTCTGCGCCTGCGGACCGACTGGCTGGTCCCCATTCTCGGGGCGCTTCTGCTGGCCGGCGCGGGTCTGCGCATGGCCGGACGGCGTGCCGGAGAGCCGCGCGGGCGGCGCTTTGCCCTCGGTGTCGCTGTCTGGACCACGGGGTTTTCCACCATGGCCACGCAACTGGTCCTGCTGTTTTCGTTCCAGAGCCAGTATGGCTTTGTCTATGAAATGATCGGCCTGATTGTCGCGGTTTTCATGGGCGGCCTGGCCACCGGCGCCATCGTCTGGCGGGCACGTCCCACCCCCGGCCGCCTCGCGGCCCTGCAACTGGTGATTGCGCTATGGGCGCTGGTGCTCGCCGCCGCGCTGCCGGCGGTGGCGCGCCTGACCAGCGCCGCCGGCATCTTTGCGCTCTACGGGCTGATGACCTTTCTCGCCGGGCTGTGGAACGGCTTCAACCTGCCGTTGGCCCTTGGCTGCGCCCGGCTGTGCGAGCGCCGCGCCGGGTCCGGCCTTGGCGCGCTCTACGGCATGGAACTGCTCGGGGCCTGCGCCGGGGCGCTGCTCGCCGGCGTGGCGCTGGTGCCGGTGCTGGGCATGGCCGCCTGCTGCCGGGTCGCCGCCGCCTTGAATGTCACCGCAGGTGCGGTAATATGGCTCGCATGGCGACAACCCGACCGCACTCGCCCGTGAACCCGCCCCCGGCCGGCGCCTCCGGCCTGGCCCGCCGCGATCTGCTCAAGGCCGCCGGCCTGGCGGCCGGCGCATGCCTGCTGCGCACTCCCCACCCCGCCCGCGCCCAGGCCGCGCCGCGTGGCCAAGCCGCGCAGCCCGGCCTGCTCGGGCCGCGGCCGTCGCCCTGGTTCACGCCGCTCGACGACCGGGAAATCCGCTGCGACCTCTGTCCCAAAGCCTGCCGGATCGCTCCGGGCCGGCGCGGAGCCTGCCGCGTGCGCGAAAACCGCAACGGCACGGCCTACACACTGGTCTATGGCAACCCCGTCATCGTCCAGACCGATCCCATCGAGCGCAAGCCCTTCTACCACGTGCGTCCCGCCAGCCGCTCGCTCTCGGTGGCCACCGCGGGCTGCAATTTCGCCTGCAAGTTCTGCGAGGTCTGGGACCTGGCCCTCGTCGCCCCCGAAGACGTGCACGCCTACGACGTGCCCCCCGCCGACGTCATCCGCCACGCCCGCGCCGCCGATGCCCAATCCGTCGCCTTCACCTTCGGCGAACCCATCACCTGCTTCGAGTACGCGCTCGACACCTTCCGCGAAGCCCGCGCCGCCGGGCTGCTCACGCTGCTGCACACCAACGGCAGCCTCCAGCCCGAGCCCCTGCGCGAGCTCAGCGGCGTGCTCGATGCCGCCCAGATCGACCTCAAGGGCTTCGATCCCGCCTTCTACCGCGACGTCTGCGGCGGCGAACTCGAACCCGTGCTCGCCACCCTCCGCCATCTCCGCGCCGCCGGCGTTCACATCGAAATCACCACCGTGCTCATTCCCACCCTCAACGATCACGACGACACCCTCCGACGCCTCTGCCGCTGGGTGCGCGACGAACTCGGCCCCGGCACCCCGCTGCACTTCTCCCGATTCTACCCGCTCTACCAGCTCGCGAACCTGCCCCCCACGCCCATGACCACCCTCGACCGCGCCCGCGACGCCGCGCTCGACGAAGGCCTCCAGCATGTCTACATCGCCAACGTCCCCGGCCACGACGGACAGCACACCCGCTGTCCCGCCTGCGGCCACCGGCTCATCGAGCGCATCGGTTTCTTTGTCGAATTCAACCACCTCGACGCCGGACGCTGTCCTCGCTGCGCCCATGCCGTCCCCGGCCTCTGGGACGCCTGACGTCTCGCGCCGCTACCCATCGATCCCGTTTCTGCGGGCTTTTCCACGCTGTGGAAAACCATTTTCCATGGCGTGGAAAAATCCGCCAACACTTTTCCATGCTGTGGAAAAAACGGCCCCACTTTTTCCATGGCGTGGAACATATGGACCCCGGACCTCGGACCTCCAACCTCTTTCCCCCGCAAGCCGCCACCCGACGAGGGCATCGGGTCTCCATTCCAATCTGGAGCCGGGACGCCCCCGTCCCGTCGGTTCTGCGCCCGCTGGTCGCGGTGACGCGAACCTCCCAGCTCCGGACCGGCCACCCAGTCCTGCGCGGTTTCACGGACCTCGGATCTCGGACCTCGGACCCTGTCTTCGGTTCTCCGCTTCCTACATTCGCCGCCGCTGCACGTTGCGCTGCGAGACCGAGCGCGCGTCGAGGTTGCGCAGTCCGGCGGCCTCGGCCCACTCCATGGCTTCGACGAACTCCCCCGCCGTGATCGCCCGGGCGATGTCCGGATAATCAAACGCCCGGTAATCCACCCGGTACTGCGCCATGATGTTCACATACACATCCGCGCAGAGCGTTTCGGCCACCCACTGCACGAACGCCTTGGCGTTCGACGTGCGGTTGGGCATCACCAGATGCCGGATCATCAGCCCGCGCACGGCCAGCCCGCGGTCATCCACCTGCAGCGGCCCCACCTGCCGGTACATTTCGCGGATGGCCGCCTGGGCGTGGGCGGGATAGTCGCGGGCGTGCAAGTAGCGCGCCGACTCCTCGTCATCCATGAATTTCAGATCCGGCATGTAGATGCCCACCACGCCTTCGAGCCGCCGGATGATGTCCGCATGCTCGTAGCCGCCGGTGTTGTAGACCAGCGGCAGGCGCAATCCCTTGTGCAGGGCCAGCCGCGTGGCGGCCAGGATGTTGGGCATCACGTGCGTGGGCGTCACCACGTTGATGTTGTGGCAGCCGCGCTCCTGCAACCGGATCATCATGTCGGCCACTTCCGGATCGGTGGCCTTCTGGCCGCGCCCCTGGTGGGCGATGGGCCAGTTCTGGCAGAACACGCAGCGCAGATTGCAATTCGCGAAAAAGATCGTGCCCGATCCCCCGCGCCCCACCAGCGGCAGTTCCTCGCCAAAGTGCGGCTGGTGGCTGGACACCACCGCCTCGGCCGGCGCGCGGCAAAAGCCCGTCTCCCCCGCCAGCCGGTTGACCCCGCAATTCCGGGGGCACAATTGACACTGCCGAAGCATCGCGTGGACCTCCGCCACCCGGCCTTCCAGTTTCCCCTCGGCCTCCAGCCGCGCATAGGCCGGCTCCCGCGATGGCTTCCCGGCCCCCGGCGGCTGCGCCCGGCTGCAGGCCGGAAACGCCACCAGCGACCCGCCCGCCACCACCGCGGAACGAATGAACTCTCGGCGCGTCATGCCCATGGAATATTCTTACCGCATCTCGCGTCCCGGGGCAAGGCCGAGCGACCGGAACCATGAGTTGAAATCGCGGGCGCGCTGAGGCATAGTGCCATGGTTCACTTTGAATTAGCGCCGGCTTAGCTCAGTTGGCAGAGCAGCTGATTTGTAATCAGCAGGTCATCGGTTCGAATCCGATCGCCGGCTCCATCTTAAACCCTTGCAAAGACTGGCGAATATGCGTTTTTGCAGGGGTTTTTCCCGCTTATAGCCATTCTGCCAGATTCGGCCACTAAAGCCCCCGATATGCCCGAAATCGTGTCAACACAATGGCAACACAACCCGACCACCTGATTTTCGCCCCCCAGCTTGCCCCCAGACCGCCGCCCCGCCAGCCACCCAGCCACCGACCCGCCCCGCGCCGCCGACGCGCCAGC
>CAYNSH010000073.1:0-15138 GCA_964399775.1 uncultured Verrucomicrobiota bacterium
CCCCCAGCGCCAGGTTTTCGCCAATATCGTCGTCCAACGTCGTCGCCGTCACGAACCGATCGTCGAGACCCTCAGCCGAAATCTGGAACGTCGCCTCTTCGCTAACGGCGTTCTCATCTTCATCCTGACCCAGAATCACTACCTGCCACGTGTCCCATGTCGAAGAATTGAATGTCCGGCTCGTCCCGTGCCGCACCACGATGCTGTCATCGCCGGCGCTGCGGCTGACGTTCACTGTGACCCATTCGCCTGGATCCTTGTTCAGCCGTACGTAGAATCGGCCTTCGCCGCCTTCGCGGACGTTCACTGCCGTCTGGCTCACCACAACCGCCAGTTCCGGCTCCGTCACGTCGAAGGTACGGGTGACGTCGGATGCCGCGTTGTAATTGGCATCACCCGATTGGGAGGCCACAATGCTAACGGTTCCCTCGCCCGTAAAGGTCAGGGTGGTCCCGTCCAGTTGGGCCGGGCCGCTGTCCACCGCGAAGGAGACCTCCAGCCCGCTGCTGGCCGTGGCCGACAGTCCGACCACGTCGGTGGTTAGCTTGTCGGTGATCGCGGGGAAGGTAATGGTCTGGTCGGCCTTGGCGACCTCCAGGCTCACGTCGAAGATCACCGGCGAATAGCCCGGATCCGTCGGCGTGAAGGTCACGCTGTAATCCGCCGTGCCCGCGTCCGGAGCGATCGAATCATCCGTCCAGTCAAACGTGCCCGCCACCGAAGCCTCGCCGTCCGTCAAATCGGAATCCGCCAGCGTCTGGCCGTACACAATCGCACTGGCCGAGGGTGGAGTAATGATCGTCGCCGTGCCGCCTGTGATCGTGAAGCCAAACGGATCGGACTGCGCGCCCTCGTAGTTGGCGTCCGCCACGACCGTCGCCACCACCTGGTACGTGCCCACGGCGCTCGGCTTGGTCGCACTGGGACCGTAGGTCGTGCTGCCGGTGCCGGCGTACTCATAGGTCACCTCGCCGGTGGATCCGGTTACGTCCGCCGAATCCGGCCCCTGCGCAGAGCCGTTGTAGGTGTAGCTGTCATCACCCGTGACGTCGATGGTGGAAGCCGCCTTGGTGACGGTCAGCACGCGGTCAACCGGTTCCGCCGCGTGATAGGCGGAATTGCCGGGTTGCGTGGCGCGGATGGTGGCCTCGCCGGCCCCGACAATGGTGACGGTGATGCCGGAGATGGTCGCCACGGAGGTGTTGAGGCTCTCGAAGCTGACATCGAGCCCGGACGACGCGCTGGCTACCAGATCGAACGCGGAATCGCCATAGGTCCGGCTCTGCCAGGCGCCTTCCGCGAACGTGATCGTCTGGTCGTCCTTCGGCTGGTTCTCGGTGATGGCACCGGCGACCAGGGAGTAGTCATCGCCCTCCGACCATACAAAGTTGGCGTCGTCCGAGCCATCGATCCAAATCTCGCCCGTCGTGGTCGTGAAGGTCGGATCGACCGAAAACGTCTCATCGCCGGTCGCCTTCTGCCACTTGCCGACACCCAGTTCGCAGAAGCGCAACAGATAGGTCAATTCCACACTGGAATCCAGCACTTCGACCTCGACCTTCCACCAACCCAGGTCGGAATCGTAGGTCATGGGATGGGTGGACCAGCAGTCCTCCCCAAGGAATGGGCCCCAGATTTGCGGGTCGTCCGGATCCCCATCTGCCCAGGCCGGCACCCGGACGTAGAACGTCACGGTGTCGAAATCCGGCTCCGTCTCGGTCACCCGGCCGCAGGGCAGATAGAAGAGGTCGCCCCCACCCTCCGCCCACACCAGGTCATTCTTCGATGCGTCAATCCAGATCTCGCCCGTCGTGGTCGTAAAGGAGGGATCCGCGTTCAAATCGCCGGTCGCCTTCTGGTATTTGGTCACGGTGGCTTCGCAGAAGCGCAACTGGTAGGTGATGGCCGCCTCGGCGTCCAGCACGTCCACCTCGACCTTCCACCAGCCCAGTACTTCATCGTAGGTCATCGTGTGTTCGGTCCACGTGCTGCTGGTGAACGGGCCCCAGATGGACGGATTGTCGGGATCGTGGTCGGCCCAGACCGGCACCCGGGCATAGAACAGGACCGGCGTGGGCTCGGGGGGCGCGCCGCCATCGGTGATGGAAGCGGGCGCCAGGGAGAAATCGTTGGCATTGTACCAAGTGTAGCTGCCGTCGTCGGAACCATCGATCCAGATCTCGCCGGTTGCGGTGGTAAAGGTCGGATCGGAGGCGCCGCCGGGCGCCTTCTGGTACTTGGTCGCGGTGGCCTCGCAAAAACGCCATTGATACGTGATTTGAGCTGTAGAATCGTTCACCTCGACCCTCACGCTCCACCAGCCGCTCTCGCTGTCGAAGACCATCGTATGCCCCGTCCAGGCTTCACTGGTGAACGGCCCCCAGATTTGCGGGTCGTTGGGATCATGGTCCGCCCACGAAGGCGTCTTGGCATAGAACGTGATGGCATCAGTCCAAACGGACACGCTGACATCGAACATCACCGGGTTGTAGCGAGTGCCATCCGTGGGCGTGAAGGTGACCGACTGGTCGGACGTGCCGTGGGCCGGAATGACGGTGTCGTCCGTCCAGTAGAACGTGCCATCTACGCTCGCCGCGCCGTCATCGCTCAACGTCGAGTCCGCCAGGCTGTCGCCGACGAAAATGATGCTGGCCGTCGGCTGCGTCGTGATCGTCGGGGTGGCCTTGTTGACCGTGACGTTCACGGTGCTCTGCGCCGTGTTGTAGTTCGCCGTGTCCGTCGGCGTGTAGGTCACGCTTTGCGCCGCCGTGCCCACGTCCGGAGCAGTTGTGGGCGTCGTGAAGGCGAACAGCCCCACCGGCGTCGCCGAGCCGCCACTGAACGAAGAACTCGCCAGCGTCTGGCCATACGTGATCGCGCTGGCCGTCGGCCAGGTCGTCACCACCGGATCGGCCTTGTTGACCGTGATGGCCACGGTGCTGATCGCGGTGTTGTAGGCCTCGTCGTCGTCCGGATAGAACGTCACGCTCTGCGCGGGCCCGCCCACGACCGGCACGATCGTGTCGTCGCTCCAGGCGAAATGCCCGTCCACGTCTGCCGAGCCGCCCGAAAGCGATGAACTCGCCAGCGTCTGGCCATACGTGATCGCGCTGGCCGTCGGCCAGGTATACACGTCGGGGTCCACCTTGGGCGCCGCGTTCACCGTCAGGCTCACGTTGTTTTGCGCCGTGTTGTAGTTGACGATGTCGGTTTCGTTTGGCGTAAAGGTCACGCTGTAGGAGGCCGTGCCGGCTTCTGTCGGCTCATAGGAAGGCGTGGTCCAGGCAAACGACCCGGTCGGCGTCGACGACCCGCCCACCAGCGTCGAAGAAGCCAGGGTCTGCCCCAGCGTGATCGGCGTCGCCGACGGCCAGGCCGAAACCGTCGGATTCGCCTTGTTCACCGTCAGCACCCGCGCCACGGGTGTCGCCGCATTATAGTTGTTATTGCCCGCCTGTGAGGCCGTGATCGTGGTCGTCCCCGCCTTGAGAATGGTCACCGTATTGCCCGACACCGTCGCCACCGTCGGATCCGAACTCGCAAAACTCACCGTCAGGCCCGACGAAGCACTCGCCGTCAGGGCAAAGCTCGAATTGCCGTACGTCTTCGTCTGCCAAGCTCCCTCGGCAAACGTGATGGTCTGATCGTACTTGATCGTCGGCTGAATTTTCAGGTCGTTCCAGAATGGCTCGCGGTTGCCTTGGCTGTCGCTCTGCCGGTTCATGTAGAACTGAATGGAGGTCGGCGCGCCGGCCGTGATCGTGACCGTGTAGGTCCCGCTGCCATCGCGGTCGTTGGCCGTGATGGACAACTGCGTCGTGTTGACCCGCTTGATCGTCCAAGTCATGGCGTTAACGCCATAGCCGAAACCGGTATTCACGCCGTTGACCGTGATGTCCGACGAACCCGCATTGTTGATGTCGATCACTTGCGTGGCGCCCGCAAAAATCTTGATCCCCTTGCCGGGCGTGCTGCCCGAATCCCAGTTGAACGCCCACTTGAAGCTCAGTTCGTCGCCCACGTCCAGAGCCGTGAACGTACGGGTGGCCGTCACACCATTGCCTGTACCGGTGTGCGCATACATGCCCCAGGAGGGATTCGGCATGCCGCTGAGTCCTTTGTCCGCCGGATTGCCGGTGTAGGAGCCGCGCCAGTCGCCGCCGATGTAGCTGATGGCCCACGCGCCGAACCCACTTCCGCCGTTGGAACCATTGGCCCAATTGCCGCCGGAATAGGCGGATTGGCTGGCGTTGTCCCACGCCTTGGGATCCATCTGCGCGGAAGCGCCGGGTGAGAAACAAAAAAGGCCCATCGCTACCGCGAGGGCCAAACCAATCCGTTTGCCACTTGTTGACCAGTTCATGACTGAATACCTCCAGCTATTGTTTTAAATCCGGCTCAACTCTCGTAGCCTTCGCCCCCCGCAAATGCGGCAGACAAGACCTACCACCTGTAGAATATTAGCTCATATCGCCCGTCTGCGGCAAGAAATTAACGTCATATTTTACAAAGAGGGGTGCAGGAGTTCTGTTCGGTTTTTGTTAGGATCTGTCTGAAAGAATTCGCCACGTGCTCTCTGCCCCCGATGCCCAGTCCCCTTTCCCGGAGCCTATGGCTGCGCCAAGGCCCCTTGCTGGGCCTGATCCAGTTCATGGACCTTCTGGAACAGGGTGTCCTCGTCGGTCTCGCCGCTCAATTCTAAGGCAATGGCCAGATGCCTCTCGTACTCCATCGGATCTCCATAAGCGAGGGCAATTTGCGCCAACCGGGCATGGGCCATGGCCTTGGCCATGCCCAGAGACGTATCATCACTCTCGGGCGTTTGTTGCGCTTGGAGATCATAATCCTGCAACAGTTGTTCGAGAGCCTCTTGAGCTCTTTCCCCTGAACCGGTTTCAAAGGTCTCACCCGTTTTCTGCTCAACTTGGTAAACAAAATACGCCTGGGCCGCAGACTGCTCCGCTTCGGTAAACACCGGCAAGGCCGATTCAATGACCTCCACCCCCTCCCCTGGGTCGTCAGCCGATTGAGAAGGACAGGTGCGTTGGACATATCCAACCCCGATCGCAAAGCCCAGGATCCCCCCCAACAGCAGAATCAATATGAAACGAGTCGTTGTCTTCATGGTTTTCTCCCGCCCGGTATGCTGTCAACAGTCATGCGTACGGGGGACATGCTATGGCACTGTTCCCCCGGGGTCAATGCCACAAACCGACTTTTCTGCACCGACTGCCGACCACCGACCTCTGACCACTAACTGCCCCCCCTTCCCTCTGCCTACGGCACGGGGAATTTTTCGGTGAAGGCGATGACGTCGTCGCGGGTGCGGCCCTGCAGCTTGGCGTTGTCCGGGTCGGCCACGATCTTGCCAATCCACTTGGCGATCTGCTTCATCTCCTTCTCCTTCATGCCGCGGGTGGTCACCGCGGGCGTCCCCAGGCGGATCCCGGAGGTCACAAACGGCTTCTGCTGGTCGAAGGGGATGGCGTTCTTGTTGACGGTGATCAGCGCGTGGTCCAGGGCGGTCGCGGCATCCTTGCCGGTCACATCGAGCGGCGTGAGGTCCGCCAGCATGAGGTGATTGTCGGTGCCGCCGGAGACGATCCGCAGCCCGGCTTTTTCGAGTTCGGCCGCGAGGGTCTGCGCATTGGCCACCACTTGGCGGGCATATTCCTTGAACGACGGCTGGAGGGCCTCCAGGAAGCAGATGGCCTTGGCGGCGATGACATGCATCAGCGGGCCGCCCTGGATCCCCGGAAAGATCTGCTTGTCGATTTCCTTGGCGAAGGCCTCCTTGCACAGGATCAGCCCGCCGCGCGGCCCGCGCAGGGTCTTGTGGGTGGTGGTGGTGACAAAATCGGCGTGCGGCACGGGGCTGGGATGGAACTCCGCGGCGACCAGCCCGGCGATGTGCGCCATGTCGACCATGAAATAGGCCCCGACGGAATCGGCGATAGCCCGCAGGCGCTTGAAGTCGATGATCCGCGAATAGGCGCTGGCCCCCGCGCAGAGCATCTTGGGCTGATGCTCGGCCGCCAGCTTTTCGATGGCATCGTAGTCGATGCGCTCGGTTTCGGAATGCACGCCATAGGGGATCACATTGAAGAACCGGCCCGAGAAGTTGACCTTGTGGCCATGGGTGAGGTGCCCGCCATGCGCCAGGCTCATGGCCAGGATGGTGTCTCCGGGCTGCAGCATGGCAAAATAGACCGCCATGTTGGCCCCGCTGCCGCTGTGGGCCTGCACATTGGCATGCTCGGCGCCGAACAACTGCCGGGCGCGCTCGATCGCCAGCCGCTCGGCCTCGTCGACAAATTCGCAGCCGTTGTAGTAGCGCTTGCCGGGATACCCTTCGGCGTATTTGTTCGTCAGCACCGACCCCTGGGCTTCGCGCACGGCGCGGCTGACGTAGTTTTCGGACGCAATCAGTTCAATGTTCTGCCGCTGGCGCTTGGCCTCGCCCTGGATGGCCGCATAGGCCTCCGGATCCCGCTCGTGAATGGCTTCCGGCTCCGTTACGCGCATGGCGCAGGCGTTGATTTTGCCGACCCGGCGCTCGTGCCGGGTGCCAGGCTCGAACTCGGCGGCAAACCAGGCCTCCAGGATGCCGGCCACTTCGTCCAGCGGCGTCACCACGGCCCCCAGCACCAGGATGTTGGCGTTGTTGTGCTCGCGAGCCATCCGAGCCATGTTGGCATTGAACACCTGGGCCGCGCGCACCCGGGCGAACTTGTTGGCGGTCATGCTCATACCGACGCCGGTGGTGCAGATCAACACTCCCTGCTCCAGGGTGCCTTCCGACACCCGCCGGGCCACATCCACCGCAAAATCGGGGTAGTCCACGGACTCCGGGCTATACGTCCCGAAATCCACCACCTCGACGCCCGAACGCTCTGTCAGCAGTTCCTTGACCTTTTGCTTCAGGTCGAACCCGCCGTGATCTGATCCTATGCCAATTTTCATCCGGTTCTTTCTGTTATGGCGCATCGCCCGGCTGGACGATCCGTCCGCCGGGGTGATAGCGCCGGCCCGCCCCACCCTGGAGCCCCGAAGGGTCCCCGCCAAGGCACGTTCCGCCCGCCCATCGCCTCCCACCGGTACCAACGGGCTTGGTTGGCACGAAAGATGCCATGGTTGGGGCAATGGGGTCAAGCCTACCGGAGAGCATCTCCGGCTTTGCATCGGGAACGGGTCTTGGCTAGAGTCCCCCCATGCATTATTTTAACAAAATCCCTCATCCTGCGAATTTTCGATATGTCGACGCGTCCTCCGGCGGGGCTTGGCAACTGGGCGAGGAACGACTGCCAGTTCGTCTGGCCGGCAACGGGCAGGGAGTCTTCCGCCTCCAGAGCCCCCTGCGCCACCCCGCCCCGAACCCCTCCCAGGCGGAATTGGACTTTGTGGAAACGCCCGACGGTACCGCCACCGGCGACTTTTCGCTGCGGATACGGCCCGAAGACGGCGGGCTCGTGCTGGCCAACTCCACGGGACTGGCCCTGCTGGAATCCATTTCCCAGCGGGCGCTCGGATGCTGCGGCCGCGCCCATGTCCTCTGTTTTGGCCACGGCGACGACTTTCGCTATTACGGCATGGGGGAAAAACTGCTGGGCTTGGAACTGACCGGCGTGCGCACCCGCTTTTGGAACACCGACGCATTCGGCGACTTCGATGGCGCCACCGTGATGGGCGCCCGGACCGACCCGTTGTACGCCTCGATCCCCTACCTGATTGTCCGTACGCCGGCCGGCTGGGCCGGCCTGCTGATGAACAACGCCTACTCCAGTTTCATGTCGACCGCCGCCGACGTGGCGATCGAAGGCTTCCAGGCCGCGGAAAGCGGCGCTGGCAAGATGATCGTGCTGGGCGCGCAGGATGGCCCCCTGGACCTGTTCGTACTGGCCGGCACGACCCTCTCCGAGCTGACCCGACGCCTGCAGCAATTGGTCGGGACCACGCCCCTCCCACCGTTATGGGCCCTGGGATACCACCAATGCCGCTGGGGCTACCGCTCCGCCGAGGACCTGCGCGAACTGCAGCGTCGCTTCGCCGAACAGGAAATCCCCGTAGATGGCCTGTGGCTGGACATCGACTATATGGACGGCTTCCGGGTCTTCACCTTCGACCGGAATGCCTTTCCCGATCCGCGCGAGGATATCGCGGCCATCACCGCCGCCGGCCAGCGCGTGGTGCCAATTCTCGATCCCGGCGTGAAACGCGATCCGATTTTTGATGTCTACCAGGAGGGCCGGCAGCAGGATCTCTTCTGCCACAATCCCGAAGGCGGTGAGTTCGTGGGTGTGGTCTGGCCGGGCGAAACGGCCTTCCCGGACTTTTCGCTGCCCGAGGCGCGCGACTGGTGGGCGGCGCACGTCCGCCGTTTGGCGGAAACCGGCATCGAAGGCGCCTGGATCGACATGAATGACCCATCCGTCGGGGCCTCCAATCCCTTCGACATGCGGTTCGACCGCGGACAGGCCCTTCACGAGACCTATCATAACCAGTACGCCACTGGCATGGCCCAAGCCACCCGCGACGGCTTTCTGCGCGCGCGGCCCAACCAGCGCCCGTTTGTGATCAGCCGATCCAATTTCCTGGCGGGCGCCCGGCATGCCGCCGTTTGGACCGGTGACAACGCTTCCAACTACGAACACCTGCGCAAAGGGATCGCCACCAGCCTCAACCTGGCCCTTTCAGGCATTCCGTTCAATGGCGGGGATATCGGCGGGTTCGCCGGAGATGCCAGCCCGCGCCTGCTTCGCGACTGGATGCGTGCGTCGTTCCTGCTGCCGTTCTGCCGGAATCATAGCGCCCTGCATACCGCCCCGCAGGAACCCTGGTCCCGCGACGCGTTGACGCTGGAAACCATGCGCGAGTTCATTCGCTCGCGCTACAAGCTGCTGCCCTTCCTCTACCAGCTCTTCATCGCACAGGAGGAAACCGGCGAAGCCATCCTGCGCCCCCTGTTCCATGACTTCGACAACACCCCCGGCCTGGAACTGGATCGCGTGGACGATGCCTTCCTGGTCGGTCCCAATCTGCTGCAGGCGCCCATCCTGTCTCCCGACTCCGATCAGCGAGACATTCCCCTGCCCGGCCCGGCCCAGTGGTTCGCGTTGTTGGATCAGTCTTGGCGCGACGGCGGACAGCGCATGACGAACATCGAGATCCCTGAAACCGCCACCGCCCTCTTCTTCCGCGCTGGATCGATCATCCCCATGCGACCCGGAATCCCCATGGATCACCGCACCCATTTGCAGGACGTGGAACTGCATCTCTTCCTGGCGGGCGACGGACAGGCGGCCCCGTTGAACTACGCCGCCGATGACGGCCTGACCTTCGCCTATCGCCAGGGCAAGCGCAGCCGCCTGCTCGTGGAAGCCGTCGCCTCGGGATCAACCGTTGAAATCAAGGCCCGCCTGGCCGTAGCCGGTGCCGGCCCGATTCGAGCCGCCGTTGTCATCCATGGGCCCTTCTCGGCCATCCGTGTCAACGGCTCCGATGCGCCGGCGAAAGCCCACTCCACGCGATTGGCCGGTTGTGTCCTGGATGGCATAGGAACCGAGGCGTATTCGTTCGATGCCCTGTAGCCGGTCCCGCATGGCCGGCCGTTGAATCCGACGGCCCCGCGCCCAGCGGACGCGGCTCCAGCGGATCCGCAACCCGGGGCTCCCCTTCAGCCCACGCCACCCCTCCGCAACCAGACGCCCGACGGCGAAGGCCGTCGGGCGGAGAGTGCGGAATCACAGATCCGTGGGTTTATCTTCCGATGCGCGCGAAGGGGGCGGTAAAGACATCCACATCGCCCCATTCCAGCGAGGAGTTCCAGGATTCCACCCCAGGAGTGTCCAGCGTGGTTTCGTCGTGGGGGATCGAATCCATGCTGGAGGCCGAGCCGGCGCCGACCATGACGCCGCCGATGCCGTTGGCTTCGATCGTGGCGGCGGTGATGCCCAGGTAGCTCAGCGGGATGCTCATCTCGTAGAAGCTGTCGCGGCTGGTGCTGTGGCCTTCGTTCAGGAAGTTTCGGTTGGGGGCGCCCGGATTGAACCGATCATCCGCATCGCCCACGCCCCACAGGCTGGTTCCGCCGAAGGTGTCGCCCTTGGCGACCGTAATGCCGGCGGCGGCCACGGTGTTGTAGTTGACGCCGCCGTCGTCCAGCGCGAACACGCCGTCGACGGCGCGGGAGATGTAACCCTGCCAGAGGCTGCCGGCGAGATAGATCTGGTAGTTGGGCTTGTTGGGACCGGTCCAACTGTTGAACTTGCCCCAGACGTCTTCGGTGGCCCCTTGGCCGGCGATGGTGTCGATGACGATCCACTGCAAAATGCCGTCGTTGTTGGAGATCTTGCCGCTGCCCGCGCCGCCCGCGTTGGCGGGATCGATCACGTCGGTCACGTCCACGTACTGCCAGGCGAGATAGAGGTTGTTGTCATCCCACGCCGCCCACAAGTGCGTCAGGTCGATGGGCGCTTCGTGCATGGTCCAGTTGTCCCCCAGGCTGCGGGGATCGTCGTTGGCCATGTCCAGCGCGATCAGATCGGCGTCGGTCCAGTCAGAGGGATTGCCGTCGATGGTCTTGGTGCTGCGCCGTCCGAAAGTCGGATTGGTGGAATACGGCTCGTTGCCTCCCGGTTCGCCGCCGCCGCCGCCGCCAATCTGGATGGTATAATCCTGGCCGTCGTTGTTGTCCCAGACTTCGTTGCCATACGAATCTGCCATCATGATCACGAACTGAATGGTGGTGCCGTCGGGCTGGATGCCCATGTCGGCGCTCCACCAGTCGCCATTGTCCCAATCGGGATTGAAGACCATGGGCGTCAGGGGCCAGGCGCCTTCGCACGGCGGGTTGACGCACGCGACGATGTACGCCGCCACGGTCGAGCCCTCGGGATAGCCGGCGGCATTGATATAGACCTGGTTGTTGTCGGGATTCACCCAGAAGTGGGTTCCGCCCACATGGGTCAGTTCCGGCTCCTCGCCACCGCCGCTGCTGCGGGTATAGGTGTAGGTCTTGGTATCGCTGACCCCGGTCTGGGTCTCTCCGTAGAGCGTTAGCGTGACGGATTCACCCGGCTCCAGGCCATCGCCGACCCGCAGCGAGAATCCATTTCCATAGGGATTGGGATCGCCATCGTCGACCGTGTAGGTCGAGGTGACCACGTTCACGCCCAACACGCTCAAGGTGAGTTGAACGCCCAGGGGGGAGGAGAACAGGGAGGAGCCCGGGCTGGCGCTGACCGTCACGAACTCCGTAACCGGCGGAGGCAGATCGCCATCCAGGAAGCGCATGCGGTAGAAGCCCATGGGGTCGCCGTTGATCTCGATATCTTCGCCGATGTCGACCGCCTCAATGTCTTCCCATTCCTCGTCGAGGCCGGGGGTGTGCTGAAGCACGTATTGGCGGCCTCCAGCCGGTGCGCCGAACGAAAAGGCCTGTCCGTGGGACCCATGGCCCATGTGGAACGGAGGAACCGTGTCATCGTCGGGATCCAGGTTCATGCGGTAGGAAGCGTAGTAGGTGTAGCCGTTGGGAGCCGTCTGGCTGCCCAGGTTGGGGGTGTTCGGGTCGAGGCCGTGGCCACTGTACCAGTGGTCCGGCACGCCGTCGCCGTTACTGTCCTCGAAGGATTCTTCACGCGTGATGATCACGAACGCGCTGACCGAGCCGCTACTGCCCGAGGCCGCGATGGAGAAATCATCCACGTACATCTGGCGGTTGTCCTGGTTGGGCTCATCCGGGACCTGCGAGGCATTGTAGTAGAACTTGATGCGGCTGGGTGCGCCGGCGGGCACGGCCAGCGTCTGGTCGTAGCTCTCCGACCCGTCGCGGCCGGTGCCCCAGACCCGGATGCTGCCGTCGGCCACGTACTCGAAGTTCAGCGTCATGGCCTGGGCGCCGTAGTTGGCGAACATCGGGCTGCCGTTGATGCCAATCGCCGCACTGTTGCCCATATTGATGTAGATCAACTCGGTTTCGCCCGCCAGCAGGCTGAACCCGCGATAGGAATCTTCCACATCGCTGTCCCAGTTCACGCCCCACTGGAAGCTGAAGACGTTGCCCACGGCCATCGGGTCGCTGAAGTTGCGCATCACTTCCGCGTTGGCGTCGGAGTCCGGCGGATTGGCATAGAATCCGAAGGCATTCTCGCCCATGCCGGAGATACCGGCAGCGGTGGCCGGCCCGATGAATACGCCGGCCCAGAAGGTCACGCCATCCTCGGTGTGGTTGAACTCCCAAGGCCCGAATCCGCTGCCCTGGTTGGAGCCGTCGGCCCAGCCGTCGCCGTAATTGCCGGAGTTGTCCTGGGCGACCAGGCCGCCGCCGCTTTCGGTGCCGGCCGAAACCGTAATGACGTTGGCGCCGAGGCCGAGGGCGATGTCCGGGATCGTCCAGGACGTGGCCGCGGGAATCTGGCCGGACGCGCCGGTGAGCGAGTTGCTCCAATAGAACGGCCCGGCCAGATCGGCCGCGGCGGTCCCTTGCAGCGTATAGACGTCCGTCGCCGTGGGCACGGTGACGTTCGAGGCCGGCATGGTGATCGCCAGATCCGTGCCGCGGATGTTCACCCGGAAGAAGAGCCCGCCGTTGTTGGCAACCGCGATATCTTCGCCATCGGTGGCCTCAATGTAGTAGTACACGGTGGCGCCGGCGAAGAAGGCGCCGAGGTTGGCGTTGTACCAGTTGCCGCCGTTGGAGCCCCAGTCGGCGTTGAGGGCCATCGCCATGGAGTCCCAGGTCGAGCCGTCGGTGCCGTAGAACACGGTCACGCCGGTGATTTCGCCGGCGGGGCCGGCTTCGGCATCCACCCAGAGGTCGGTGGCTTCGGTGGCCGCGCCGTCCAAGGGCCAGTTCTTGGTGCCGCGGATCCACAAGCCGCTGCCCGAGCCCTCCTGGACCGTGATGGTATAGTTCTGGCCGCCGTTGTTGTCCCAGACCTGGTATTCATCCCCGTCGGCGACGGCGATGTAGTACTGGATGATGGTGCCAGCGGGCTGGGCGCCCAGCGTGGCGTTGTACCAGTCGCCGCCTTGGCTATCCCACTCCGGATTGAGGACCATCGGCATGCTGTCCCAGGTTCCGCCGTTGTCGAGGCTGTAGCCGAGCGTCACGCTGGCCACGGCGTCGGACGGCCCGGCTTCGGTGTTGATGTAGATGATGTCGTCGGACGTCACTTCACCCGCGGGCGGCCAGTTGTGCGTGCCCTGGACCCACAGGTCCACCGGAGAATTGCCCGCCACGAAGATCTTGGTGCCCTTGCCCGACAGGGTGAACTCGATCCGCCCGCCGCTGACCGTGACGGTCTCGGAGGGATTCAAGGTGTTGTAGAATTCGGTTCCGTCCGGCTTGCCGACTTGCGGATTGATGGTTTGGTCGCCGTCGGCGGTATTCAGCGCCACAAGGGCTTCTTCTTCGCCATAGACGCGGCTGAAGGCGTAAGGGCCGCGGCCGCCCTGGCTCCAGCGTTCCTGGAAGGAGCCGCGGCGCAGGCTCGGGTGCGCGGCACGGGCGCGGTTGAGGCGGGCGATGTGCTGGTAGAGGGGGGCGTTGGTCTGCGCCAGTTTGTTGCCCTGCGCGGGACCGGGCTGGAAGCCCTGGTTGAACATGGTTTCGCGCTGGTGGTCGGCGTCGTCGTAGTCCACGCCCGCGTTGCTGCCATTCCAGTGGCCGCCCTGCTGGAAGGCGTGCTCGGTGCCATAAAAGAGGCAGGGCACCGGCGTACCGGTGTAGAGGAACGTCAGCGCCGGGGGCATGAGCCATTCAATGGTCCCCACGTTGCCGCCGGCCTGCAGGCCGATGCGGTTCACGTCGTGGTTGTCGATGAAGGTGACCAGACGGTTCTCGCCTTCGCCATACTGGCTCTTGGCGTTGAGGGCATGGGTCAGGCTGGCCGTGCCGTTGCCGTCCACGAACACGCTCTTGAAGGTCTGGCTCATCGGGAAGAACAGCGCCGAATTGAAGGACCAGTTGGGCTCTCGGCAATACCGGGCCAACGTCCCGTTGTCGTAGGTGAAGTATTCGCCGAAGAGGATGAAGTCGTTCTTGCCGCGGCTGGCGGCGTGCTTGCGCATGTTGTCGGCCCACTGCATGATCCAGTCTTCCTCGACGTGCTTGATGGCATCGACGCGGAACCCGTCGCAATCGGTGGCGTCGATCAGGTTCTTGAAGGCCAGATCCAGCCAGTCGCGCACGTCCTGGCGGGAGGTCCGTAGGTCATCCGTGCCCGGAAAGGCGCCAATCAGGTATTCCGGATAGCTGTCCCAATTGCGAATGCGTCCGTGGTTGTGGAAATACTGCAAATCCGTGAACGGGGCCCCGTGGCGGCGATCGGTCCACCAGCCGTGGGTGCTGTTGCCAGCGGGATGGAACCACTTGTTGTCTTCCTTGTTGTTCCCCCACAGCCCGCTGAGGTCGGCCATGTGGTTGACGACGACGTCGAGGATCACATAGATGCCGCGGTCATGCATGGCATCGATCACATTCTTCAGGTCCTGGAACGTGCCCATGGCCGGGTCCACCTTGAAGAAGTCGGTCGGGTGGTACATGTGGTATGGCGTGAAGCGCGTGTCCAGCCCCTGCCAGTTGATCTGCACGCCCGACATCCACACCGCGTTGACGCCCATGCCCGTCAGGTAGTCGAGGTTGTTCAGCAATCCTTTCCAGTCGCCGCCGTGGTGGTAGTTGCGGTTGTCGGGATAGCTGCGGGAACCGACGTACCAGCCCCGGTCCTGGATGTATCCGATATTTTCTCCGCTGGACGCGAAGCGATCGGTAAAGATCTGGTACATGTTGATGTCGCGCCAGTCCGCCGGACTCGGAAAATACTGGAAGCTGGGATTCTCGACTCGCCGCGACCGCAACCCGTAAACGGGATCGCTGGCCCCAAAGGGATAATTTCCAAAGGCGATGGTCGCGATCATCACCGCGCACAACAACCACAAGCAGCATTTCATGGACTTCATTTTCGACTCCTACGGGATGGATCGCCAAAGTACGACACACAAGACAGTGTCGCAAAGTGTAGGACCAAGGGGGCGCGCTAGTCAAGCGTTTTTATAAAACGTTTTTCCTGGCGGCCATCCGTCGAAGGCTCTCCCTTTATCAAAAAGGGTAGACACAAGGGCCTGTTGCATGCT
>CAYNSH010000074.1:0-14739 GCA_964399775.1 uncultured Verrucomicrobiota bacterium
CCGATGTTCGTACCTTCATGTTTCGCCTCGTTCTTTCAAATTCTCCACAATCTCGCCGCGCGACATGTCAAACGGCGACAAGCACACGCGTACCTTCGTTCCCGGAAGATAAACCCTCCCGTCCGGGGGCGACTGCTCCCGGGGAACGAAGGCCGTCAATTCATGACCGTTGCCCAGTCGGGCACGGAAAACGCGCGTGTTTATCACACTTGTCACTTCCGCGTCCAGCAGAATTATTTCGCTTCCGCGCATGTCAGGATTTCCGCCGGCCCGTTCGCCACGATCAAGACCGTATGCTCGAAGTGGGCCGAGGGCTTCCGATCCCGCGTGCGCACCGTCCAGCCATTGGACAACGTTTCCACCCGGAACGTCCCCTGGTTGATCATCGGCTCGATCGCCAGAGTCATGCCCGGCTTCAACAGGGGCCCTTTGCCCAGGCGACCGAAGTTGGGCACCTGGGGATCTTCGTGGAGCTTGCGCCCGACGCCGTGCCCGCAAAAATCCCGGACCACGGAGAACCCGGCGGCTTCGGCCCGCGACTGGACCGCATGGCCGATGTCGCCCAAGGGACGGTTCGCCCGCGCCGCGTCGATCGCGGCGGCCAGGGAGTCCTGGCAGACGTCGCACAGCCGCCGGCTTTCGGCCGCCACCGCCTCCACCATCACGGTGGTCGCGTTGTCGCCGATGAAACCGTCGACCGCCACGCCGACATCGATGCTGACGAGATCGCCCGCGTTGATCACGCGCGGCCCCGGAATCCCATGCACCACCTCCTCGTTGAGGGAGATGCAGGTCTGCCCGGGAAATCCATTATATCCAAAGAACGCACTCTGGACGCCACCGTCCCGCATCCACTGCTCGGCGAAGGCATCCAACTCGCCGGTGGTGACCCCCGGCCGCACCCGGGCGGCCATCTCGGCCAGGAGGTGGGCGGACATCCGGCACGCGCGGCGCATGCGTCGAATGTCTTGCGCGTTCTTGATCGGAATCATCGCCCCGGCCGGCCTCAGGCGAGTTTGGACAACATCTCGGCGGTCGCCTCCTGAGGAGTCGTCCCCGCGTTGACGCGGACCAATACACCCTTCCGGTCGTAGAAATCGATCAGGCTGGCCGTCTGCCGCTCGTACACCTCGAGCCGGTTCAGGACGGTCTCCTCGGAGTCGTCGGGACGCTGATAAAGCGCGCCCCCGCACTGGTCGCAGACATCGGCCACCTTCGGCGGGATGTTGGTGACGTGGTAGACCGCCCCGCAGCCCTTGCAAATGCGGCGGCCGCTGAGCCGGCTGACGATGACGGGGGTGGGCACCTCCAGCAGAAAGACCTGGTTGACGGCGGCGCTGAGCTTCTCCAGCGTGGCATCCAGCGCCCGCGCCTGCTCCAGCGTCCGCGGAAATCCGTCGAACATGTATTTGTCGTCCGGGTTCCCCTGCGCCAGGCGTTCGCCGACGATCCGTAAAATGACCTCGTCGGGGACCAGCTCCCCGGCCTCCATATAGCTTTTGGCCTCCAGGCCTGTCGGCGTCCCGGCCTTCACCGCCGTGCGCAGCATGTCGCCGGTGGAGATGTGAATGTATTCCGTGGCGGTGCGAACGCCCTCGGCCAGCGTCCCCTTGCCCGCGCCCGGCGCGCCCAACAGAATGATCGCTTTCATTGGATGATTTGCCTTTCTCTTCGCCTGCGTTGCCGCCGGATCCCCCGCCTAGCGCCGGCCGCGCAGATGGCCCTTGCGCAGGAATCCGTCATAGTGACGGGTGACGAGGTGCGACTCCACTTGCCGCATGGTGTCGAGCATGACCCCCACGATGATCAGCAGACTGGTGCCACCGAAGAACTGCGCCACCATCGGCGGAATCCGGAACGTGCTCGACAGGATCATCGGCAGCACGGCGATCGCGGTCAGGAAGACCGCCCCGGCCAGGGTGATGCGGGTCATGACCCGGTCGAGAAACTCGGCGGTGGGCTTGCCGGGGCGGATGCCCGGGACATAGCCGCCATACTTCTTCAGGTCATCGGCGATCTGCACCGGATGGAACTGGGTGGCCACCCAGAAATAGGAGAAGAAGAGGATCATCAGCCCGTAGAGCGACATATAGAGCGTGCCGTAGTCGCGCAGATAGACCTCCGCGAAGGTCTTGACCGCCTGGATCGGCACCATCATCAGGATGCGCTGGGGGAACATCAGGATGGCCTGGGCGAAGATGATCGGCATGACGCCGGAATAGTTGACCCGCAGCGGCATGTAGGTGCTTTGGCCGCCGTAGGTCTTGCGGCCCACCACGCGCTTGGCGTACTGCACCGGGATCTTGCGCTGGGCCTGGGTCACCGCCACCACGCCGCCGATCACCAGAAACACCAGCACCAGCATCGCCACCAGCATGAAGATGTTGGCCGACCCCTCGCGGAACATGTCCGCGGCCTGCTGGATCGCCCCGGGCAGGCGCGAGATGATGCTGATCGTGATGATCAGCGAGATGCCGTTGCCGATGCCGCGCGCCGTGATCTGCTCGCCCAGCCACATCAGCATCATGGTGCCGGTAGTCATCGTGAGAATCGTCAGCAGGGTAAACGGCCAGCGGCCCATCGTCACGATCACTTCGCCTTCCATCAGTTGCAGGCCCATCGCCTCGGGGCGCAACAGCAGCGCCGCCATGGCGTAGCCCTGCACGATGCACAGGGCGACCGTCAGATAGCGGCCATATTGGATGATCTGCTGACGGCCGGCATCGCCTTCGCGGGCCAGCTTCTCCAGGGACGGGATGACCGCTGTCAGCAACTGCAGGATGATCGAGGCGCTGATGCTGGGCATGATGCCCAGCGCGCCGATCGCGGCCTGCGTCAATGCGCCGCCGCTGAACAGATCCAGCATGCCCATGAAGCCGATGTTGCCGGCTCCCGCCACCATCCGGTCCATCACCGCCTGGAGCGTTGCGGCATTCACCCCGGGCGTCGGAATGACGGCAATCAGGCGGCAGACGAAGATCAGCGCGATCGTAAAGAGGATACGCTGACGCAGCTCGGGGATCTTCAGGCTATTGGTGAAGGCGGAAAGCATCGGGACACCTTTCGGTTCAAATCGATCCAGTAACCACTTCGCAAGTCCCGCCGGCCTGCTCGATTTTGGCCTTGGCGGCCGCGCTGAAGGCGTGGGCCTTCACGTGGCGGGCTTCGGCGATCTCGCCGCCGGCCAGGATCTTGATTGGGCTCTTGCCATCCACCCGGCCGGCCTTGACCAGCGCGGCGGGGGTGATGTCGCCGGCCACGGTCTGGACGATCTCGCCGATGTTCAGCGCATCGTAGGCCACGCGGTTGGGCGGCGTGAAGCCGCGCTTGGGCACCCGCCGGATCAGCGGCATCTGGCCGCCTTCGAACAACGGCTTGCGCTTGTGCCCGGTCCGGCTCATCTGGCCCTTGTTGCCCTTGCCGGAGGTCCGGCCTTTGCCGGAGGATTCCCCGCGGCCCACGCGTGTCCGGCGCTTTTTGGCGCCCGGGGTGTTTTTCAGTGAGTGCAAATTCATCGTCGGTCTCCCGTTTCTACTGGCGCAGCGCCTCGGTCTCCTCGCGGGAGCGCAACTGCATCAATCCGTTCATCGTGGCCTTGACGACATTCAGGGCGCTGGCCGACCCCAGCGACTTCGCCAGCACGTCGCGAACGCCGGCCAGGTCCAGCACGGCGCGCGCGCCGCCGCCGGCAATCACGCCGGTACCCTTGGAGGCCGGCTTGAGCATCACGCGCGACGCCCCGCAGCGGCCAAGAACCTCGTGCGGGATCGTGCGATCCTTCATCGTGACCTTGATCATGTTCCGGCGCGCCATCTCGGTGGCCTTGCGGATGGCGTCGGCGTTCTCGCGGGCCTTGCCCAGGGCGCAGCCCACCTGGCCCTCGCGGTCGCCCACCACCACCAGGGCGGAGAAGCTGAAGCGCCGGCCGCCCTTGACGACCTTGGCGGTGCGGTTGACTTCCACCACCCGCTCCATCGCCTCGCTCGGGCTCTTCTGGGCAGATTCGTTTTTCTTCACTTCGCGTTTCATCCGGTATTCCTTCGGTTGGTCGGCCTAGAACTTCAGTCCGCCTTCGCGCGCGGCGTCGGCCAGGGCCTTCAAGCGGCCCCCATAGGTAAACCCGCCGCGGTCGAACACCACCACGGAGATCCCTTTTTCCTTGGCCGCTTCGGCGGCCTGCTGGCCCAGTTTCCCGGCGGTTTCGACGTTGAGCGCCGCCCCCTTGAGCGAGCCGGCCAGAGTCGAGACCGACGCCAGGGTCTTGCCCGCGATGTCGTCGACAAACTGCACATAGAGGTACTGGTTCGACATGAACACGCTCATGCGCGGGCGCTCGGCCGTGCCCTGCACCTTCTGGCGCAGCCGCCGATGCCGCCGAATACGATAATCCTGGAGAGTTTTCGTCTTCATGCCTATGCCACCGTCTTGCCCGCTTTCCGGCGTACGCGTTCGTCCTTGTACCGGATCCCCTTGCCCTTGTAGGGCTCCGGGGGCCGGAAGGAGCGGATGCGCGCGCTCACTTGTCCCACCAATTGCTTGTCCATTCCGCTGACCTTGATCTGGGTGTTGTCGGTCACGACCACGTCCACGCCCTCCGGAATGGTGTAGTCCACCGGGTGCGAAAAGCCCACGTTCAGGGTCAGTTGCCGGCCGTTGATCACGGCCTTGAAGCCCACGCCCTGGATTTCCAGTTCGCGGGTATAGCCCGTGGTGACGCCCACGGCCATGTTGCCCAGCAGGGCGCGGGTCGTGCCGTGGTCGGCGCGGCTCTGCTTGTCATCGCCCTTGCGGACGACGGCCAGGACGCCGTTTTCGAGCGACACCTCCACCGTCGCCGGCAGCCGCAGCGACAATTCGCCCTTGGGGCCCGCGAGGGTTGCCACGCCGTCGGCCACGCGGGCGGTAACGCCCGGCGGAAGTTTCATCGGTTGTTTGCCAATTCTGGACATGATCGTCGCCTCCGGTTACCAGACCTGGCAGAGCACTTCGCCGCCCACGTGCGCCGCCCGGGCGTCGCGGTCCGACAAAACACCCCGGCTGGTGCTCAGCACCGCCGTGCCCAGGCCGCCGCGCACGCGCGGGATCTCCGCGGCGGCCACATACCGGCGCAGGCCCGGTCGGCTCACGCGCTGGAGCTGCTGGATGATGGGTTTCTCGTTGTAATCGTACTTGAGGACAATCCGCAGAATCTTCTTGGATTCTTCGGCCGCCTCGGCCACATCGGCGATGTAGCCTTCCTTTTTCAAGATCCGGGCGATCTCCGCCTTCAGGCGGGAATGGCCCATTTCGACGGCCGGCAGGCCGGCCTTGCAGGCGTTGCGGATGCGGGTCAGCATGTCCGCGATGGGGTCAGAACAGCTCATCGTTTCACTCTCCGTCCTACCAACTGGCCTTCACCACGCCGGGAATTTTGCCTTCCGACGCGAGTTCGCGGAAGCAAATGCGGCACAGTTGGAACTTGCGAATATAGGCGCGGGAACGCCCGCACCGCCGGCAGCGGCAGTAGCCGCGCACCGCGAACTTGGGTTCGCGCGACGCCTTTACCATCCAGGATATCTTTGCCAAGGTCTTTCCTCCTCTTCCATCAGGTCGCTGCAAACGGCATGCCCAGAAGCTGCAGCAGCTCCTTGGCATCCGCGTTGTTCGTTGCCGTGGTCACGATCGTAATGTCCATGCCCTGGACGCGCTTGACCTTGTCCGCCTCGATCTCCGGAAACAAGGTCTGCTCCTTGAGGCCCAGGCTGTAGTTGCCCCGGCCGTCGAACGACTTGGCCGGCACGCCGCGGAAGTCGCGGATGCGCGGCAGCGTCGCATGAATCAGGCGTTCCAGGAACTCGTACATCCGTTCGCCGCGCAGCGTCACCTTCGCGCCGATGGCCATGCCTTCGCGCAGCTTGAAATTGGAAATGCTCTTGGTCGCCTTGGTGATCGCAGGGCGCTGCCCGGTGATCTTGGCCAGATCCTCCGCCGCCAGCTTGAGCGTGTCGCGGTCCACCTGGGCATCGACCCCGATGTTGACCACCACTTTCTCCAGGCGCGGAATATCCATCGCCGAAGGAAAGCGCTTGGTGGCCTGGAGGGCCTTGACCACTTCTTTCTTGTATTTGTCTCTCAGCATCGACATGGCTGCACCGTTTTATTCCTTCTCGGTTGTCTTCGCCGGCGTCACCACCGCGAGGTTGGACGCCGCCATGGGCGCCTCCTTGGTGACGATGCCGCCGTTGGGATTGTCCTGCGACTTGCGCAGGTGCTTCTTCACGAAGTGAAAGCCCTCGACCAGCGCCCGACCCGTCTGCGGGTACACCTTGAGCACCTTGCCGGTCTTGTTGCCGGCCGCGTCCGCGCCCGAAATCGCCTTGACGATGTCGCCGCGGCGGATGTGCATTTTGATCTTGGCCATCACAACACCTCCGGCGCCAGGGAAATCACCTTCATGAAATTCAGTTCGCGCAACTCGCGGGCCACGGGCCCGAAGATGCGGCTGCCGCGCGGGTTCTTCTGGTCGTCGATCAGCACCACGGCGTTGTGGTCGAAGGACAGCGTCGAGCCATCCGGCCGGCGGATCGGCGCGGCCGTCCGCACGATCAGCGCCTTGTGCACTTCGCCCTTCTTGACCATGCCGCCCGGCTGCGACTCGCGGATCGACACCTTGATGATGTCGCCAATGCGCGCGGACGTCTTGCCCTGGCCCAGCACCTTGATGCACTTGACCAGCCGCGCCCCGGTGTTGTCCGCCACCGGAATCTCGGATTCCATCTGGATCATGACGACACCTCGTTTCCGGCGGCGCGGGTCATGATTTCCACCAGGCGCCAGCGCTTGAGCTTGCTCTGCGGACGCGTTTCGGCGATCAGGACCGTATCGCCCTTCTTGGCTTCGTTGTTCTCGTCGTGCGCATAGTACTTCTTGCTGCGCCGCAGCACCTTGCCATAGAGGGGGTGGGCGATGCGCCGCACCGCCTGCACCACCACCGTCTTGTTCATGGCGTCGCTGGTGACCACGCCCACGCGATTCTTGCGTGTATGTCTTGCTGCCGTTTCCATCATTGCCTACCTTGCGGCTGTTGCCGTGTTCATGACTGTCTTGATCCGCGCGATCTCGCGCCGAACCAGCCGGATGCGGTCGGGTTTCTCCAACTGCCCGGAGCCCTGCTGAACGCGCAGGTTGAACAGTTCCTTCTCGGCCTCGGCCAGTTTCTGCCCCAGCTCTTCGGCCGTCAAATCGCGGATGTCTCGTGCCTTCATCGGATTGGTCTCCTCGCGCCTACAGGGTCACGCCCCGCCGCACGAACACCGTGCGGATCGGCAGCTTGGTGGCGGCCAGGCGCAGGCTGGCCACCGCCACCGCCTCGCTGACGCCATCCATCTCGAACAGGATTCGTCCCGGGCGGACCACGGCCACCCAGCCTTCCACCGCGCCCTTGCCCTTGCCCATGCGGACCTCGAGGGGCTTCTTGGAATAGGACTTGTCGGGGAAGATCCGGATCCAGAGCTTGCCCTTGCGCTTCATCTCGCGGTTCATCGCCACGCGGCAGGCCTCGATCTGGATGTTGGTGATCCAGCAGCGCTCCATCGCGCGCAATCCATATTCGCCAAAGGCCAGGGTATTGCCGCTCATGGCCATGCCCTTGCGCGACCCGCGCTGGCTTTGGCGGTATTTGACTCGTTTAGGCATTAAGGGCATTGAACCGCTCCTTCCTGGGGGCTGGCGCATCCGCCTCCGGACTCCGGCAGATCCAGCACTTCACGCCGATCTTGCCCGCCATCGTATTGGCCTCGGCAAATCCATATTGCACATCGGCCCGCAGGGTTTGCAGGGGCACCTTGCCGACCATGTAGTGCTCGACCCGCGCCAGCTCGGCGCCGCCCAGCCGCCCGCAGGCCTGCACGCGAACGCCCAGGGCGCCCATGTCCATGGCCAGTTGCAGCGCGCGCTTCATCGCCCGCCGGAACGCCACCCGGCGCTCCAACTGCAACGCGATGTTCTCGGCCACCAGTTGCGCCGTCGCATCCGGATTGCGCACTTCCTTGATTTCCACGTAGATTTCCTTGCCGGTCTTGACGCTGAGTTCCTCGCGGAGCTTGTCGATGCCTTCGCCCTTGCGGCCGATCACCACGCCCGGCCGGGCCGTGAACACCGTCACGCGGGCGCGCTGGGCGTACCGCTCGATCACAATGTCCGCCACCGCCGCGTCCTTCAGGCGCGCCCGCACCAGGTCCCGGATCACCAGGTCCTCGTTCAGCAGGTCGCCAAACTCTTTCCTCTCCGCGTACCAGCGGCTCTTCCACTCCTTGTGGACCGCCATGCGGAACCCGATCGGATTGACTTTCTGGCCCAACTTGCGCCTCCTCTTCCTGTCTATTTCTTCTGCGACGGCTTTTGGTCCGTCAGCGTGATGCGGATATGGCTCATCTTCTTGCGGATCGGCGAGGCGCTGCCCCGCGCCCGCGGCCAGTGCCGGGGAATCGTCGGCCCGTTCTCAATCACCGCTTGCGCCACCCAGAGCCGGTCCGCGGACTGCTCCGCGTTGTTCTCCGCGTTGGCAATCGCCGACTTCAGGGTCTTCGCCAGGCAGACCGCCGCCTTGCGTTTGTTGACTTCGACGACCTGCAGCGCTTCATTGACGCTCCGGCCCTGGATGGCCCGCGTCAAGTCGCGCGCCTTGGTCGGCGACAACCGCACGTATTTCGATACCGCTCTAATTTCCATAGTTGTCTTCCTCAGGAACCGTCCGGCCGAATCAGCACCGCCCGGTCCCCCGTTTGGGGAACTTCGCCGCGCGCCGTCTCCTCGACCGCCGCGCCGGCGATTCTCTCTCTTACATCGACGACCCGGATCCGCGCCACCCGCCGCCGGTCGCGCATGACCGTCAGCGGCAGGCCGTAGCGCATCCCGTGTCGCGCTCCCTGGTCCAGCACCACCAGACCCAGATTCGGATTCACATCCAGAATCCGCGCTTCGGCCGGCGCATCCGCCGGAGGGCCCAGCGCCGCGCTGGCCGCCTGGGCGCGCCGCGACTCGTGGATATCCAGCGCCGCCTGCGCCTCCGCCAGGGCTTCCGCCAATCCGCGGATCCGCCGGTCGCGGTCTTCCAGGTCCCGCCGCAACCCGGCGATTTCCTCCGCCAGGTGCGTCGCGACCAGGCGCGACTCGCTCGTCACCAGGTCCAGCAATTCGTCTCGATGGCCATCCGCCGCGCCGCCCACGGCCGCTGCTGCGTGCCCGACCGTGCGGATGGGGTCTTGCTCCACTATCCACGCGGACTGCACCGATACCTCGGCCGTCTCCGCCTCTTCCGGGGCCGCGGGAATCCCGCCGGCCTCGTATCGGCTGGCCGGCGCGGACGCCGGCTCGCTCGTCAAAGAACTCGGTTTCCATCGCGCGGAACCGGCGAACCAGCCCGTCGCGATGGCGGCTCCAAGTGCGGCAGCGACCCCGAGGGGCCCCAACGAGCGCCAGAAGCCTTTACTCATCCAACTCTACTTCAGCGATACCGTCTTGTCGGTCGCCGAACCATGCTTGCGGAACGTCCGCGTCGGGGCAAACTCGCCCAGGCGGTGCCCCACCATGTTCTCCGTCACAAATACGCTGGTGAACACCTTGCCGTTATGGACGGCAAACGTGTGGCCCACGAAATCCGGCAGAATCATGCTGCGGCGCGACCAGGTCTTGATCGGGCGCTTCGCCCCGCTGGCGTCCAGCGCTTCCACCTTCTTCATCAGGTGGGCCTCCACATACGGCCCCTTTTTGATCGAACGGGTCATGGTCCTACTTCTTTCTGCGTTTCACAATGAATTTGCTCGACGGCTTGCGCCTGCTGCGCGTGCGCTTGCCCTTCGTCAACTGGCCCCAGGGGGTCACCGGATGGCCGCCGCCCGAGCTGCGGCCTTCGCCGCCGCCCATGGGATGGTCGATCGGATTCATGGCCACGCCGCGCACCGTCGGGCGAATGCCCTTCCAGCGCTTGCGGCCGGCCTTGCCCAGCGACTGGCCCTCATGCTCCAGGTTGCCCACCTGGCCGATCGTGGCATAGCACGAGACGCTCACCTTGCGGATTTCGCCCGACGGCAGCTTGAGCTGCGCATAGACGTCGTCGCGCGAGGCGACCCGCGCCACCATGCCGGCGCTGCGCACCAGCTTGGCGCCGGCGCCCGGCACCAGTTCCACCGCGTGAACCGCCATTCCCGGCGGCACCGCGCCCAGCGGCATCGCGTTGCCATCCTCGGGCTCGACCTTCGGGCCCGCCACCACCGTGGCCCCGACCTTCAGCCCGTTGGTCGCCAGAATATAGCGCTTTTCGCCGTCCGCATACGCCAGCAGCGCCAGGCGCGCCGAGCGGTTCGGATCGTATTCGATCGCCTGCACCTTGGCGGGAATGTCCAGCTTGTCGTGACGGCGGAAATCCACCAGTCGCAAAAACTTCTTGTGCCCGCCGCCGCGGTGGCGAACCGTGATGCGCCCGTGCGCGTTGCGGCCGGCCTGGCTCTTCTTGATCTGGCGCAGCTTGCGCTCGGGCCGTTTCTTGGAAATGCCTTCAAAGTCCGACAGCGTCGTGAAACGCAGGCTGGCCGACCTTGGTTTGTATGATTTGAGACCCATGATTCGATCCTCGGTTATGCCATCTCGATGGCGTGGCCGTCCTGCAACGTCACCACGGCCCGCTTCCACGCCGATGTCCGCCCGTAGGACGCCGTCCGCAGGCGCTTGGCCTTGCCCTGGCGCATCATGGTATTGACATCCGCGACCTTCACATTGAACTGCTGCTCCACCGCCCGGCGGATTTCCAGCTTGTTGGCGCCCCGGTCCACTTCAAACAGGTATTGGTTCGCGGCCTCTTTCAGGCGCGTGCCCTTTTCCGTCACCAGCAATTTCCTGACGATGCGCTTGTTCATGCCTCCGTCCTTTCCGACAGGCGCGCCTGCAGGCCTTCGAGCCCGGCCGCATCCGTCACAATGACCGGATAGCGCATGAGTTGGTAGGTGTGCGCCTGGGCGGCGGTGGTCACCTCCACCTTCTGGCGGTTGCGCGCCGCCAAATTCAGGCTCCGGTTCGGCGAACCCGTCACGAACAAGGTCGCCCGACCGCCGGCCACTTGCTTCAGCAGCGGCGTCAGGGCCTTGGTCTTCGGCTCCATCGCGTCGAGCCCCTCGGCCACAACCACCGCACCGGCGGCCAGCTTGTCGCTCAGCGCCCGGCGAAACGCCAGCGCGGCGACCTTCTTGTTGATCTTCTTCGAAAAATCCCTCGGATGCGGCCCAAAGACCACGCCGCCGCCGCGCAGAATGGGCGAACGGTTGGAGCCCTGGCGCGCGCGGCCGGTTCCCTTTTGCCGGAACGGCTTGCGACCGCCGCCGCTCACCATGTCGCGCGTCTTGGTCGACGCCGTTCCCGCGCGGATGCCCGCCCGGTAGGCCGTCACCGCGTCGAGGACCGCTTGCGAGCCGCGCTTGCGCTCCAACAGCCCTTCGGCCACTTCCTTCTCGCCGGCCGGTTCGCCGGTTACGTTGTATACCTTCACCTTGCTCATGACGCCTACGCCTTCTTGATCGCTTTCCGCACCAGCACGATTCCGCCATTGGGCCCCGGCACGGCGCCTTCCAGCAGCAGCGCGTTCTCCTCCGGCAGGACCTTCACCACCCGCAAATTCTGGGTCGTGATGTCCACCGATCCCATGTGGCCCGGCAGCTTCTTGTTCTTGAACACGCGCGCGGGCCATTCCCGGTTGCCGATCGATCCCGGCCGGCGGGTCCAGGCGCCGCCGTGGCTCGCCCGGCCGCCGCGCATCTTGTAGCGGCGAATCACGCCCTGGAAGCCCCGGCCCTTGGTGTGGCCCAGCACATCGACAAATTTCACGCCCTCGAACACTTCGGCCGTGACCACGTCGCCGGCCTTGGCTTCGTCGCCCGCCTCCAGGCGGACTTCGCGCAACACCTTGACGGGCTTCGCCCCGGCCTTTTGGAGATGTCCCCGTTCGGGCTTCGTCAGCCGGGATTCCTTCTGCTCCGCAAATCCGAGCTGCGCGGCCTCGTAGCCATCGGTCTTCGCCGTCTTGCGCTGGATCACCGTGCAGGGGCCCGCCTGGACCACCGTTACGGGCACCTGGACCCCGGCCTCGTCATAGACCCGGGTCATGCCCACCTTCCTGCCAATCAATGTTTGCATGGACGCTTCCCCCTTAGATCTTGATTTGAATGTCCACGCCGGCCGGCAGGTTCAGCTTCTTCAGCTCATCCACCGTCTTGGCCGTGGGCTCGATGATGTCCAGCAACCGCTTGTGGGTGCGGATCTCAAATTGTTCCATCGACTTCTTGTCCGCATGGACGCTGCGGTTCACCGTGTAGCGCTCAATCCGCGTCGGCATCGGAATCGGGCCGACCACCCGGGCGCCGGTGCGCTTGGTCGTCTCCACGATTTCGCCCGCCGACTGATCCAGCATTCGGTGGTCGAACGCCCGCAGTCGTATTCTGATTCGTTGTCCGTTCATGTTCTCTTCTTTGTCAACGGTTCATCAACTCTTGGCACAGGCTGTCCGGCACCACATCGAACCGGGTCGGTTCCATCGTGTACCCGGCGCGTCCACGTGTCAAAGAACGCAATGTCGTCGCGTAGCCAAACAACTCTGCCAGTGGCACCGAGGCCTCGACCACCCGCGTTCCCTCTCGCTGCACCACGTCCTTGACCTGGCCGCGGCGCATGTTCAGATCGCCCAGCACGTCGCCCAAGTGTTCCTCGGGCGTCACAATCTCGAGCGCCATGATGGGCTCCAGAAGGACCGGGCGCGCTGCCTTCGCCGCCTCTCGCAGCGACATCGAAGCCGCCGATCGAAACGCTATTTCCGACGAATCGACCGGGTGCCATTGGCCTGCGACCACCGACACCCGGACGTCGACTAGCGGGAAACTTCCCAGCACACCTGTGCTCAATCCGTCGCGGATTCCTTCCTCCACAACGGATCGAAAATCGTGCGGGATTAAATCAGATGAAATCGCGAAGTCAACACTATTTCCACTTCCCCGCTCATTTTTTTCCAGGGCCACCCCGACCACGGCGAAATGGCGCTTGCCGGCCAGTTCGCGATCGAACGTGAAGACCGCCTGCGCCGCGCCCAAAATCGTCTCGCGATAGGCCACCATCGGTCGGCCTGAATTCGCCATGACCTTGAACTCCCGCTTCATGCGGTCGCGCAGGATTTCCAGGTGCAGCTCGCCCATGCCCTGAATGATGGTTTGGCCGGTCTCGGGATCCTTGCTGGTGCGAAACGTCGGATCTTCCTCCGCCAGGTCCGCCAGCGCCGCATTCATCTTCTCCTTGTCCGCCTGGGTCTTCGGCTCGATGGCCATCGAGACCACCGGCTCGGGAAACACGATCCGCTCCAGCGCGATCGGTTTCTGCTCGGCGCACAGGGTGTCCCCCGTGGAGACCCCCTTGATTCCCGCAATCGCCCCGATCTCGCCCGCATGCAGAACATCGATTTCTTCGCGCTGGTTCGCATGCAACCGGATCAGGCGCATCACCCGTTCGCGCTTGGCCGTTCGCGGATTCCACACGTTGGCCCCCTTCTTCAACTCGCCCGAATAGACCCGCATGAAAACCAGGCGCCCCACGAACGGATCCGTCGCCACCTTGAACGCCAGCGCCGCCAGCGGCGCAAAGTCGCTCGTCTCCCGCGTCTGCACGTCATCGGTCTTCGGATGCCGCCCCGTGATCTCCGGCACATCCAGCGGCGACGGCAGATACTCCACCACCGCATCCAGGAGCGGTTGAATGCCCTTGTTGCGCAGACTGGTTCCGCACAGCACCGGCACCATCTGGTTGGAGATGGTCGCGTGGCGGATTCCACTTTTCAATTCCGCTTCGCCCAGGTCGCCTTCGTCCAGATAGGCGTTCAGCAAGGCCTCGTTGGTTTCGGCCACCGTTTCCAGCAACGCTTCCCGGGCGGCCCGCGCCTCGGCCAGCATCTCTTCCGGAATGTCCCTGACGCCCACCTTCACGCCCAGCGCCTCCTCGTCGAACGTCAGGAGCTTCATCCGCACCAGATCGACCACGCCCTTGAACTGCTCCTCGCTCCCCCACGGAAGCTGCACCGCCACCGCCGGCGCCGACAACTTCTCGCGCAGTTCCCTCACCACCCGGGTGAACTGCGCCCCGGTCCGGTCCATCTTGTTGATGAAGGCGATGCGCGGCACCTTGTACTTGTTCGCCTGGCGCCATACCGTTTCCGACTGCGGCTGCACCCCGCCCACCGCGCAGAACACGCCCACCGCCCCGTCCAGCACCCGCAGCGAACGCTCCACCTCCGCCGTGAAGTCCACATGCCCGGGCGTGTCGATGATGTTGATCTGGCGGTCGCGCCAGAAGCAAGTCGTCGCGGCGCTGGTGATGGTGATTCCCCGCTCCTGCTCCTGGGCCATCCAGTCCATGACCGCGGTGCCCTCGTGCACCTCCCCCATCTTGTACACTTTGCCCGTGTAGAACAGCATCCGCTCGGTCGTGGTGGTCTTGCCCGCATCGATGTGCGCCACGATTCCGATGTTCCGGATCGCCGTCAGCGCGTGTCCGCGCCCCGCGGCTTCGATGGTGGGTTCCTTGGCCATGGTTTGTTCTGCTCGGTTGGTTCAATGCGAGCGGCGGACCCTACCACATCACGCCCATCCCGCCAACAAAAACGACACAAAAACGATGCCAACCCGAATCCTTAGCGAAGGGCGAAACTACCCGCATCGACTCCCGCCCTGAAGG
>CAYNSH010000075.1:0-14658 GCA_964399775.1 uncultured Verrucomicrobiota bacterium
TTCCGGAGGGTTTATCCACAAAAGAGCACAAGGAGCACATAGAATCAGCCGGATCTATGGCCGGACACTGGTTCATTCTTTGCGTTCTCTGCGTTCTTTCGCGGACAATCTTCCGGAGGGTTTATCCACAAAAGAGCACAAGGAGCACATAGAATCAGCCGGATCAATTCAGGACCATTTTCTTGATTTCGAACTTATACGACCCGAAGTTCACCAGCAGAGCATGCTCAATGTGTGTGGCTTTCAGATAATGGAGCACCTGGGCGGCGTGCTCGCCGCTGAGAGTCTTGCAGGTTTTCAGTTCGATCAGGAGAGAACCGTTGACGATGATATCCGCATAATAATCGCCAATCACGGTGCCGTCTTCGTCGTGGATCTTGATGGGCTTCTGTTGTTGGACCTGGAACCCCGCTTTTTGAAGTCGATGAACCAAGGCGTTTTCATAGACCTTTTCCAGATATCCGCAGCCATGATAGAGATGAATCGCATACGCGATTTCTCGGACCTGATCGCACAACCGCATAATGTCTTTCGTACTCATTTCTTCGCCTCCTCAGGTTCATTCACCATCTTTGCGTTCTTTGTGTTCTTTCGTGGACAATCTTCCGGAGGGTTTATCCGCAAAAAAGCACAAAGATCACATAGAAACAGCCGGTTTCAAGGCTAAGCCCCGGGTCACTCTTTGTGTTCTCTGCGTTCTTTCGTGGACAATTTTCCGGAGGGTTTATCCGCAAAAGAGCACAAGGAGCACAAAGAAACAGCCGGCACAAGCCATTCCTCATCGAATTCTTTGTGTTCTCTGTGTTCTTTCGTGGACAATCTTCCGGAGGGTTTCATCCACAAAGCTTGCCAAGCCGAAGGCATGGAGCTCAAGGAGCCCCAAGAAACAGCCGGATCAGCCCAGTTCGACCGGTTGCCCGCGGTTGCGCATAGATGCCGTGGCCGCTTCGAGAATGCGCACGACATTGAGCCCGGCCTGCCCGTCGGTCAACGGCTTGGCCCCGGCATGAATGCATTCGATGAAATGCTGGGCTTCCGCCTTCAGGGCTTCGGTCATGGCCAACTGCGGCGCCCACATGTCGCCCGTGCGGTAGCCCACCATCATCTTGTAGACCCCATCGGGCTCGGTCACCGTAATGCCCTTGTCATAGACCTTGACCTTCTCGCTGGGTTCCAGGTCGTCATAGACGACCATTTTCTGCGACCCGCCGATGAGGGTCCGGCGAATTTTCACTGGCGCCAGCCAATTGACATGAAAGTGGGCGATGATGTTGTCGGCAAAGTAGCAGGTCAGATACGCCACGTCTTCGGGTTGATCGTCCACGTGGGCGACTCCTGTGGCGGACACCGCCTGCGGCTGTGCGCCCAGAATGAAATCCATGATGGAGAGATCGTGGACCGCCAGATCCCACAACACGTTGACATCGTGCTGGAACAGGCCCAGGTTCACTCGGACGGAGTCATAGTAGTACAATTGTCCCAACTCCCCGGTTGCCACCAGATCCTTGATCTTACGGACAGCGGGTGTGAACAGAAAAGTATGGTCTACCATCAGGGTCAGCTTGCGCCGTTCGGCTTCCTCGATCAGCCGGGCCCCTTGCTCCACCGTGGCGGTGAAAGGCTTCTCCACCAGCACATGCTTGCCGGACTGGAGGGCCGCCAAGGCCAACTCGTAGTGGCTGGAAACCGGCGTGGCGATTGCCACCGCATCCAGAGACGAATCCTCGAGCAGATCCTGGTACCGCTCCGTCGGCCGTATCGCCGGATACCGCAATGCCGCCTGGCTCAGACGCTCGGCCCGCAGATCGCTGACCATCCGGACCACCGCCAGTCCGCTCTCGTTGAAATTCCGGACCAGATTCGGCCCCCAGTATCCATAGCCGATTACACCGATCTTGATCATCATTATACCTTGTTGCGGGTTATGGAACACGAACTCATACGCCCGGCGATCGTTTCGTCCCGATCAGGCAATCCCCATCCTCAGGCTCCACGGGTCACCAGCAGGATTCCCGCCAGGATGGTCACGATGCCGGCGATTTTAAGGGGCGCGGCCGGTTCGCGGAAAACCCCGACGGCCCCCAGCGTAACCAGCACAAACGTCAAGCCCACAAGCACGGGATAGCCCGTGCTGACTTCCGTGACCGACAACGCATAGAACCAGACAATCGCCGCCAGCGCGTACAAGATGATTCCGGACAGGAAGGCAGGTTGCAGCAGGGTGCTCATCCAGCCCGCCAGCCATTGACCTGGTTGGACCGCCAATCCGCCGGATTTGAGCAGCCCATGGCGAAGCAATAGATTGGCCAGCGCCGTCAAAACCGCGCAGACGACAATATAGATCAGGCTGGTGATTTTCATTGAACTCCATGGGAATGATTACCACAAAGAACGCAAAGAGCACAAAGACTATTCGAACAGCTCAGGCTCTTTCGGACGCCCGGATCCGGGCGGGAACCCCGGCCACCACGGTGCCGGCGGGGACATCTTTCGTCACCACGGCGCCGGCTCCGATTAAGGCACCCTCGCCGATGGTCACATTGCAGAGAATGACCGCCCCGCTGCCGACGGAAGCCCCCCGCTTCACCACGGTGGGCTGGCAAACCCAATCCGCCTCGGTCTGCAACGCCCCGCCTTCCGCCGTCGCCCGCGGGTGCCGGTCGTTGATGAACATCACGCCGTGGCCAACGAACACCTCGTCTTCGATCGTCACCCCTTCGCAGATGAACGTATGGGAGGAAATCTTGCAGCGCGCCCCCACAACCGCATTCTTCTGGATTTCGACAAACGTCCCAATTCGGGTTTCATCGCCGATGGTGCAGCCATACAGATTCACCAATCCGGGATGGTGAATGATCACACCCTGTCCAAGTTTCACGCTGTCCGCGATGCCCATAATCCATGTCCATCCATAATCCAAAGCCCAACCCGTTCGACTTAAGTCGAATTGTGACTATTGTTCACAGCCCGGAAGAAATAGAAAGCGGAAAAGGGATTTGGCCTCCATTGGCTTTTCGAACAGGCCCCGTTCTTGACCCTCTCTCGTAGACAGCGCCCTCCCAATCATGATAGGTATGCCCCATGAATAAGAAATCCTTTGTCTTTTCTCTGATCATCCTCTTGATTTCTTTTCTGACACTGGAGTTTGCCGCCAGACGCATCGGGTTCCGGCCCTGGCAATACACCCCCGATACGCGCAAACCAAAGGCGTATGAAACAGATCCGACCCGCGGCTGGCGCAACAAGGCCGGCGTTTTTCATACCGCGGATGGCACGAATGTGATTGTGGTGACCCACACCGAAGCCGGCGGGCGGGCCACAGCAGAGCCCCTCCCCCCCAAGGACGGCCGTCCAGCCATTGTTCTGATCGGCTGTTCGGTCACCGAGGGGGTTTCCATATCGGATTGGGAGACGCTGGGTTGGAAACTTCAGGAGCGTTTTCCGGAATATGAGGTTTTGAATTATGGGACCGGCGGATACAGCGCCTTCCAAGCGCTGCTCGCCCTCGAAGAGCACTTCGAACGCCATCCCCATCCGACGGCGGCTGTGATTTATGGCGGGTGGGCCGGGCATTCGTGGCGCGACGTGGGCGTCTGGTGGTACCTGAAGGAGATGTCTCAGCGAAACGCTACTCAATTCCAAATGCCCTATTGCGACGTGGATGACCAGGGTCGCATTGTCCGGTATCCCGCCGTTCGCTATTACGCGCCCCTCGCGAAGTACAGTGCCCTCGTCAGCGCCACGTACGACCTCGTCTGGCGCGTCCGGGAACGGCCGCGGGTACGCCGGCGTCTTGCGGTCTGGCAGGCGGTGGTCGAGCAAATGCAGGCTCTATCCGGGTCCCATGACGCCGCTTTTATATATGCCATGCTCTTGTGGGAGGATTCCGAACTGGACATGCTGAACGATTTTTTCAAGCGCAGCCAGATGACGTATGTGAACTGCCGACCAGATGACTGGCACGAGAATTTCGGTTGGAACGTCCCGCTTTGCGGTCATCCCAACGGATTGGCAAACTCCTACTATCTAGAGCGACTCGCTCCGGTCTTGGAGAAGAAGCTCTCTGCCGGTCTCTGACCGACCTGGCCATCGGATGGGGGTTCCCCCGTGACCGCTTGCGGGTCGGGTCGTCCCGCGTCGTGGGAGGCAAACGTTGGCTCCCCCCGCGACACAAGGTCGTGGTTCCCGCTCAAGCCATAAACGCAACCCGTATAGGCAAGCCTCAATGATCCCCGCCAGATTTCATCTGCCCGGCCACGAAGGCGTCCACAAGGAACACCTCGTCCATGGAATTGACAAACAGCCTCGCGGGATTATGCCGGGCATGCCAGCGCAACTGGTCGCCATCGATCCGAGCGCCGTATTCGACGTCCAGCAAGACTTGGATGCCGTGATTCTTCTCTCCCGTTATCAACTGGACCATGCCGATCGGAACGAACCCGCGAAGCAGTAACGAGTTCCCATACAGGGCCCAAGTAGTCTGGTCTTCCCCGACCGGACGCAGCAGGCCCGGCGTGCGGCGCTGGCGCAGGGTCCGGGTGTCCAGCAGCAGAATCGGCTTTTCGCGCCACTGATCGGCCGTTTCCTCCAAGTGGGCATAGAGCCGCCGGGCAAATATCCCCGATTGCCGCCAATTCTCCGCCGTCCCCTGATTGGCCACGAGGGCCAGAAAGACAGGAAGCGCCAGCCACGGCCCCCAGCGCCGTACCGGAAAGTTGGAGAGCGCCAAGGCGGCCAGCAGGCTGACCCCGATGCCGGGGATCACATTCAACCGTCCGCCCGTGTAAGACAGGATCAACACCCCCATGGCCGCGGCGGTCCATGCCAGGGCAAAGCCCCAGATTTGCCAGCGGGAAAACAGGGCCGTGTCCTCGCTCTCTGTCGATGATTCCGCCAGCCGCTGCAAGCCCCAGAACACAAGGCCCGCAACGCCGACGTTGGCCACAAACAGGAATCGCCTGGTCCATAGGGAGATCGAAGCGAACATCTGGAACCCGGACAGGATGGCGCCAAACAGGTAGTCCCCCGCCCACCAATGAACCAGGTGCCACGAGTTCATCGTGATGCTCATCAATGAAGGACCCGCTTGCATATGGGTGGGATAGGAAATGCCCGGGTTCAGACCAAAGGCATTGGTTCCCCGCCAGGCCAGATAGAACAGGCCCGCCAATCCAATGGGCGCCATGCGCAACAGGCTGCGGACCGGCGTCCTTTTCCAAGGCAACAAGACCAGATAAGCGGCTGGCAACAGGATACCCGCCTCATAGGAAAACACGCCCACCCCATAGGCCAGCGCCGAGACCGCCAATCGCCATCTCCCTCCCCGCCGCACATACGCCACCCACATCCAGCCGCTCAGGGCATACGGCACCAGGGCGCAGGCCACCTCATTGAGCACCTGGGTGGACCAATGATAGGTCTCCGTCAGGTTGGGCAACAGCGCAAAAAACAAGCCCGTCAACGCCGCCACCATCCGCCGCCCGGTCAGTTCCAGCGCCATCTTCATGGTGAACAGCAGCAGGAGCGAATTGCCCGCCAGCGAAAGGATGGTCCACGGCAGGGCCCGGTCCCCGAACCACCGGTACACCACGTTGACGGCGATCATGCTCAGCGGGCGGTTGGGATCCTGAAGTCCGCGCCATGCCGCCTCCGCATTGGATGCAAAGAATGAACTTCGCGCCAAGTTCGCCCAGTCATCCCCCACCAGCACAGCCCAGGGCGACGGCAGATAACGGGACCAGAACTGCAGTAGCAATGCGCCGAGGATCACCGCCCAGCCTAAGCGAAGGGATCGCGCGCCAGGCGAGTCACAAGCGAGCCTGGATGGGTCGGGATACGGGCTCATGTATGGAACTTTCATTTCAACCAACCCCGAAGACCCTATCCTGTCAAACTGTCCCCTTCAACCCGGAATCCAAGTTTCCAGTTTCCAGTTTCAAGCCTCCTCCACTCACCGCCTCCGCCCTCAAGCTCTTCAAGGACAGACCCTCCCGGGCCAGGAACCACGCCCCCAGGCCGGCATTGGCCAGCATGTTGACCGCGTGGGTCCCGATGGCATAGGCCAGGGCCGCGCTGCGATCCGGAGCCCAAACCGAAAGAGCCAGTACCGCTAGGTAATGATAAACCCCAATGTATCCCGGAGACGAGGGAATGGCCGAACCGAGATTGACGACCACCAGCACGAAGTATCCCGCATACCAGGGCACCTCGAGGTGGAACGCCGCCACCCAGGCCAGTGTCCCCAGTCCCGCCATCAGCCAAACCCCGGCTGACAAAACCGCAATCTTGAGAATTCCGACCGACCGATGCAAGGCATCTGCGCCCGAAGAAAAATTGCCCACAAGGGTCATCGCCCGATCCGCGACGCGGTGCGGCATGACCTTGCTCATCCAGATGGCCAAGCCGGGCAGCCGATCCCGGTTCAAGGAAAGGACAACCAGGCCGATCAACCCGATGGTGCCGGCGGCCGTCATGCCGGCCAACCCTGCACGGATTGGCGCGGGTATTTCCAATACCAGCGCCAACACCAGCGTCAGGATCACAAGCATCAGAACATCCAACAGCCGTTCCACCGCGATACTGCCCAGCGATCGGCTGATGCCAACATGCTTTCGCCGGCCGATCAGGCTCGCCCGGGCCAAATCGCCCAGACGCAAGGGCAAGACCGTATTGGCAAGATAGCCGATGGTGATGTAGGCGAACGTATCACGGGCGCGGACGAAAGCGTAGGGGGATAAAAGAGCCCGCCATCGAAGCGCCGCAATGCCCCAACTTCCCACCAGCGTCGTCGTGCCCAGCAGCAAAAGATCAAGCCGGGCGCTGCGCCAGGATGACCACACCCCTGCCCATTCCACGTTGCGAAGCGCCAGCCCCAGGAACAGCAGGCTGATGACCAGTCCAATCCAGGTTTTCAGGAACGGTCGTTTCATGGGGTTTAGGTTACTACCTGTGCTAGGCGCGAAGTTGCCACCAGAGTTCGAACACTTGGCGCAAGTTGGAGACAATGGCGCGGGCATTCATCACCTTGGATGCACCGCTCATGCGCGAGCGCAATCCTGTCGGCTCACCGACCACCCGATACCCTTTGCGCATAAATCGCAGGATCAACTCCATCTGGATCATCCAGCCACGGCCAGACGAAGTCAACGGAACCGTATCCACCAGGGCTCTTTTGAACATCATAATTCCTTGGAAATCAGGAAAATGTCCGAATAGAATCCGGTAGAGAGTCCGTTCCCCCCACGAGAAAAAACGCGCCGCTAGCGAACGGTTTTTTCGCAAGTCAGGAATGAACCCCAAAACCATGTCCGCTTCGTCTAATCGCTGCATGAACCGGCCAATAATGGTCGGCTCAAATTGACCATCCGCGGGAAACAGGGTGGCCAGTTGCTTCGTGCCGCAAAGGAATCCCTGGCGATACACAGCCCCAAGGCCCAGGTTCACCGTATGGTGAATGACCCGGACTTGGGGCAAATCCCGCGCCAACCGATCGGCGATCTCGCCACTGCCGTCCGTACTGCCATCGTCAATGATGACAATCTCGTAATCCACCTGAAGCCGAACTAATTCCCGGCGGATTTCTTCAACCACCTGTTCGAGGCTGGGGGCCTCGTTGTAATTCATGATGGCTACGCAAATGCTGCGCAAACTCATCTGATTTCCATCCACCGCCATCCCCGCCTCAAGATGCCGATCGATAGGCGTCTGCGGTTCGTTGAATCCCCTCGTCCAGATCCACTTCCGACTCAAACCCGATCAGGTCGCGGGCCTTGCTGACATTGGGGATGCGCAGCTCGACGTCGGCATAGTCTTTGTAGACGAATTCGATTTGCGATTTGGAATTGAGCACGCGGATCACCGTATTGGCCAAGCCGTAGATCGTCGTAATCGCCCGCTGGTTGCCGATGTTGAACGACTCGCCGACCGCCTTGGGGTGCTCCATGCACAGCAGGGTCCCGCGGACCATGTCGTCCACATAGCACCACGCGCGGATCTGAGTGCCGTCGCCGTTGATCGTGATCGTCTCGTTTTTCAGCGCCCGCTGGATGAACGTGCGCAGGGCGCCCTCGCCCACCTGCCCGGGGCCGTAGACATTGAAGGGACGAACGACGGAGACCGGCAGCCCCTGGTGCTGGAAGTAGGCGATCGCGAGGTGCTCTTCGGCCAGCTTGCTCACGGCATAGGTCCAGCGCGCCTCGCCAATGGTGCCGATCGAGGTCTTGTCCAGCTCCGAAGATCGGAAGGCCGTGGTCCCAAACACCTCGCTTGTGGAGAAACAGACGACCCGGTCGAGATTCTTCAGGTGGGCGGCCGCTTCCAGCACGTTAGCCGATCCCACCATGTTCACGCGCATGGTCGCCACGGGATTCTTGACCACCGTGTCAATCCCGGCAATGGCCGCGCAGTGAACGACCACGTCGGCGCCTTCCATGGTCTTGGCCAGATGGTCGTAGTCCAGGACATCCCCCACGACCAGCGTCAGGTTGGGATGATCCTTCCACGGCTTGGTCTGCAACGCATTGCGCGCCAGGTTGTCATAGGCCACGATCTGGTTGTTTTCCACCAGGCGGCCGATCAGGGTCGAGCCAATGAATCCGGCCCCGCCCGTAATGAAAATCTTCTTGTTTTGGATCATGATGTACCCTTCTGGCCCCTCCCGCTGTCATCCTGTCCCGGGATGCACGGGAAACGCGGGCACTCTGCGCCGAATCCGGCTCGAAAATCAATCATTTAATGGGGGTTGAAAATTACAGGTTACAGGTTGAAGGAATGGGGTTGCCGGTTGAAGGTTGAGACTCCAAGCAGGGTTGGTGGTTGGTGGTCGGTGGTTGCTCGACAGTCTCCATTCCCCTGTCGAGGCTGATGGTTGAGGCCCCCCGCGGGTTCACCCCGTGGCTCGGATGAAGGTTGCTCTGTAGGCCCCCACGGGTTCACCCCGTGGGTGAATCAGGTCGGTTCGGCGCCAGTTGCTGGCACACGACCTCCTTCACCCATGACGCAAGGTCATGGGGGTCGGCCTGACATTGGGCGACCACAGACTACTGACCTCTGACCACGGACTTCTGTCACTCTCCTTTGCCTCCCCTCCCCCATCTTTGTGTTCTCTGCGTTCTTTGTGGCTAACCCTCCCGGCTGTTCAAGAATTGGAATCATGGAATGGGGGAATGGTGCCACAGACTACTGACTACTGACCTCGGACTTCGGACCTCCGGCCTGCCTTCCCCGGTTGCTCCTTTCAGCTTTTCAGCCTTTCAGCCCCCCCCCTCCTCCCCGTCCGTATGCCTCGGTTCCAACCCCGCCAGAGGACCGGGCCCGTGATTCAATACCCGGATTCTCTCCCGGATGAACTCGATATCCACCTGATCCTGAGGGCGCCCCGCCGCCAACTTGGTCCTGAGCAAATCCTGTAGCGAAAGCACTCTGCAGTGGCCTCCGTCTTCCAAGGGGATCAGCACCGCCGCCGCTTCTGCGGCCTCGAACGAACCCACTCCTGGCACCATCAAGTGAAACTGAACGATTCAAGTGGCCGATGAGCGTTTCCATTGAATCCCTCCCCTCCGCGCCACTTCCAACAGATAACCGTGCTTCCACTCGTTCAGATCAGAGTAGGAAGAAAAACACCGCCGGGGAAACTGGGGCAGGTTGCAAGGAACCGGGCAGGACCGCGGGCGATAACCGGGCTTGCAAGACTCCTGCGCCCAGAACCGGACCTTGGCGTGGATGTCATCTGTTGCTTTCACGTTCGCCAGCCTACGCCAATGGCGATTGTCGCGCAATCCAGAAGTGGATCGTCTGACATCGTCTGACAAAATAGCGGTGGGGGTCAGGTTCAATGAACGGGGGTGAAGGAACGCGGTTGCAGGTTACAGGTTGAAGGCACCGATGTCCTGACCGCGCCCGCCGGCCGACCACTGACTACTGACCTCTGACTACTGGCCTCTGACTACTGACCTCTGGCCTCTGACCTCTGACCTCTGGCCTCTGACCTCTGGCCTCTGACCTCTGACCTCTGGCCTCTGACCTCTGGCCTCTGACCTCTGACCTCTGGCCTCTGACCTCTGACCTCTGGCCTTGACCTCGGACGTCCGACCTCGGACTTCCCCCTTCCCATCAAATCCCGCCTTCCCATTTCCTGCGGTTTGGCCTATCATGGTTCTGGATGGTGGAACCGTGCATCACTTGACGCATCATGATGATATCGCCCGCGCCCAACGATCGCAGGAGCGCCGTTCTCGGTTGGTCGCCCATCGTGCGAACAGCCACGAGGACGCCGAACAATGGGACCTGATGTTCTGGCAGTCCAAGACTCCCCAAGAACGCCTGTCCGCTCTGGTCGCAATCCGACAGGATGTGGAAACCGTGAATCAATCTCGGCGGGTCTATGAACAGCATTGCTGATTTTGAAGATTTGCTCGCGCTTTTTCAGGAACATCGCGTCCGTTACCTGATCATCGGCGGCCTGGCTTTCATTTTTCACGCCAAGCCTCGATATACAAAAGACATGGACCTTTGGGTCGAAAATACACCTGAGAACATCGCCCGCGCCAACCAGTCCCTGGCGGCATTCGGCAGTCCAACCCTCTTGACGGAGAATGATCCCTCTCAGATTGTACAGATTGGCGTTGAGCCCAACCGGATCGATATCCTGGTCAGTGTCCCCCCGCTGCAATTCGCCTCGGCATGGGCAAAACGGATTGAATCCCCCTACGGGAAAAGCCAGGCGTGTTGGATAGATCTCGAATCCCTATGGCAGGTGAAGCAAGCCATCGACCACCCGCGCCACCAGGAAGACGCCCGGGTGCTACGCCAAGTTCTGGATCAACGGCGCACGTAAGCGCTTCAAACAGGTTGCAGGTTGAAGGTCGAGACTCCAAGCAGGGTTGGTGGTGGGTCGACAGTTTCCATTCCCAAGTCGAGGCTGATGGTTGAGGCCCCCCTCGGGTTCACCCCGTGGTTCGGATGAAGGTTGCTCTGCAGGCCCCCACGGGTTTATCCCGTGGGTGAATCAGGTCGGTTCGGCGCCAGTTGCTGGCACACGACCTCCTTCACCCATGACGCAAGGTCATGGGGGTCGGCCTGACATGGGACGACCACAGACTACTGACCTCTGACCACGGACTACTGACCTCTGACCACAGACTACTGACCTCGGACTTCGGACCTCCGGCCTGCCTTCCCCGGCTGATCCTTTCAGCTGCCTCATTCCTTGACAAAACCGGGGCGGCTGCCTTCAATGTGCGCCGGTTTTGGGCCGCAAAGGCCGGCAAAGGATTACCCATGTTCAAGCCCGTTTCCAGCAAGGTCTCGTTCCCGAAGATGGAGGAAGACATCCTCCGTTTCTGGGCCCAAGACCAAACATTCCAGAAATCCCTCGACCGCCGCCAGGGTGCCACGGAGTATATCTTCTATGATGGCCCCCCCTTTGCCACCGGCGCTCCGCACTACGGCCATCTCCTGGCCGGGACCATCAAGGACATCCTCCCCCGCTACCAGACCATGCGCGGACATTATGTCAAACGCCGCTTCGGCTGGGACTGCCATGGCCTGCCCATCGAGGCCCTCGCCCAGGAAAAGCTCGGGCTGGCCGGAACTCCCGACATCCTGGCCAAGGGCGTTGATGTCTTCAATGAAACCTGCCGATCCATGGTCCTGACGTATGTCGAGGAATGGCGCAAGACCGTCACCCGCATGGGTCGCTGGGTCGACTTCGACAACGACTACAAGACCATGGACCCGTCGTTCATGGAAACCATCTGGTGGGTCTTCAAGCAGCTCTGGGACCAGGGCCGGGTCTACAGATCCCACCGCATCATGCCCTATTCCTGGAAGCTCAGCACCCCGCTCTCAAACTTCGAGGCCGGCAGCAATTACCAGGACGTCCAGGACCCCTCCATCACGGTCCGGGTCCGACTGACGACTCTTCCGCCAGGATTGGATGTCGGTGGCAGCCCCGTCTTCGCCCTGATCTGGACCACGACGCCTTGGACGCTGTACGGCAACCTCGCCATCTGCGCCGGGGCCGACATTCCCTATGTCGCCGTTCGCGATGCTTCCGACAAGAGCATCTACGTGCTGGCGGAAACCCGCCTCCCCGCCTATTATCAGAATCCCGAACAGTACGAGAAACTGGCCGTTTTCAAGGGGGCCGACCTGCTCAACCTGACCTACGAGCCGATTTTCGACACATTCAAGGACGATTCCGCCGGCGCGTTTCGCATCCTCAATGATGCGTTTGTCAGCACGGAAGACGGCACCGGATTCGTCCATGTCGCCCCCGCTTTCGGCGAAGACGATTTCCGCATCTGCCAGGCCGCCGGGATTCCCCTGCGCGATTATCTCGACGACATGTGCGCCTTTACCGAGACCGTGCCCGAATACCACGGCGTGTTCTGCAAGGACGCCGACAAGCCGATCATCCACTCGCTCAAGACCGCCGGCAAACTCGTTCACCAGTCCACGCTCATGCACTCCTACCCCTTCTGCCCGCGCACGGACACGCCCCTGATCTACCGCGCCATCGAGGCCTGGTATGTGCGCGTCGAGGACCTGCACGACCGCCTCGTCGCCAACAACCAGGCCGTTCACTGGGTCCCCGCCGTCCTGGGCGAGAAGCGCTTTGGCAACTGGCTCCGCGACGCTCGCGACTGGAACATCTCCCGCAACCGCTTCTGGGGCTCCTGCATCCCCGTCTGGATCTCCGACGACGGCCAGGACATGGTCTGCGTGGGCTCCATCGCCGAACTGGAACAGCTCTCCGGCCAGAAGGTCACCGATCTTCACAAGCACCACGTCGACAAGATCACGTTCACACTCAACGGCAAAACCTATCGCCGCACACCCGAGGTGCTCGACTGCTGGTTCGAGTCCGGATCCATGCCCTACGCCCAGCAGCACTACCCTTTTGAACGGAAGGACGAACTCGATACGTTCTTTCCCGCCGATTTCATCGCCGAGGGCCTCGACCAGACCCGCGGCTGGTTCTATACCCTGATGCTTCTCGGCACCGCCCTGTTCGATCGCTCCCCCTACAAGAACGTCATCATTAACGGCATGGTCCTCGCCGAGGACGGCCGCAAAATGTCCAAGCGCCTCAAAAACTACCCCGATCCCGTCTATATCCTCGACACCTACGGCGCCGACGCCCTGCGGCTCTACATGATCAACTCCCCCATCGTCCGCGCCGAAGACCTCTGCTTCTCCGAGCAGGGCGTGGTCCATTCCCTGCGCCACCTCCTCATCCCCTGGTGGAACGCCTACTCTTTCCTCGTCACCTACGCGAACGTCGACGGCTGGTCGCCGCAGGGCGGCGACCGTGGTCAGAGGTCAGAGGTCAGTAGCCAGAATGGATCGGTACCGACCACCGACCACCGACCATGGACCACTGCCCCCCTCCCCCCTTCCCCCTCCCTCATGGACCGCTGGATCCTCTCCACCCTCGACCGACTGACCGGCGAGGTCGTCGGGGCCCTGGACGCCTACGACCTGCAGCAGGCCGTGCGCCCGCTCGTGGAATTCATCGACAACCTGACCAACTGGTATATCCGCCGCTCCCGGCGCCGGTTCTGGAAGAGCGAAGACGATACCGACAAAGCCTGCGCCTACCAGACGCTTCATGCCGTCCTGCTGCGCCTCTGCCAGGTTGCCGCCCCTTTCGTGCCCTTCATCTCCGAGGAAATCTTCCGCAATCTGCGCACACCGGCCATGCCGGAATCCGTTCACCTCTGCGACTATCCCCTCCCCGGCGCCCTGCCACGCGATGAAGCCCTCGAAGAGCAAATGGCCCGCGTCCAGGAGGTCGTCGGCCTCGCCCGCCAGCTCCGCTCCGACTTCAACCTCAAGGTCCGCCAGCCTCTCGGCGCCCTGCATGTCGTCTGCCGTGATGAGGCCATCCTCGACCTCGTCCGGCCGCTCGCCGACATTGTCGCCGATGAGCTGAACGTCAAGGAAGTCCGCTTCGGGCGCGATGAAACCGCCCTGGCCGACCTCTCCGCCAAGGCCAACTACAAGACCCTCGGCCCCCAACTTGGCAGACTCATGAAAAAAGCCGTCGCCACCATTGCCGCCTTCGGCCCGAATGAACTCGCCCGGCTCCTGGACAGCCACACCGTCGACATCGAACTCGATGGCCAAGCGCTTTCCCTGACCCCGGCCGACGTTCTGATTCAGCGCACGCCGAAGGCCGGTCTCGCCGTCGCATCCAGCGGTGCCCTCGTCGTCGCTCTCGAAACGGAACTAACTCCCGCCCTCGTTCAGGAGGGCCACGCCCGCGAACTCATCAACCGCATTCAGAATCTGCGCAAGACCGCGGACCTCGACGTCGCCGACCGCATCACCCTGAGGATTGCGGCCAACGATGAACTGCTGTCCGCCATCGAGACCCATCGCGACACCATCGCCGCCGAAACCCTGGCCGTTGCCCTTGATGCCATTCCCGGTTCGGGAGATATTGACATCAACGGCCATCCCTGCCGCATCGAAATCGCCCGGGCGTAAATCGCCACTGAAACTTGATCATTGGATCTTGAAATCGGTTGCAGGCTGAAGGTTGCAGGTTACAAGTTGAAGTTTGCAGGTTGTCCCCTTTCAGCCTTTCCTTCTCCCCGCCCCTTCATCATTCGACATTCGATATTCGATATTCGATATTGAAGCAGGTTGCAG
>CAYNSH010000076.1:0-14410 GCA_964399775.1 uncultured Verrucomicrobiota bacterium
GACCTCAACAGCGGCCTCTCACCGGCAACCGCCTAAAAAGCAATTTCTTATCAATCGCAGCGCGATTCCCGCGAGACGGAGAGCGCCCGCGCCAGCCTGGCCCGCCATCAGGCCGAACTCGACGCGCTGAAGAAGGATTTGATTGCCGCGACGGATTCGCACGAAACCGCGCGGGCCGAGCTGGAGCAGCGCCAGGCCGCGCTGGCGGTCCACGACCGCCAGACGGGGGAAGTCCGCGGGCGCCTGCAGGCGCTGCGCACCGAGGCGCTGGATCTCGAAACCCGCCTGACCCGCCTGCAGAACGAATGGAATGAAATCGAGGCCCGCGAACGCACGGACCTGATCCGGCGCGAGCGGTTTGCGGCCGAGAAGGCCGAGGCCGAGCGGGCGGTGGAGTCCTACGAGGAGCGCCTGGGCCTCATGGCGGGCCAGCAGGAGCAGAAGCAGGCCGGCGCCGACGAGGCCCGGCGCCAGGTCGAGGACCTGATGCAGTCGCAGGCCGGGAGGACGGACCAGCTTGCCGCGCTCCAGAAGGAAATCTCCGGCCTGGATTCGGAGGCGGCGGCGCGCGAGGCGCAGGTGAATTTGCTGGCGAAGAGCCGGGCCGAAAGCCGGGGGTTTTCCACCGGGGCGAAAAAACTGCTGGAAAACGAGCCGGTTCCCGGCGTGGATCCCAAACGCATCCTGGGGGCGCTGGCCGAAAAGGTACGGGCCGGCAAATCCCACCGGCTTGCGCTGGAAGCCGTGCTGCGCTCATGGCTGGATGCGGTGCTGGTGACGGATGCCGCGGGGGCGCTGGAAATCGCCCGGCAGCTGCAGGCCTCCCGGGGCGGTGCGGTCCGCCTGCTGCCGGTGGCCGGCGGTTCGGTCCCGATCGCGGAGGGGCCCGGAGTCCCGCTGCTGGACCATGTGAAGGCTCCGGAGGAACTGGCCGGGCTGCTGCGGCGCCTCCTGGGCGGGGTGCGGGTCGTGCCCGCGGCCGCCGACGTGCCGGCCGTCATCCCAGACGGCCTGACGCTGGTGACGCAGGATGGCATCGTCGCCCGTGCCGACGGCAGCGTCGAATTCTGGGCTCCGGGCGAAAGCGATGCCAATCCGCTGGCGCGCGAGCATCAGCTGGCCGAATGGACGGAAGACCTGGCGCGGCTGCGCCGGGAAGCGGCCGACCGTCGGGCGCGGGCTGATTCTCTGCAGCAGGACGAAATCGCGGCCCGCGAAAGCCTGGCGGCGGCCCAGGCGGCGCTGGAAGCCCACCGCCGGGAGATGGCCCTGGCCGAGGGCGAAATCCGCATGGTGGAGCGGGAGGCCAAGCAGGCGCGCGAGCGCGCCGAAACCATCGGCTGGGAGCTGGAGGCTCTGGTTCAGAAGACCGGTGCGGGCACCCAGCGGCGCGCGGACATGTCCGGCGAAATGGAATCCATCCGCACGCGCCAGGCCGAAGTGCGCTCGCAGAATGCCGCCGATACCGAACAGCTGCGCCGGCTCGAGGACGAGCGGAATTCCCTGCTCGAAGCGGCCACGGAGTGCCGCGTGGCGCTGTCCGGCTACAAGCAGCAGGTGGAGAATTTGCGGTCGCGCGGGGAGCCGCTCGAGGCCCGGCTGCGCGAACTGGAAACCCTGATTCGCGAGCGCGCCGCCGGCATCGATTCCTACCAGGAGCGCATCGCCGCGCTGACCACGGCCTCGGCCGAGGCCGAAGGCCAGATTGCCCCGCTGGAGGCCGGGCTGGCCGCCCGGCAGACGGAACTGCAGGAGGCCCGCGCCCAGCGCGAAAGCCGCAATGCGGAGCTGGCCAAGAGCGATGCCGATCTGCATGCCCGCCGCGCCGAGCTGGATGCCGTGCGCGAAAAGCGCAATGCGGTGGACATTCAGCTGGCCCGCCAGCGCCTGCACCGCCAGAATCTGGTCGAGCGCATGAGCGCCGACTACAGCCTGCAGCCGGCCGATGTTCTCAAGGCCAAGCCCCCCGAGTGGGAGGACGGAGCGGCCCCCGAAGACCGCGAGGCCCTGGAGACCCTGGTAGCGGAAATCCGCACCAAGCTCCAGAGCATGGGGCCGGTCAATCGCGCCCTGAAACGAAAGAAGGTCCCGATGCTGAATGGAAAGAAAATCGTGGTGGTGATGCCGGCCTACAATGCGGCGAAGACGCTTCGGAAGACCTACGACGAGGTCATGGCGCAGGGCGTGGTGGACCGCGTGATCGTGGTGGACGACGCCAGCCGCGACGAGACGGCGGCGATGGCCCGGGAACTGCCGAACGTGCGGGTGCACGTGCACGGGAAGAATCTCGGCTACGGAGGCAACCAGAAGACCTGCTACCGGCTGGCGCTGGAGGAGGGGGCCGACGTGGTGATCATGGTGCATCCCGACTACCAGTACACCCCGAAACTGATCCCCGCCATGGCCAGCCTGATCGCCGGAGGGCTCTACGAGTGCGTGCTGGGCTCGCGCATCCTCGGCGGCGGCTCGCTGAAGGGCGGCATGCCCAAATGGAAGTACGTGGCCAACCGCGCGCTGACGTTTGCGGAAAACCTCCTGCTGGGCGCCAAATTGTCCGAGTACCACACCGGCTACCGCGCCTTTTCCCGCGGCCTGCTGGAACGCCTGCCGCTGGAGAACAACTCCGACGACTTCGTCTTCGACAACGAGATGCTGGCCCAGATCCTCTGGTCCGGCGTGTTCATCGCCGAAGTCAGCTGCCCCACGCTGTATTTTCCGGAGGCCTCCTCCATCAACTTCCGTCGCAGCGTTCGCTACGGCTTCGGCTGTCTCCGCGTGGGCCTGACCTGCCGCCTGGCGAAGATGGGCCTGCATGCCAGCCCTCTGCTGGCCCAGGCTCCCGCTTCAGCTGTCCTGTCCGGCGAGAAGAGCTAAGGCCTGTTCGCGAAAACCGACCCAAACCGACCCGGCAATGCCGGAACCCATCTGTCCACCGGTCATTATGCTACACTTCACGGGCTGCCCCCTTGTCCCAGGCTGACCCCAAGCAGAATAAGAGGCCCGCACCAAAGAGTACATACCAGTGTTGAAGGACAGCGCGGGCCAAGAGGGTGCCGGGGCCGATTTCCTTTGGTTCGGAGAAGGCGAGCCAGTGAGTTGTGTTGGAATCCTTCGCTACGAGCCGGAACGGTTCACGGGGAGAGGGGATATGAACCAACTCCCACTGGTTGCCGGGGTCACGGCGGGGGACCAGGTCGGCCAGCCGACGGCCATCGAGCGATTCGATGCGCAGAACCATAGACTCCTCGTGGGGATATCCGGCCACGGCGATTTCCAGAAAGCCGCCTTTGCGGGGTGGATCGAAATCCAGCGCGAGGTCGCCGGTTCCCGCCGGCCCTCCGGGGCCGAAGCTGCCCCAAACGCGTTCGAACGGCCTCGGCGGCATGTCGGGTGGTACACCGCGCTCCAGAAAAAACCAGGTGTTGGTTTGCCGGACCGGCAACGCTTGTCGCAGGGGCGTGGGCAGGAAGCCGCGCACCGTTTCGTTCTCCAACAGGTAGGCCAGGCGTTCGCCCGACGGATGGGGGATGGCATTGACGGGCAGGTCGACGATGTGGCGGCGGTCGAAATCCGAAAGGAACCGGAGGGTCTGGAGGGCTTCGATCCGGCGCATCTGCGCGGCGCGCCGGATGATCTGGCGGGTATGGGTCCCGTAAACTCCTGACAGGCCCAGCAAGGCAATGGCGGACCAGACCCCGGCCGTGCGGTTCATCCAGCGGGAGCGAGCCAGGAATGCCAGATGGAGCAGAGCGGCGAAGTTCAGCACCAGGCCGACAAACAGGGTATCCATGTAGCGGGATACCGGGGGAGGGGCACCGGCGCCGCGTCCATAGGCCGTGGCCGCCGCATTCAACCAGATCCACAAAGCGGCACCGACCAGGAACCATGGAATTGGAGAGCGTTGAGGAGGCCGGCGAAACAAGAGCATCCAGGCCAGAAGGCCCAGGACAGGCGCTTGCATCGGCAAGGCCATGGCTGGTGTCTCATAAAACGGGAATGCCAGGGCCTGGGCAAATGTGAGGATGAAATCGCGGAAACCGGAAGCCTTGAGATAGGCGTGGCCTGCCACCACCGGGGTGAAGGTGAACGCCGCGAGAATATAGGCCAGCAGCAGGCCAATAGCGGCAGCGTGTCGCCAACTCCAATGCCGTTGCGCCAACATCTGCAAGGCGTGGCAGGCCGCCACGGCGGCACCCGCTAGGAACCCCGACGCCACCGAAAAGAAGGCCGCGACCAAGGCTAGAAAGCCCAGCCACCAGCCGGCGGCCAGAGGGGCGGAGGCGGTCGTCCCGCGGATGCCGGCCAGTCCGAAAAACAGGAGAAAATAGAATTGAGATTGGAACCCCCACAGGGCGTTTTCCGCCCCGAAAGGCATTAGCAGGAAAAGGGAGAACAAGAAAAGCGGGCCGAAGAGGTGTTCAGGCAGTTCCCGGCGAAGGCTCGCGAGCAGGAGTATCAGCGCCAAGGCATGGATCACTCCGCCCACAACCATCTGCAGCTGCGGATCCCAGATGCCGCCGTTGAGCCGGTAGGCCAGAAGATTGATCAGCCGGGTCCACAGGATGCGGTGTTCATTATGGGCGCTGACCAGATCGGCAACGCGCAGGTGGTTGTTCTCCAGCGGATGGTATAATTCGGCGGCTTCGGCTTCCCACTGATCCCAGTAGGGGATCCAACTTCCATGTTGTTGGATTAGATACAAACGCGCGCCGAGAAAAAGCAGAAAAAAAACCAGAAGAGCAAGGCGGGGGAGATGGATGCGGGGAATCATGGCGGGGCGTTCCGTGCCGGGATCATTGCTCCTGTGGATTCACGGTAAGGCTTATGCTGATGATAGAAGGCGAGCCGTTTGCGGATGTCCGTGTGCAAGGGAGCGGTTGAATCTTGTGCGGCAAGCGCTTTTGCGGCGGCTTGGCTGGCGGCTTTGAAATCGCCGTTGGCGGCGTGGGCGGCGGCGAGGGTGTCCAGGAGGCTGGGGTGGTCTTCCCCGGCGGCGGCCAAGGCGAGCCGGGCCAGGCGGACGGCTTCGGCGGGTGGAGCGGGCGGATTCTCCGTTGTAGCCAGCAGCCACGCGGCGCTGTTGTGCAGCAGGATGTCGTCGGGCCGCCGCGGGAGGTTGTTTGCGAAAAACGGCCAAGCCAGGCGGGCATCACCCGCGCGCCAGGTGCGGACATACAGGCGCGTGAGTCCGTCGAAATCCTGCACGTCGAACGCATCCAGGTTTCGCAGGGCCCGGAGCGCGTCGTCCGCGGCGGCGAGTTGGCCGGCCTCGACGTGGGCGCGGTAGAGCATCTGCCAGGGCAGGGGATGTCCGGGCAGGAGGTTGGTGGCGCGCTGAAGAGGGGCGACGGCCTCGGCGGCGCGGTCGAGTTGCAGATAGGCGATGCCCAAGGCTAGAAAAGCGTCGGGCGGCGCTTCCGGGTGGGCGCACGCGTCCAGGGCCGGCGTCAGGGCCTCGTCGGGGCGTCCGGCGCGCAACAGGGCGGTGACCAGGTTGCAGGTAGCCTGGACGTTCCATCGCTTAGCGTTCTGAAAGTACGGGATGGCGTCTTCGGGGCGTCCTTGCGCAGCCAGCCATTTGCCCATCAGGTTGTTGACGAGCGGATTGTCGGGAACCTGGCGAAGCAGGACGGGGCCCATCGTTTCCGGACCCCGCCAAAGCGGGAGATAGGTGGCCGTTCGGAATGCGCATGCCACCACGAGCAGGCCCGACAGAAGTGCGGCCGTCATTCTGCCGCGGCGGAAGCGCGAGGCGGCGAGATAGAGGCTGGCAAACGCCAGCGAGAGCCCGATCGCGGGCAGATAGCTGTAGCGGTCGGGATGGGAGGATTGCTCGTCGAAGCGGATGCCCCGGACCACCGGTGCCAGCGCGATGCCAAACCAGAGAATGCCCGCCAGCAGGCCGGGGAGTCGCCGGCGAAGCCGCCAGGCGGCCGCCAAAAGAGCCAGCAGTGCGCTTAGCGCAAGAATAGCCATGGGGGCGGATGGGTAATCCACCGGATAGAACATCGACAGGCGCATGGGCCAGAAGATCTGGCGCAGATGAGCGAACGTTGTTGGGGCGACCAACATCAGGCGGTGGAGGACGGACAGCGGTGGGGCGTTGTTGTGTGCCCCATGGTGAGTCCAGAGGGTGAGGACTATCCCGGCCGCCATCAGCAGAAAGAGAAAGACTTTCTCGACCAGCAGAGGTCGCCATGCGGCGAGGGTTTTCCGGGAATCGGGAAACGGGGCGCGGCGCAACGGCCAGGCATCCAGAATCAGCAGCAGCGGCGGCAGCACGATCAGGATGGTTTTGGAGAGCAGGCCGGCGGCCATGGCCAGCGCGACAACGCCCATGCGGCCCCGGGAAGGCCGATCGGCATGGCGCAGATACGCCAGAAGGGCCAGCAGGAAGAAAAGGCCGCTGAGCACGTCCTTGCGTTCGGCGATCCAGGCGACAGATTCGAGGCGCAGGGGGTGCAGCGCCCACAAGGCTGCGGCAACAAACGCGGCAGAGGGCGAGTGGAACAGCCTGAGCAGGATCCAGAAAAGGAGCAGCGCATTGGCGGCATGGAGCAGGGTGTTGGTGAAAATGTATCCGAATGGGGCCGTGCCGAAGAGCGAGGAGTCGGCCATGAAGGAGATCCACAGCAGCGGGGAATACCAGGATTCATGCACCGTGGTGAAGGCCCATCGGACGTTGGCGAGGGACAGGCCAGAGACGACTTGGGGCGTTTCGATCGTATATTGTACGTCGTCGATGCCGATGAAGTCATGCCGCAGGGCCGGGGCAAACAGGGCGAAAGACAGCAGCCCGAGCAGGAGGGCCAAACCGGCGGCGGAGCGGAATTGGAAGCGGCTGGTTGCGGTTCCATCCATGTGATTAATCGCCGGGGGATTCCGCCTGCAGACCCGGAGAGAGAGCATAGAAGGAGATGGGCTTCTGCAGGTGAACATAGCCCGCCGGGGAGGTGATCAAGATCCGTTCGGAAAGCGCGGAGGACAGTGGCGTGTCCAGGTTCATCCAGTCCGGAGGCTCTGATCGGGCGTATTCTCCGGCGATGCGATCGGCCAGGCTTGGCAGGTCCGGGGACCATTCATCGCCGGAGGGGCGTTGAGCCGTGCGCATGGCGAAGAGGCATTCCCGGTCGGGCGCGGGGAGGGCAAGGGCGTGGGTCAGGCCTCTTTCCCGGGCGATGGATCGCGCGGTTTCTCCGCCCGGGGCATCGCAGTAAAAATCGATTTCCGCCTGCCAGCCGTCGCGGTTTTCCCAATAGAACGAAGCGGTGGAAGGGATGCCGGCGAAGTAGTAGAGGCAGGGGGCGTCGTCGGTGGTGCCGATCATGCGCCAGGTGTTGGTCCCGGCGGCCAGACCGGTGCGCAGGGCGGTGTGCTTGACGGCCAGAGCGCGGCCCCAGGCTTCGGGCGGAAGAATGGCTTGGGCGGCCATCCCCTCGATCTGCCAGCGGGAGCGGAACGCCAGGACGATGTTGAGCGCGAGAGCGGCGGCAAGGGCCGCGGCGAGGGCGGAGCGCCGGCCGGCGGCGGCCAGGCGCTGGTTCAGGAGCAATACGGTCAGGGCGCACAGGGGCAGCACGAAGAAGGGCAGCCAGCGGAGCTGGCGCAGGAACAGGAGCCCGAACAGCAAGGTGAACACAACGAGCGACCGGTCTGCGGGGAGGCGTTCGTCGCGGGGGGCGCGATGCAGCAGGAGAATGGCGGCGGCCACGGGCAGGACACCGAAGGCGGGCCAGAGGAAATCGCGCGCCTTGCGGATGGCGAACGAAAGTCCGGGCTCGAATTCCGCCACGAAGCGGTCGTTCCACTGGAAGCTGATGGGGTCGCGCAGCACATGCCATTCGGCGGGCCCGGCCAGGATCATGACCGGCACGGCCAAGGCGGCGATCATGGATACGGCGAGCAGCCCCCATTCGCGGGCGGTGCGGTTGTTCCAGAATTTCCAGGAATCGGACCGCGCGGCGAACACCATGCCCCCGGCCGCGCCCAGCCAGGTCAGCGCATAGACGGGATGATTGACCTCCAGGCGCATGGACAAGTGGTTGGGGGCATATTCCAGCAGGTAGAAGGCCATCGACGCAGCGGTGCCCGCCAGCCCCCATATGCCCCATAGAGAAGGCTGGTAGCGGTCGGCTCCGGCCGGCGGGACGCACCAGGCGGGGATGACGGACAGTGCGGCGGCAAGTGTGATGGCAAACGCAAACATCCAAACCGTGGCACCGAGCCAGAGGGATACGGCCCCCATGAGCCCGGCTGCGGCGAACCAGCGGCGGGCCTCGAAGAGGGCGGGGGGGCGCAGCGGCATGAAGGCGCGCAGAGGCGGGGCCGTCAACGGGGGTGGTTTAGTCTGGACCCAGCCCATGCCGCCCAGATAGAGGCAAAGGAAGGAAAGGAAAGATGAAAAGACCTGCAGCCCGTGATGGTCCGGTTTGATGGGATAGAAGACGGAAAACAGCGGCTCCATGACCAGGCATGGCAAGACAAGCAGTGCGGCCGTTGCCCAGCCCGTTTTGCGCAGCAGCAGGACGAACACCGGGGAAAGGATCAGGAATTGGAACAACGGCATGATCCATACTCCCGCCAGATCGAGCGACCGGGCGCGCGACCAGCCGTTCCATTGCACGAACAGGGCGGTCATGCCCCGCAGCCCCCACAGGATCGGGTGGCTCCAGTGCATGGGGCGGCCAAAGGGCGTGTTGTCCATGTAGGTGTGGCGGATGCGCCAGTCGCCGGAGTCCATCAGGTCGCGCGCGTGCACGAGCCAGGCGTACGAATCGTTATCGAGGAAGAACCGGGGCGCGGTCAGGCCCGGCTGGGCGTTGATGACCCGCGCATCGAAGTCGCGCGCGCAGCGGTCCGTATGGACAGTCAGCATGGTGATCAACAGGGCCAGCAGGAGCAGGCCGGCGGCACCGGCAATCCAGGCGGCGCGACGAGAACTGGAAGGGGGCGCCGCCATCAAAACGCAAGCCGGTAGATACGGAGGGGGACGTCCGAATCGATGTCAAGGACGCCGTTTTCGGAAACCGTATAGCCTTCGGTCAGCGTCTGGAAGTTCCAGCCGCCGTCGACGACGGCGTCGGCCGCCTGCAGGGTGAACGCATATTCCAGCAGGAGTGGATCCACGGCGAGGAGGAATCTGTCCGGATCTCCGGTGTCTGCCGCCAGGGAATGGATGTCACGCAGTTCCGGCGGCGGAACCGGGGCGAGCGGCGGCGGGGTGGCCGTCAGGTTGCCGTTGGTGCCCATGAACCAGTTGGTGGGGCTGGCCGGCTGGGGGGAGATGGCGAACTTGCCATAATAGCGCGAGACGGCGGGGAACGGAAGACCGGCGGCGTCGCGCAGCAAGGGCAGGCCATTGCTGTAGGCGGGCGGAGTGACCGTGGCCACGGTGCCCGGCGCCGTCAATGTGCCGCCAATCCGTACGGTGTTCGTGCGGGTCGCCAAATAGAGATCGTTGTTGGTGGCGATGGACACGCCGCCCGACAGGGTCAGGACCGCGTTACTGCCACCTTCATAGGGCCCGTTGTGACACCAGACTCCGTTTCCTTGCGTGGCGGCATTGCCTGTGATGAACGTCTGACCGGACAGGGCCAGGGGACCACCCAGATGAAAGATGCCGCCGCCCTCGTTCGAGGATACGTTGCCGATGAAGACACTGTGGCGGATGTCGGTATGGCCATAAAGCCAAAGTGCACCGCCGGGGCCGCTGGCTCGGTTGTCCTCGAAGGTGGTTCCGTCGATGTCCAAGAAGGCATGGGAACTGTAAATGGCTCCACCCATCAGGCCGAAATTGGATACAACGGAAGAATTCACAATCTCAATGCTTGAGGGGGGACTGACCGTGGGGGAGACGTACAAGGCACCGCCATAGCTGCCGGCAGTGTTCGCGGTTAACTGGCAGTTGGACAGGATCAGCCCGCTGGACACAGAATAGAGGGCACCTCCAAAGCCGGTGGTCTGGTTGCCCCGGAGAGAGGCGGAAAGCAGCGTGTTCATGCCGGTGTGGGACCAGAGTGCAGCACCGTAATACGCCTGGTTGCTCGTGAAAGTCGTTCCATCAATGGCCACGTCGCCATACCCATTGGCAATGCCGCCACCATTGATGGCGGAATTGTGTTTGATGAATCCATCCGTCAGTTGAATGACGCCGGGATAGATCATCAGGCCGCCGCCGTAGTCGTCGGCAGAATTGCCCTGCACGATCAGATTGGTGGCGGCAAGAGTGGCGTTCTCCAGATAGATCGCTCCCCCGCGGCCCCGGGGGGCGGCGTTGCTGGTGAAAATAGCATTGCGGGCATAGATGTCCGCGCCTTGGCTGGCGATCGAGCCGCCGGAACTATTGGTGGACATATTCCCGGTGAAAAGGCCGCCGTTCAGCGTCAGGGTCGCGACTCCATGGTCGTCCAGCATGTAGATCGCCGCATAGAAGCCCCGGAAGTGGCGTAGGATCACGCCGGGATGGATGGTAACATTGGCTTCCGTGGCAAAGAGGAAACTGAAACCGCCGGCGACGCCGTTGGAAAACCCGCCATCCAGGATGAGCGTGGGCGCCTCGTCGTTGCCACCGGGATTGCCCAGGACCAGAGAGCCCGGCGAAGCCACAACTATCAGGTCGTCTGCAAAAGCGTTGGTACGGGTGATGGTGCGGACAGAGCCATCGCTGACGATAGCCAGCGGACGGGAAATGGAGAGCATGTTGGTCAAGATCACATCGCCGATCAGTTCGATTGTATCGTTGGATTGGGAGGCCGCCACCGCCGCATGCAGGGTCGGATAGGTCTGGGCACCGATTCGGGCTACATCGGCACGGATGGGCAGGGTCACGGTTGCGAACACCAACAGGCTGCAAAACACGGCTCTCATGGTGGATATCATACCGGCAATGGCAGGTGGATGCACGGGGTTTTTATCGGTTTTCCGGGGCCATGATCTGCATGATCTCCTGTAGATGCGCCCGCTGGGCGCGTCGGATTTCAGATCGTTCCGTTCAGGGCTGGAGGCGGTAGAGTCTTCCATCGGCCTTGAGGGGGATCCAGCGTCCGGCAGCGGGAACATACACGTGAAGAAGTTTGGTAGCGGCCAATTGCAAAGGATAATCGGGGGTGGCCCAGGCGGGAACTCCAGGGCCGCCCTTGGACAGGACATAGCCCAGTGTGGAGGAGCGTTCAGCGGGATTGTCCGTCCCGGTCAGCAGATAGTGGTACATGTACGCCTCGTCGGGAATGCGCAGGGACAGGATATGCGTGATGCTGCGCTTCTGGGCGATGGTGTGCGCCTGGGAACCGGGCAGGGGGTCGGCCATGAATTCCGAGGCGGCGGCCAGGCCGTCCAGATTTTCCCAGTACAGAGAGCCGATAGAATCCCCGACTCCGAAGTAGTAGACGGCCGGGGCCATTTCCACCGGGGGGATGAGCCGCAAGGAGTTGCCCCCCGCTTCGGCTTTCAGGTGAAGCAGCATGTTGCGCTGGAGCATGTACCGGTTCCACAGGGCATCCAGCTGTTCCACGCGCAAGGCCTTGTAGATGAGGTGAAGGTGAATCCGTGTGGCCAGTCCGGTCTGGATCAGCAGGGTGAGAGCCAAAAGCAGGGGCAGCGGCCGGACGAACGAGTTCGCCGACCCGGATGGACGGCTGTGGCGCATGGCGGCCAGGCCATATCCTGCCAGCAAGAAAATAATGGGCGGTAGAAATTGCTGCCAGCGGCCCTGCCAGCCGAATAGAAGAAACATCAGGCCAGTGGCAACAGCCAGGGTTTGCAGCGCGGGCCGGAAGGGGAAGGGCGCGCGGTTCTTCCGCAACAAAAAGAGCGCGACGGCAAGTGCGATCAGTCCCACAAGCAAAAGCGGGTCCCGGGCATAGACAGAGAATGCGAGCGAATTCAGTGGGGACATGAATTCGGTGATGTAGCGGGCATGAAGCCGTAGCATCAGCAACGACCGGGGCAGATACCACGCCGGTGGCCCCGCCAGAACGATGAGGGGCAGGCTGCCGGCCGCCATGAATCCTGCGGCGGCAGACAGTCCATCCCGGAGATCAAACGTGTTCCGGTTGAGTTTCCAGCGGGCCAGGGCTCGAAGGCATTCGGCCGTGCCGAGATACCAGAGTGCATACAACGGGTGGTTGACCTCCAGGCGCATGGAGAAGTGGTTGGGGGCATACTCCAAGAGGTAGAACAACAAAGACGAGGCGGCTCCGGCGACACCCCACCAGCGGAACAAATCGGGTCGCAAGGTGGCCTCGTCAGGAGCAGCGGACGGCGAGGACCAGAGCAGAGAGAGCGCAACGCCCGCGGCGATGGCACCGAGAACAAAGGCAAAGACCGTCGCTCCCAACCACAGCGCCATGCCGGCGAAGAGACCCGAGAGGATGAAGTTGCGGCGAGCCTCCGCCATAGGCCGCAACGGGTCACGGGAGGAGCCGATGCTGGCCGATGACGGAAGGACCCAGCCCAGGCCGCTCCGAAGCAGGAACACCAGGCAGCCGACGGCAAAGGCGATCTGAAAGCCGTGGTGGTCCGGCCGCAGCGGGTGGAATTCATAGTGGCAGGTGGGGGCCAGGGGCAGCACCGTCAGCAGAGCGATGGCCGGTCCCCAGCGCCGGGCCAGGAGAATCAGCAGCAAAGAAAAGAAAACAAATCCCAGCAGCGGCATCATTAGGCGACCGGCCATTTCGAGAGCGATGGTCGGGGGCAGGCTGGCCGCACGCTCGAAGACAAAGGAAAGGATAGCCAAACTCCAGATGGGCAACTGCGCCCAATGGACTTCGCGCCCGTAGGGGGCATTGTCCGCAAAGGTGTAGCGAACCCGCAGATGGCCAGACGTGCGCAGATCCCGGGCATAGGACAGCCAATAATAGGCGTCTGGATCGCCAAAAAAACGCATGGCCCGCCACGGTTCGCCGACATGGGGAGCGGGAGGCGCGGTCGTGGTTGCTTGGGCTTCTATATTGCGGATTCCCCGGTCGGTGCCCCACAAGGTGCCACCGTACCATAACGCCAGCAGCAGAATGCCGCCGGCGATGGCCAGGCCTTGTCGAGTCGGAACGTGACGTCGCATGGGGGCCAGCCTAGCGCATGCGGCGGGAATGAGTACAGGAGATTTGCGGCTGTCGGGTTCGGCGGTAGATGCGCCCGCTGGGCGCATCGGATCGGGGGAGGCGGGATCCAACAGCCGCCGCGCTCAACGAGCGCAGCTACAGGGGGGGCATGCGGATCGAATTGTAGATGCGCCCGCTGGGCGCGTCGGAATGATGGCGAACAGCCAGCTACGGATCCCGACCTCTGGAGAGTCGGGACGGATTACACGGATCCGAACCATGGATCTATGGATCAAATCCGTACAATCCCGGTTCCATCCGTAGCGAAATAGTCCTCGTTCGTATGGTTCGGCTGTAGATGCGCCCGCTGGGCGCGTCGGAATGAAGGCGAACAGACGGCCGCGCTCGACGAGCGCAGCTACAGGGGGGGGCGCTTCTCCCGGGCTTGTCCCGAGGACGCGGCATGGGGTAGTGTACTGCCGTGCTTTGGGCGATGAACAAGGATCCGTTGAAGACTGCCGGGGCGGTTGTGTTGCTGGTAGCCCTTTGCTGGGCGGCTTTCGGCGGGGCGCTTCAGTGCGGGTTTGTCTATTTCGACGACGACCAGTACGTGTTCGAGAATGCGGCCATTGCCGGCGGCTGGTCATGGAGCGCCGTTCGCTGGGCGTTCACGACGGGCCATGCCGCCAACTGGCACCCGTTGACGTGGCTGTCGCACATGACGGACATCGAACTGTTTGGAATGGATCCCCGGGCCCACCATGCCGTGAATGTCTGGATTCATGCCCTGAATGCGGTGCTGCTGTTCGGCGTGTTGCGCAAACTGACCGGTCGCTTCGGCCTGGCCTGGTGGGTGGCGGCCCTGTGGTGCGTGCATCCCCTGCGGGCGGAAAGCGTCGTCTGGGTATCGGAGCGAAAGGATGTGCTGGCCATGCTGTTCGGTCTGCTGGCCGTGGGCGCGTATGCCTCGCCCTGCCCACGCGGGAAGATGGGGTGGGTTGCGCTGTTTTTCGCGCTGAGCCTGATGTCCAAGCCGATGTGGATCACCCTGCCGTTCGTTCTGCTGTTGCTGGACGCCTGGCCATTCGGACGATGGAAGACAGGCAACGCCTGGGACCTGTTCCGCGAAAAATGGGTCCTGTTTCTGCTGGCCGCCGTTTCAAGCGTGGTGACCTTTGTGGTCCAGAAACGCGGCGGGGCCGTTGGCTCGCTGGATTTGCTTTCTCCCGCCGTCCGCCTGGCCAATGCCGTCGTGGCCTACGCGGAATATATCCGCCTGTTGTTTTGGCCGGCGGGGTTGTCCGTGCTCTACCCCTACCCGGAGGCCGGCCACTCCATCCTGCGAGTGGGGGCTTCGCTGGCGTTGCTCCTGG
>CAYNSH010000077.1:0-14340 GCA_964399775.1 uncultured Verrucomicrobiota bacterium
TTCTATGAGCGCGTGGGGCCGAAGATCCGCTCGATTCTGAGCGGCGACCAGGCGGAAGGCCTGGGCGGGGTGCTGGGTGCGTTTGCGCCGGCGGCGACGAAAGGCGGTGCGCAATGAAAAGCCTGACGAGCCTGATCGTGGCGGTGGTGTTGGTGGTGGGCGGCGCCTGGCTGCTGTGGCAGTGGGGATTCTGCCGGTTTTATGTGGGGCCGGACGAGATGGCCGTCATCACGGCCAAGGCCGGCGAGGCGCTGCCGCCGGGACAAATCCTGGCGCAGGCGGGCCAGCGCGGCATTCGCGAAGAGGTATTGGGCGAAGGGCGCCACTTTCTGAATCCGGTCATGTATGAACGCCGGATCATGCCGGTGATCGTGATCCCGCCTGGAAAGGTGGGCATCGTGACCTCGAAGGTGGGCGAGGAACTGCCCGCGGGCGAGTTTTTGGCGGAGCGCGGGCAAAAGGGCATTTGGCGGAACGTGCTGGGTCCCGGCAAGTACCGGATGAATCCGGTCGGGTACCAGATCGATGTGGCGGATGCCATCAGCATTCCCATCGGGTATGCTGGCGTGGTGACCTCGCTCTCGGGCGAGCAGGCCCCGGCGCATGCGTTTGCGACGGATGGTCAGAAAGGCGTGCGCAGCGACGTGCTCCAGCCGGGCCTGTACTTCGTGAATCCGCGCGAATACAAGGTGGACGTGCTGGAGATCGGCGTGAACCAGGTGTCGCTGCTGGGTCGCAGCGGCGGCGCGGTGATCACCAAGGCGCTGCAAACATCGCACAATGTGGCGATGGACCGCCTGCAGCAGAACGTGCTGCAGGAGCAACAATCCCGGCGCGAAAGCTACATCCAGTCGGAGGCCAGTTCGGGCATGCGGCTGGGCAGCCGGTTGGCCCCGGCCGCGCCGGCGTCCAAGGCGCCGGTCGACCGGCGGCGCGGGCCCGCCAGCCAGGACCTTGACGGGATCGGCTATCTCTCGGACCACCAGGAGATGCCTTCGGCGTCGTTCGTCCTGGAGCAGTTCGTGGAGTTTCCCTCGCGCGACGGGTTTGAGATCAGTCTCGACATGACCGTGGAATTCGAGCTGCTGCCCAAGGATGTGGCCTGGCTGTTCCGGACGTATGGCGACCTGCCGGCGGCGGTGGACAAGGTGATCATGCCGCAGATCCTGTCGGTGTCGCGACTGCGGGGATCGGCCTACGGGGCGCGGGATTTCATCGTGGGGGAAGGCCGCGAAAAGTTCCAGAACGAGCTGACGGAATCGCTGGCGAACGCGTTGAATGATCGACGGATCCGGATTCATAACGCGCTGATCCGGCATGTCAACGTCCCGGACCAGATCCTGAATCCCCTCCAGCAGGCGAGCCTGGCGAAAGAGCAGGACCTGACCAACCAGGAGAAGCAGAACACGGCGCGCAAACTGGCGGAGCTGAACACAGAAATGAGTCTGATTCATCAGCGCCGGGAACAGGTGGCGCAAGAGACGGAGAAGATCAAGGCGGTGGTCAAGGCCGACGAGGAAAAACAGGTGGCCGAAATCCGTGGCGACACGATTCGACAGGCGGCGGAGATTGAGAAGGAAACCGCCGGGGTGAACGCCGAACGGATTACGACGCTGGGGACGGCGGATGCCGAGGTGGTACGGTTGGTGGAAGGGGAACGGGCGCAGGGCCTGCAGATGAAAGTGGACGCCTTCGGCGACCCCGCGGCCTATGCGTTGTGGACATTCGCCGCGGCGCTGCCCGACGACTTGCGCATCAACATTCTGCACGCCGGTCCCGGCACGCTCTGGACGGACCTGGAAAAGGCGGGACTGGCGGACATTGGCGCGGGGGCGGGGTTGCAGAAGACGCAGAAGTGAGTTCAGGAGATAGGAGACAGGAGACAGGAGACAGGGGGCAGGGGGCAGGGGAGATCAATATTCAATATCCAATGATCAAGTGAGGGAATAGAGGAAAGATGGGGAAGGGTGGAACCAGGCGTGAAGCCGGATATGGCTCAGGCAGCGGGTGCGGAATGAATGCCGAGTGCAGACGGCTGCTGGGGGAGATCGCGGCGGAGGCGCAACTGACGGCTTTCCTAACGGGGCGCGCGGCGTTTTCTCCGCGAGTGATGCAGGCCATGGCGGACGTTCCGCGGGAGGAATTTGTGCCGAAGGAAAGCCGTGCGCTGGCCTATCTGGACCAGCCCCTGCCGATTGGTCATGGGCAGACCATTTCGCAGCCGTACATCGTGGCCTTGATGACGGATCTGCTGGATCTGTCGCCGGGGGACAAGGTGCTGGAGGTGGGGGCTGGCTCGGGCTACCAGGCGGCGGTGCTCGCCCACCTGGCGGGCCAGGTGCATACGGTGGAGATTGTGCCGGAACTGGCAAGATCGTGCCGCGACCGTCTGGCGCGGCAGGGATTGTGCCAGGTGACGGTTCACGCCGGCGACGGGGCGGCTGGGCTGTTGAAGGAGGCCCCGTTCGACGCGATCATGGTGACGGCCGCGGCGCCGCGGATTCCGCCGGCACTGGTGGATCAACTCAAGTCCGGCGGGCGAATGGTTATTCCCCTGGGCGATCCGTGGTCCACCCAGGAATTGATGTGGCTGAACAAGAGTGAGGCGGGGGAGGTCGCCATGCAATCCGTACTGTCGGTCCGGTTTGTTCCGCTGACGGGCGAGTGGTGAACGCCGGAACTGATTCACCCACGACGTAAAGTCGTGGGGGTCTGCATGGGACCCGATTCTTTCGCGACGTATTGTCGAGGAGGGTTGGAATCAGAAGGAATAGAGATAGCCGGCTTGGACGGAAACGCCGCTGAAGTCGGGATCGCGGGAGAGGGGGAACTCGCTGTTATCAAGCAGGTAGCCGGGCACTTGGTCACCGTCAAACGAGGGTTTCACGAAGGTATACTTGGCTTCGAGAAAGACGGAGGAGTGCCGATCGAAAGCGAAGCGCAGTCCGATCAGGCCGTAAAAGCCAAAGGCATTGTCGGGGTTCATGTCATAGGTTCCGTCGCGGGCATCGTGCTTGCTGGTCAATTCGCCGCTGAAGATGTAGTAGCCGGCGCCGGGACCGCCGTAGAGGTGAAGGCGATCACGGAGGGTCATGGAGCCGAGAAGCCCCACTTCCAGCGGGATGGCGAGCACGGAGGCCTCGAGATTGAAGCGGCCCATCTCCGCCTGCTGCAGGGATCCGGAATAGCTGGTGGTACCGAACGAGGCGCGGCCCTGGACGGCCAGTCGGGGATGGAATTGGTACTGCCCGACGATGCCGCCGCCGACCAGTCCGGCGGGGGAAAAGTCGCTGAGATCGCCGGCGCTCCAGAAGCCGAGCATGGCGCCCATGCTGTAAGGCAGAGGTGCTTCGGGTTCGGGGACATAGGTCGGTCGATCCATGTTTGAAGCAATCGGGCGATCGTGGACCGGGATGACGCGGGGCGGGGAAGTGGTTGTATCGAGAAAGATGGGTTTCTGGGGATCGATCACCGGCAATGATTCGGCAGGGGCGGCCTTGCTCGGCGGAGGCGGGGTGACCGAGGCGGGGACCGAGGCGGGGACCACGACGACGGGAGGGTCGGCCGGCTTCGGGGAGGGATCGATGGCGTCAGGATCCGTTGAAGGCGGAGCAACGGGATGCGGCACCAAGGCGGGAATCTTGACCGGGGCGGTCCCCCCAGCGGGTGGCGTCGCGATTGCGGCGGGCGCAACCGGCGGGGTCTCGGTGACAAGGGCGGGCGCCGCCTCGCCGGTTGGATCTTCGACGTCGTCCGCCGGCGGGAGGACTTGCGCCGCGGCGGAAACGGCAAGGCCAGCCATCAGCATGGAGATCAGCAGGGTGAAAGGGATTTTCATTCGCGGGGTGTTCCTGTTTTCAATAGGCCAACGGTTGCGAGCTATAGGCCAAAGCGTTCATGCTGAAAAGAAAAAAGGCGGATCCTCTTCTCAGTCGATGATGCAGCGGGAAAGATGGGGATCGGTGCGCAGGAGGGTTTCCGCCTCGGGCCGGCAGTCGCGGGAGGAAAGGACGGTATAGAAATCCTCTTTGATGGAGGGCGCGCGTCGGACGGCCTCGAGCCAGTCCGCGCGGCGGAAAGGCGCGGCCTCGGCCGCGCGCCAAAACCCGGTTTTCTCGAACAGGCCCGCGATGAGATCGGCGTTTTGGCCCTGCAGAAGGCTGACCAGGTGCGTAGCGACGCCCACCTGCATGCCATGCAGACGGGGCGGTCCCCCCAGGGAATCCAGGGCATGGGAGATCAGATGTTCGCTGCCGCTGGCCGGGCGGGAAGAACCGCACACCTCCATGGCGACGCCATTGAGCATGAGAGCGGTGCCCAGCAGTCGGACGCCTTCGAGATCGCGGCTAGGGCGGGCGATGAACTGGAATACGGTGGCATCGGAAAGCAGGGCAGCGAAGTCATCGACCCGCGTGCCGACGGCATGAAAGGCCATTTTCCAGTCAGTGACCGCGGTTAGCTTGGAGACAAGATCGCCCACGCCGGAGAGCCAGAGGATTTCAGGGGCGGCCAGACAGACTTCGGTGTCGAGGACCACCCCAAAGGGCATGGTGGAGGGCAGGGATTTTCGCTGGCCTTCGAGGGTCAGGCTGGACTGAGGACTGCAGAAACCGTCGTTGGAAAGCGAGGTGGGGGCGGCGATGTACGGTCGGCGGGTCAGAAAGGCGACGTACTTGGCGACATCGAGGGCCTTGCCGCCGCCGAAACCCAGGATGGCGGAAGTGCGCGGGGGGATCCGGGGAAACAACTCGCGCGCCTGCTCGAAGGAGGCCTCTTGCACCGGCCAGCGGTGAAGAACCTGGATCTTCTCGGCCCGGAGTCCCCCGCAAAGGCGCTGCATGAGGTCATCGTGCAGATCCGAGCTATGCAGGACGACAATGTTCTCGAACCCATGGCGGCGGGCATAGATGCCCAGGCGGGCGATGGCGCCGGGCTTGACGCGCACCAGCGTCGGGATGGCGATTTGGGTTCGGCTCATGATGCTTCCAGCAAGCGGTTGGCGATTTCCGACCAGGTGTCGAAGGCATGGAAGGGTTCGTTGAGCTTCTCGAAGTGGTGTGCGAGCCAGCCGCGGGCAAAGCGGCGGGTAGGCAGGACCAGGTGGGCCGAAGACAGGTCCGGGCGGCCGTCGCCCGCAAAGGCGGCGTTCGGGTCGCGCTGGAGCGCGGAGCGGACGATGGCGGATTTATCGATTCCGGTTTCATGGCGGAAGTACGGCGAGTCGGTCGGCAGCGAGAGGGTCAGTCCGCTTTCCGGAGCAAAGACGCCGGGGTTGGCGTAGACCTCGAGTTGCACATTGGCCCGATCCAGCAGGCGGTGGATATACCAGCCGCAGCCGGCGGAGGCCACGATCACCTCCCACCCGGCCGCGCGCAGGCGCGCGACGGCATCGGGAAGGGCCGGATCCAGTTCCATGCGTTCGAGAATCCCTTCGATGCCCGGCCAGTCGGTGCGGATGGAGGAAAAAATACCCGCCAGGGCTTCGAAGTGGGTGAGGCGCCCATCGAGATAATCCTGCCAGTGATCGTGATCGGAAATGGTGGGAAGGTCGCGGCGGACCAGGTCGAAGAAATCATGCTTCGTCATGGTGCCGTCAAAATCGGAAACCAGAACACGATGGGCGGGTCGACGCATGGTGGCAGTGAATCAAAAAGGAAGGGCCGGGGAAAGCGTTTGGTTGGGCGAAAGGGGTCACCCCCATCGCAGGGGCATCCGACGTCAGCGGTTCTGTTCATACCAGGCGATGGTCTCGCGGAGGCCTTCCTCGAAGCCCACCTTGGCCTTGAAGCCGAAGAACTGCTCGGCACGGGAGGTATCGAGCATGCGCCGGGGCTGGCCGTCGGGCTTGGTGGAATCCCAGACGATGTGGCCCTGGAAGCCGGTTAGCTTGGCGATCAGGGGAACGAGATCCTTGATTTGGATTTCGAAGCCGGCGCCGATGTTGACGGGTTCGGGGCCGTCATAGCGTTCGGCGGCCCGCACAATGGCCTCGGCACAGTCGGCGACATACAGAAACTCGCGCGAAGCGTTGCCGGTGCCCCAAACGACGATTTCGGGCGCGCCGCTGTCGCGGGCTTCGATGCACTTTTTGATCAGCGCGGGGATGACGTGGGACGAGGCGGGGTTGAAGTTGTCGCGCGGCCCATACAGGTTGACGGGCAGCAGAAAGATGGAGTTGAATCCGTACTCCTGACGGTAGGCCTGGCCCTGGACCAGCATCATTTTCTTGGCCAGGCCGTAGGGGGCGTTGGTTTCTTCCGGATAGCCGTTCCAGAGGTCCTCCTCGCGGAACGGAACGGGGGTGAACTTGGGATAGGCGCAGATGGTGCCGAGGGCGACGAACTTCTGGATTTGGCGCCGGCGGGCCTCCTCGAGCATGAACAGGCCCATGGCCATGTTCTTGTAGTAGAATTCGCCCGGATGCTCCCGGTTGGCGCCGATGCCGCCGACGACCGCGGCGAGATGGATCACCAGGTCGGGGCGGAAATCGTCGTACATGCGCTGGACATTCGCGTGTTCCACGAGGTCGTAATCCTCGACCAGGGGGACGAAGACATCGGTGCAGCCGCGGGACTTGAGCGCGGCGGTAACAAAGCCCCCGAGAAAGCCGGCGCCGCCCGTGACGACAATGCGTTGGTTGTTGAAATCGGTCATGCCGATGCTCCTGTTTGCGATGCGGATACCCTACGGTCCCCGGGGACAAGAGAACAATTCAAAAATGCGGGGAACTGCTCGGGTAGCCGCCCCAGGGCGGGCGGCTACCTGAGCTACGGATTTTGCGGATTCGATCCAAAGAGCGCTAGTTTTCGGGAGTGGGGATGGGCGGGATGGCATCGAGGCGGACGGGACGGCGCGGGGGGGTGGAGCGGATAAGGGTTTCGCGGTTTGGCGGCGGTTCGAAATGGGTGACGAGGCGGATGTGAACAGCGGCATCGGTGGCCAGCCGGCTATCGGCATAGGCGGTGGCGATGTCGGATTGAAGGGTGGCCAGCGATTTTCCGGCGGCATGGAGCATGCCGAGGTAGGGGACTTCGATTTGGCCATCGCTGTCGACAATCTCCCGGTAGGCGGGGAGTCCACCGCCGACATTCTCAATCTGAATCAGCAAGGCATCGCCGAGTTCGAGCCGGTGGTCCGGGGGGGAGTCGTTTTCGGCGGATGCGCGTGGACCCGCGGCCCCGAACAGGAGGAGTGTCATCAGGAGCAAGCCGATCGTTCGATTCATTGGGTTCATGTTGGATCGTCCTCGTTGGGTCCCCCGAACAGTCCGGCGACCAGTTCGTGTTCCATGTTGTCCAGTTGCCCGTTTTCGCGCGCCATGTGAAGCATGGAGCGCAGGGTGAGCATTTCTTCGGCGATGACCAGTCGGGCCAGGGTTTCATCCTTGGCGGGGACACGCAGGGTGACGGAGTTCTCCTCGTGATCGAGGGTGAAAAACATATCGTCTTTGCGGATGTGATAGGTGGAAGCATCGGGGCTGAGGCGGTAGACGTAGAACTCCTCGTTGCGGAAGGCGCGGATGATGCGGGCGCGCATGAAATCGGCCATGTCGGGCGAGGCGAAGAAGAGGACAATGTCCTTGCCTTGGGTGCGGGCGGCGTCGGCGGGGCGGCGCAGGCCGCTGCCGGGATGGTCGAAACTGCGGGCCAGCAACAGGGGGCCCAGCAGGGTGGTGATGAGGGTCATGAGGATGGCGACGCCGAAGACGTTCTCGCCGATGGCGCCGGAGGAGAGTCCGATGCCGGCGATAATGAGGGCGACTTCGCCGCGGGGGAGCATGCCGATGCCGATCCGGAGGGCGCCGCGCCGGTTGAAGCCGCAGAGCAGCGCGGGCAGGGCGCATCCGGCGGTCTTGCTGAGGATGGCGAGCACGGCATAGATGAGGCCGATCTTCAGGACGGAAGGGATGACGGCCAGGTTGACCATCATGCCCATGGTGCCGAAGAAGACCGGCACCAGGATGTTGTGGAGCCCCTGGATTTCGGCCTGAACGAGTTGAACGATATCGGTTCGGGAGAGGGCCAGGCCGAGGACGTAGGCGCCGATGATCATGGCGAGACCGGCCATTTCGAAAAGCCCGGCGACGAGGAGCGCGCAGCCGAGAGCCACCGCCGCGATGGCGCCCGGGGACTGGAACCACTTGAGCAGGCGGGCAAGGCGCCGGGCCAACAGGAGGCCGGTGGCCGTCGCCGCAATCCAAAGCCCGAAGGCCTTGATGGCAATGGCCGCAACGGAATTCCAGGCGATGCCCTGTCCGGCGGCGGCGGCCCGGGCCATGCCCATCACGATGGCGAGGACGATAATGCCCAGGACGTCGTCAAAGACCGCGGCGGCCAGGATGATGACGCCCTCGGGGGCGTCCATTTTCCGGCGCTCGCTGAGGATGCGCGCGCTGATGCCCACGGAGGTGGCGGTCGCGATGGCGCCCAGGAAGAGAGCGGTGGGCGACACCCAGGAATCGGCCAATCCAAACCAGACCGCGCAACCGGCGCCAAGATAGAACGATAGCAGGACGCCCCCGATGCCCACGAAGGTGCCGGCGATGGAATAGCGCAGAAACGTGGAGAGGTCGGTTTCCAGTCCGCAGAGGAACAGGAGAATGACGGAGGCGAAAATGGCGATGGCATGGAGTTCGGGCGGGACCGCGCCGGCGGCGGTCAATCGGAAGATGGGCCCGACCAGGGGCCAGTTGAAGCGGCCGAGGGCGTAGGGGCCGATGATCATGCCCGAGATGAGTTCGCCCAGGACGCCAGGAAGCCGGAACCACCGGCGGAGCCAGATGCCGCCCATGCGGGTAAAAACGATGAGGAGTCCGAGTTGGAGAATAAACCGGACCACCGGATCGATGTCAGCGCCGCCGGGCATGGGGGGCGGGGGGACCCACTCAGCCGATCAAGAGGTGGAGGACCTCTTCGCGGCTGGCGGCGGCGAGGATTTTGGCACGGACGGCCGGATCGTTGAGGGGGCGGCTGATCTCGGCCAGGAATTGGATGTGCGGTCCGGTACGGCTGTCGGGGGACACGGTCATGACAAAAATGCTGGAGGGCTGTCCATCGAGGGCGCCGAAGTCGACGCCGGAGCGTTTGATGCCCAGGGCGGCGATGAGGCAATCGACGCTGTCGGTTTTTCCGTGGGGGATGGCGATACCGTTTTGCATGCCGGTGCTCATGCGCTTTTCGCGTTCCGAGACGGCGCGCAACACGGCGTCGCGGTCGCGAATGTGACCGGAGGCCGTGAGCAGGTCCACCATTTCGGCCAGGATGGCCTCCTTGGTGTCGCCCTTCAAATTCAGATTGATGGTTTCCGCGGTCAGCGGTTTTTTCGGGTTCATTCCGGATCTCCCAAACGAGAATGAAAAGCGCGTCCCATTGTCCCCCGTTTGACACTCATTTCAAGCCCCAAATCAGCGGGATCCCAAATGAACCCCACTGAAGGCGGGCAGGAGGCAGGGGACGGAGGCCGGCGGCACGGCCCATCGACAGACGGCCACCGCGCCGAGCCGGACAGATCCGTCCCCTGCAGGAGCCGGCGGCCAGAGCCGAAGGCCGGGGGGGGGGAGGGGGGGGCTACTCGTAACGAACTTCGATGGTCTTGTCTTCCTCGACAATCAAGCCGGCGTACCGTGGGGCTTGGGTGCCAACGGTCACGGTGGTGACCCGGCCGGCGCGGAATTCGAACGTTCCGCTGGCGGCTCCCGTTTCACGGTCATAGGCGGTGACCACATGGCGGCCTTCCGGCACGCGCCAATCCCGAGTGGAATTGGGCGCCACATCGCCGATGTAGCTGCCATCGAAACTGACCTCCTGAACGAGTTGCATGCGGTTCTCCACGCGCAGCGTGGCGGGGCCGGAAACCGAGGATTCCCGCCGGGGCGGATCCTTGTCATCCTTGCAACCGGTCAGCGCCACGGCGCAAAGGACCATCAACCAGACGAGCAGACTTTTTTTCATGATGTTCTCCTTTTGGGATTGGGTATGGACGGTCATAAATACGAGCCAACCTCTTATGTGGGTCAGCCTACTGCCAGGAGATGAAGCCTGTCAAGAAAGTGAACACGGTCGGAAAAGGCGTTGTATCCGGGTGGGGGCTGTTCTAGAGTGAAGTCCGGCGCGCCGTGGCGCGTTGGAATCCGGAGGATACGAGATCATGAAAAGAATACTATTGGCGGGGGGCTTGGCGGTGGTGTTGGCGGCGGTCGTGACGTGGTGGCTGCACGAGCGACCCCCGGTCATCCTGGGGACCGCGGCGAGGTTCCCGCCATTCACCATGGTTGTGAACGGAGCGGAACCCCGGATTACGGGGCTCGACGTGGATGTGGCCCAGGCGGTGGCGGATCGGCTGGGCCGGCGGCTGGAAATCGTTGATTTGCCCGTCGAGGATTTGGTTGCGGCCCTGAATGAGGAGCGAGTGGATCTGGTGGTATCGGCGCTGCTCATCACGCCGGAACTGGCCGAACAGGTGGATATTTCGGAGCCGTATTACATGGCGACGCAGTGCCTCCTGATGCGCGAGGGGGAGACGGCTCCGGAATCGGAGGAGGATCTGCAGGGGCGAAAGATCGGCGCTCCGCGCGGAACGGCCAGTGAAACCCTGGCGCGGGCTCTGGCGGGGGCGGAACACGTGCGCCCCGCGGCATCCGCCAAGGGGGCGGTCGTGGACCTGTTGAACAGCCTGGTGGATTTTGCGGTGGTCAGCGAACAGGCGGCGGAGGTGCTACGCCCGGCCATGCCGGAAGCGGTCCGGGTTCCTATTGCTGTCGAGCCGGAGTTCTTTGGGGTGGCGGTCCGCAAGGGCAACGTCGAATGGCTGGCCATCGTCAACCAGACCCTGGATGCGGCCCGGCGGGATGGCCGCCATGAGGCCTGGCTCAACCGCTGGCTACTGCATACGGACTGAGGCGGTATACCGATCAGCGCTTGATGATGATTTTCTTTTTGCCCGGGGTGCCGGACGGGGCGGGCGCCGCGGGCCCCGATTCGTTGGCCGTCGGTTTGGGCGCACTGGAAATTTTGATGGTGGGTCGAACCTTCAAGGTTGGCTTGGCGGCGGGTTTCTCGGCGGGGGCCGGCTCGGCGGCTTCTGGAGCGGCGGCGGCGGCCTCGGAGGGCTTGGGGATGCCGATCTTGGGCGCGATATCTTCGACGATTTCCTTGAGAATCGTGCTGTAGCCCTTGCCATCGCCCATGTCATCCTGGACGGAGCCGATGGCTTTGGCGGCGTCCTCCTGCGGGGAGGCGTCTTCGAGCACAAACACGGTCGAGCCGATCTGGATCCGGTCGCCGGTTTTGATTTGGACGGTATCCTCCACGCGCTGTCCGTTGACAAAGGTGCCATTGCGGGACTTGAGGTCCTTGAGATAGAAAACGCCCTCGGAAAGGCGGATGCCGCAGTGGACGCGGGACACCCTGTCGTCCAGCAACGGAATGTCGGCCTCGCGGCTGCGGCCGATGGACAACGGTTCGCCGGTCAATTCGATATCCTTGGTGATGCCCAGTTTATTGATATAGCGCAGATGCATGGGGGGACCTCCCGGGTTAGACGATGCCGTTCTGGACGAGCGTGGCGAAATAATCGATGGTGAGGCGCAAGCCCTCCTCGAGGGTCATCTTCGGTTCCCAGCCCAGCAGGGCGCGGGCCTTGTCGATGTTGGGCTGGCGGACCTTGGGGTCGTCGACCGGAAGGGGCTTGTGCACGATGGGCGCGGCGCTGCCGGTCAGTTCCTTGATTTTGACCGCGAAATCCATGACCGTCAACTCGCGGGGATTGCCGATATTGACGGGGTCGGCATGGTCGCTCATCATCAGGCGAAAGATGCCGTCGATGAGGTCGGAGACGAAGCAAAACGAGCGCGTCTGGGAGCCATCGCCGAAGACAGTGATGGGTTCGCCCTTGAGGGCCTGGCAGCAGAAGGCGGGGACGATGCGGCCATCCTTGGGCCGCATCCGGGGTCCATAGGTATTGAAGATGCGGACGATGCGGGTTTCGATGCCATGGAATCGGTGGTACGCCATGACGATGGCTTCCGCGAACCGCTTGGCTTCATCGTAGACGCCGCGGGGGCCGATGGGATTGACGTTGCCCCAATAGCTCTCCACCTGGGGATGGACCAGGGGGTCGCCATAGACCTCGGAGGTGGAGGCCAGCAGCAGGCGGGCGCCTTTGGCCTTGGCGAGGCCCAGGGCATTGTGCGTTCCGAGCGAACCGACTTTCAGGGTCTGGATCGGCAATTCGAGGTAGTCGATCGGGCTGGCCGGCGAGGCGAAATGGAAGATGAAATCGAGGGGCCCGGACCAATCGATGTGGGTGGTCACGTTGTGGTGGACAAATTCAAAGTCGGTCCGGGAGCGTAGGTGGGCGATATTGTCGAGGTTGCCGGTCAGCAGGTTATCCATGCAGATGACCTGGTGGCCCTCGGCCAGGAGGCGGTCGCACAGGTGCGAGCCAAGGAACCCGGCTCCGCCCGTGACCAGGGAGACCGGCTGGGGGGATGGAGTGGGGGCTGTCATGGGCGGGGAGGATGCCAGATCAGTCCGGCGTAAGCAAGGCGGGATGCAGACGGCTGGCAAAGTCGGCGATGGTCTGGAGATGAGCGTTGTCGCGCGGATCGCGCCGGCCGGACAGGGCGATGTAGGCCCAGCGGTGGGAGACGCCATGCGCCACGCGATCATAGCCCATGTAGGCCATGCGCGCCAGATGCGAGGCTGTTTCGCGGTCCTTGCCCACGAACCAGTAGGCAAAATAGGACGTATAGGCTACCTGGCTGCCATCCTCGAGGGTGACGGGCTTGGACATGTCCAGCACCATGATCTCCAAGGGCTGCTCGCGGTACTCCAGCGGGACCCGGATGACCCGGTCCTCGATGATTTCGTGTCCGGCGGCGGTCATGCACACCTGGGGGCGGTGGATGCTGGAGCGGTCGTCGCCGCTGAGGACGATTGTGGCATGGATGGGGTCCCGGTTGCCGGGGCGGGCATAGTATTTGCGGACCAATCCGGTATCCGCCGGCAGCATGGCGCGCTCGGCCCAGGTCATGGTGTCGAGGGGCTGTCCGCATTCCGGGCAGTCCAGCGACTCCAGTTCCGTGGCAGCATATTGTCCGCCGCAGCGGCGGTCGGAACAGAACAGCAACTCGACGCCAGACCAGGTCTCAACGTGGTCCGGCAACAGCAGCAGGACGCCGGCCTCGTCGCTGGAGGCCACGCCGGTTTTGAACACCATGGCCCAGGCGGCCACGGCCAGCGCCGCGATTACGAAGAGGCGTGCGCCAGAAAACGATTTTTGATTTTGATCCATACCGATGGGTAGTTAACGTTGAGCAGGCGGTCGATCGTCAGCATCAGCGCGATGCTGATCAGGAAGATGGGATAACCGGAATAGTCGTGCCAGAGGTCCATGGCGATGTCCTGCCCGAAGAAAGCGGCGACGACCACGACCAGGATGACGCGACAGATGTTGGCCACGATGGCGACCGGAACACTGAACAGGAACAAGATCCATTTCTTGGCGAGGGTTTTCTGGCTGAACCAGGCGTAAAACGCCATAAGGGCGGTCATGGCCAGCAGGGAGCGCAAGCCGCTGCATTCCGGGGCGACATTGAAGGCAAAGGGATTGCCCGCGCCCGAAAACAAGCCTGCGCCCACGCGCTGGACTTCCAGTCCGAATCCATTCAGGACGCCGGCGGAGACCACCGTGGCAAACAGGCGCAGCGGGGCGGTCATGTCCTCGATGAAATTCAGTGGAATGGACAGGAAGAGATAGGCGCACGGGAAGAGGAGCCAGCGGGCGAGATCCCATCCATAGAGCAGGAAGGGCAGGGCCCAGAGCAGGAGGATGAATCCCACCGAGGAGATGCGCGGCTGCTGGGCCAGAACGCCGAGCCAGTGCAAGGCCAGCGCCAGAGCGACCAGCGGGGCGCCGCGCCAATCGACCGTCCGGCTGGCCGCCGCCAATTCCTTGCGACGCCACCAGAGGATGCCCAGGCTTACCAAGGGCAGGAAGGCGCCATAGGCATAGTCGCCGACCCAGCGCGTGCCCAGCCAGCGGAACAGCGAATGCCGGGCGGTCGCAATCTCCTGGCTGTTGCCGTGAAGGTGGAAGAGGAAGAAGATCGCCCCGATGACGACCGACCAGAACGCGATCTCGCGGATGGCCCCGGGCGAGAGTTTGGACCAGCGGAATTCCCGCCACCAGCTTTGGATGTTCTGCAGAACCTCTTTCATGAGAAGGGCGGAACCTTACCCGATGCGGCCGCGGGATGCAAACGACAAAACCGACCCCGACAAAACTCCCCACGGCTGCGTCAAGAAAGCGTAAGCGACGGGAAGCGGCGCAAGAAGAGCG
>CAYNSH010000078.1:0-14105 GCA_964399775.1 uncultured Verrucomicrobiota bacterium
GCCTTCAGGGCGGGAGTCGATGCGGGTAGTTTCGCCCTTCGCTAAGGATTCGGGAGATCACATCGGGCCAAACTTCCGCTTTCCTCCCCCATCCCTTTGCCCTAGAATCCGCCCCAACTTTTTGTGTCGCCCAAGGAGAGTCCCATGCCCGAATACCAGCCGTCGCTTCGCGCCCAGATCCTGACCCGGCGCACGTACAATCGCGCGCTCAACGACGAGGGCACCTCCTTCGAGACCTGGGCACAAACCATCGACCGCGTCATTGAGCACCAGCGCTGGCTCTGGAAGCGGCAGATGCGCCGGGCACTGAACAAAACCCAGGACGCCGAGCTCGAAGAGCTGCGCGAACTCCTGCTGGAGCGCAAGGTGGGCGTGGCGGGCCGAACCCTCTGGCTCGGCGGCACCGAAATTACCCGCGAGAAGGAAGCCTGCCAGTTCAACTGCGCCCACCTCGAAATCCAGACCGTTGACGACATGGTCGACGCCCTGTGGCTGCTCCTCCAGGGCTGCGGCGTGGGCGTCACCCCCAAATCCGGCGGCATCAGCGGCTTCACCCGCCCCATCCACGACATCCAGGTGATCCGTTCCACGCGCCAGGACAAGGACGGGCGCGAAGGCAATCTCGAAACCTGGGATCCCGAGACCAACGTGTGGACCATCAGCGTGGGCGACTCGGCCGAAGCCTGGGCGAAATCCGTGGGCAAGCTGCTCGCCGGCAAATACGCCGCGGAGAAGCTGATTCTCGACTTTTCCGAAATCCGCCCGGCCGGTACGCGGCTGACCGGCTACGGCTGGATCGGCCAGGGCGACGAGACCATTTCCGTCGCCTACCGCGCCATCGCCGAGATCATGAACCGCCGCGCCGGCCAGCTGCTGCGCAAGATGGACATCCACGACGTCTGCAATTGGCTGGGCACCATCCTCAGCACGCGCCGCTCGGCCGAAATCAGCCTCTTCGAGTACGGCTCGCCGGAATGGCAGGAATTCGCCGTCTGCAAGAAGGACTACTGGAACAAGGGCCAGCCCCAGCGCGGCATGTCCAACAACTCCCTTGTCTTCTACGACAAGCCCACCCGCGGCCAGCTCCGGGGCCTCTTCGATCTCATGCTCGAAGCCGGCGGCTCGGAGCCCGGGTTCATCAACGGCGAAGCCGCCCTCAACCGCGCGCCGTGGTTTTCCGGCGTCAATCCCTGCGCCGAAATCCTGCTGGGCAACCGCGCGTTCTGCAACCTGACAACCATTGACCTGGCCAAGTTCAAGGACGATCCCAGCGGCATGCACCGGGCCATCTATCTGATCGCCCGCGCCAACTACCGCCAGACTTGCGTCCACCTCAAGGACGGCATCCTCCAGCACTCCTGGCACGAGAACAACGACTTCCTCCACCTGTGCGGCGTGTCGCTAACCGGCGTGGTCCGCCGTCCGGATCTCGGCGCCTACGAGCTGCGCACGCTGCGCAACATGGCCATCATGGGGGCGTATTCGATGGCCGAAGAACTCGGCCTGCCCCTGCCCAAGAACGTCACGACCCTGAAGCCCGAGGGCACCATCTCCAAGTGCTACGACACTACCGAGGGCGCCCACAAGCCCCTGGCGCGTTACATCTTCAACAACGTCACGTTCGTCAAGCACGACCCCCTCGTCCCGATTCTGCGCGAGGCCGGCTACACGATGATGCCCCATCCCAACGGCACCGGCGACTGGGTCATCACCCTCCCGGTCTGCTGGAACGACGTCGACTTCGAAAAAGTCGGCGATCTCGAGGTCAACCTCGAATCCGCCATTGACCAGCTCAAGCGCTATCGCCTCCTGATGGACAACTACGTCGAGCAGAACTGCTCCGTCACCGTCAGCTACGATGCGGCCGAAGTCGAAGACATCATCGATTGGCTGCTGAACAATTGGGAACATTATGTCGGCGTCTCGTTCTTGCTCCGCGCCGACCCGCTCAAGAGCGCCGCCGATCTCGGCTTTCCCTATCTGCCCCAGCAGCCGGTCTCTCGGGACGTCTACGAGGCTTACGTTGCCCAGCTCAAGCCGATCGACCTCGACCGAATTGCCGCCCAGTCCGAGGACGCCGTCGACATGGGCAACGACTGCGCCGGCGGCGCCTGCCCCGTGCGTTAAGCTGGGGTCAGTCCGATAATTCATAACCTTAGCTGTTGAAGGACACCGCTTGAAACCGAAAAAGCCCATGACACCGGCCGAGCGCCAACGGGTATTGGATGAACTGCACCGGGAAACGGCGGCGCGCGCAAAAGGCTACCGGGAACGCGCGATGAAACTGTTCCCCCACGTATGTGCCAGTTGCGGACGATGGTTTTCGGGCGTGCGCTTGAAGGAACTGACGGTCCACCACAAGGATCACAACCACGACAACAATCCACCCGACGGCAGCAACTGGGAACTCCTGTGCGTCTACTGTCACGATCACGAGCATGAAAAGCACGGCATGGCGGGCCATGGCAGCGGCGCCACCACCGACGCCCCCACCCCCAGCACACTGTTCAACCCCTTCGAAAACCTGGACAACTGGCTGAAGTAGCGCGTCCCGCACGGGCGGATTCCAAGTTCTGGCGAACCTCGCCCCTCGGAGAACTTCTTCGACTGATCGTGTCGAGTGGCCTTCGGTCCACTTTCTTTTGTTCACTTTCTCATTGACCATCAGGGACGAAAGGGTCATATTTGGTAGCAAGTTCATGCGGTCTGTTCTGCAGGCCAGTTGGGCCAGTTGCTCCGAGGAACGGCGGATGTTGGCAACGATGAAGCAACCGGAGCCGCGAGGAGGCCCCCCGATGAGACAATCTAACTCGAGGCATATCGCCCGGATATGCGCCTTCGCGATGATGGGCGCCGTGGTAGCGGTGTGTTCCGCTGCCTTGGAGCCGCCGCCGTTTCGCATGCCCGCCGCCAATACGTTTTTGAGCAACGTCACGATTGTTATCTTTGACACGGAAACGACCGGATTCAGCCCTGTACACGACCGGCTCGTGGAGATTGGCGCGGTCAAGTTCCGCGGCAGCGAAGTGCTTGGCGAACGAACCTGGCTCATCAATCCCCAGCGCTACATTCCCTATTACGCCCAGCGTGTCCACAACATCACCCCCGACATGGTCAAGAACGAACCCACCTTTGCCGAGATGTATCCCGATTTTCTGGAATTCATCGACGGTGCCATCCTCATCGCCCACAATGCGCCCTTTGATGTCCGTTTCATCACCGCCGAGGCCAAGCGCAACAACATGCCCGTTCCCCGCAACGCCGTGATCGACAGCCTGGCACTTTTCCGCAACTGGTTTCCCGACGCCAAATCACACAGCCTGACCGAACTGCTGCCGAGCCTGGGCATCGACATCAGCGACATGCAGGCCCATCGCGCGACCGATGATTCCCATTTCGTGAACTTCGTCATCCAACAGGAAATGGGACGAAAGGCTTCGACGCCCCGATTCAAGGATCTGCTGGAACACGCCGGCCAAGTTCTGCGCTTCGAATAGCCGGCGCTCTTTCCGCGTATGATCCCGCCCCGTCTCCTCTGGATGGTCGGAACGGGGGTGTTGTGCCTTTGGGCCCTGTGGTTGGCGGGCGACGCCATGCATGCCATCCGCATCCGCGCCCGCGCCCGGCACCCGTCCCGATCCGCCTCCACTGAGCCCATCACTCTCCGCCCCTCCGGGAGCCCGGTGGTTCTGCTCATCCACGGTTTTGCCGACGGTCCTTCGGTCTTTGACCAACTGGCCCCGCCCCTGGCGGAGGCCGGCCTGTGCGTGCGCGGCCTTCACCTCACGGGATCGGGCATCCCGGCCGACCAAATGGCCGGTACCACCCTGAAGGACTGGCGTGCGGACATCGACCGGGAAATCGCCGCGCTGCGAGCCGCCGCCCCATCCCGTCCGATCTGGCTTCTGGGGCACTCGCTAGGCGGGGCGCTGGCCTTTGATGCCGCCCTCCGTCCGCAAAACCAGGTCGCCGGTCTGGTGCTGCTGGCCCCCCTCCTGGAGCCGTCCAGCGCCCGCAGCCCGCTGCTGACGTCCCGCCAATGGTTTCAACTTCTCGACCGTCTCCTGGTGTTCACCCGGATCGTGGAATCGCATCTGCCCGCCGACCTGCACGACCCCGATGCCCGCGCGGCCTATCGAACCGACCAGTTCATCCACCGCGATATCTATCGGGCGCTGTTTGCGACCATCGACGCCATCGTCACCCACGCCGCCGAGTGGCATGGCCCGCTCTGGGTAGCCGTGTCGGAGACCGACCAGATCGTGGAGCCCTCGGCCGCCCGGCGATTTTTCTCCGAGGCCATCCATGCCGACCCGTCGGAATTGGTCGAGGTGGCGAATGCTGGACACGTTCTGCCGCTCGACTACGGCCACCGGGAACTGGCCGCAGGGATCCTGGCCTTCACCCGCACCGCCACCCTCGCCCATCCGTCATCCCTCATGGGGGCTCCCTCCTTGACACCCCCCCCGGGTCCCATTCTACTCTCTTCCCCATGAGCGAGAGCCCCATTCTATCCATCGGCGCCCCCGGATTCGATGTCGACAAACTCGTGGCCGATTTGCAGGCCACGGCCGACCGGAAGATGAAGGATGGAGTCTATGCCGACGCCCGGGTTGCCCGCGCGGAAAAAACCAACCTGGTCCATCTACGCGGATCCGACGATTTCATCACCTTCTATCTCACCTGCCTGCGCGATGCGGTATTCGTGGACATTGCCGATTTCGACATTCGCGAGCGCCGCCGCTTCTTGAGCCCCCTGCTGGTCGGCCTCAAGAAAACCATCTGGAAGCTGCTGAAGTTTTACACCTACCGCCTCTGGTCCCAGCAGAATCAGGTCAACGGCCTGATCATCACCGCCCTGGAAGGACTGGAAGAGCAGTCGGCCAAGCGGATCGCCGCCCTCGAAGCGCGCATCGCCGAGCTGGAACGGAAGGCGCCCCATCATGGCGGCTGAACGCCTGGCCTTCGTCTCCCCCCGCTTTGCGGGCGAAGGCGCGGTGGGCGGCGCGGAAACCCTCCTGAAGAACCTCGCCATCCATGCCGTCGCCCTCGGCATACCGGTCGACTTCCTGACCACCTGCGCGCAGAGCCACTACACCTGGGAGAACTCCCTGCCCCCCGGCGTTCAAACCATCGATGGCATGAACGTCCATTTCTTCCCGGTCGACGACCGGGATGTCGGCGCGTTCCTGCGTATCCAGAACACGATTGACCATGGGCACGCCGTCGGGGAGAGCGATGAACTATTTTGGCTGCGCAACGGGGTGCACTCCACGGCCCTGCTGGGCCATCTGGAAGCCAACGCGAGCCGCTACCGGGCCATTCTGACCGGGCCCTACCTGTTCGGCCTGACCTGGTCAACCGCTATGGCGCATCCGGAACGCACTCTGCTCATTCCCTGCCTGCATGACGAGCCCTTCGCCCGGCTCTCCGTCATGAAACGGCTGTTCCGAGATGCCGCCGGCTGCCTCTTTAATTCGCACGCCGAGCGCGAGCTGGCGGGCGAACTCTTCGGCGTGCCCGACGCCAAGGCGCGCATCGTTGGCATGGGCATCGATCCCATCGAAGCCGATCCGGAGGTCTTCGCCCGGCGGCACGGCATCTCCACGCCCTATGTCCTCTATTCCGGCCGCCGCGAACCCCTCAAGGGGACCCCGCTCTTGTGCGACTACATGCAGGCCTTTCGCGAACGAACCGGACGCGACATTCAGGTGGTCTTCACCGGCTCCGGCGCCATCGATGCCCCGGATGCCCTTTGGCCGCATATCCTGGATGTCGGCTTTGTCAGCGAAACGGAAAAGCACGAGGCCATGGCGGGCGCCATCGCCTTCCTGCACCCCTCGGTCAATGAAAGTTTCGGCATCGTCCTGCTCGAGGCCTTCCTTGCGGGGACCCCCGGGCTGGTTCATGCTCAAAGCCGCGTCCTGGTCGGACAATGCCGCGCGGCCGGTGCCGGCCTCTGGTTCCGACATTATCCCGATTTCGAGACCCAGCTTCTTTTCCTGCTGGACCATCCCGAAGCGCGGGCAGAGCTTGGCCGCCGCGGACACCGCTTCGTCGCCGACGAGTACGCCTGGCCCGTGGTCGAGCAAAAATTCATCCGCGCCCTCGACGCTCTTTGCCCGGCGTGACGACTCGCTGGCCAGCCGACTCCACGCCCCCCCGCCCCCGAGACGAGCAAAACCGCTCGTTTGGGTTGCAGCCTGGAGGGTTTGGCTCCGCTCAACCAGTTTTAGCCCAATAGGTTGCAAAAGGCACCCCGGTGACCTTGGGGTGAAGGGCAAGGCGAGTTGAAAAACATCATATCCAGCAGTACCGTGACGATTAGGTGGTTCGGTTTCCTGAGAATCCATTCGAGGGCCTGTCATGTCGGCGGCGCTGCACAGGGTCATGAGGCGGTGCGATGAATCGCCGGTGGGGCTCGGGTGGAAGGAGGCTGGTTGATATCAGGGAGTAGTGACATGGCCAATACCAAGCTCCCCAGTTCGTTGTGCTCTGTCCCCTCGGAGGGCGCTCCAGAATCCCCGTCGCGGCCATTGCCACCATCAGGGACTTCGACGTCATCCGCCTCTCCATTGACCGCCCCGTCCTCTGATCCCACCATCGCGCACACGGTCAATGGATCCCGCCGGCCTGGCGACGACCCGCATGCCCGTCAACGGCTGCTCGAACAGGCGGAGCATCTTGGACATCTCGGCGGATGGGAGTGGGATGCCGCCACGGGCACCACCCACTGGACGGATGAAATCTACCGCATCCATGGCATCGCCCCCCATGAGTTGCCCGCCCCCCCGCCGCATGACCAGCTCATCCCCAAGCATTATCCGCCGGATTGTCGCGAGCAAGTCCTCGCGGCCTATCTGGCCTGCACCTCGCAGGGACGCCCCTTCGACCTGGAGGTTCCATTCATCAACGCCCAGGGACGCCGACTCTGGGTTCGGACCGGGGCCAAGGCCCTGCGGGATGGCGGCGGGCGCATCACCAAGGTCTATGGATACTTGTCCGATATCACCGACCATCGATCGATCACCGAGTCTCTTCGCGAAAGCGAGCGACGGTTAACGACCTTGATGGCCAATCTGCCCGGAGCCGCCTACCGATGCCTGATCGATGCCAACTGGACCATGGAATTCCTGTCCCCGGGCATCCTCGGCCTGACGGGTTTTCCCCCGGAGGCCTTCCTGAACAGAGGCCCCAAAACCTATGCCGAGGTGATCGATCCGCGAGATCGCCAAATGGTCTGGGATGGAATCCTGTCCGCCATCCGGAAAGCCAAGCCGTTTACCCTCGAATACCGCCTGGTGGATTCAGCGGGGCAGGTCAAATGGGTCTGGGAGCGCGGCCGGCTGGTCACCGATCCCGATCACCGGCAACTGCTCGAAGGCATCATTCTCGACATCACCGACTATCGGCTTCGGGTGGAAGGCCAACTGCAACAGGCGAATCTTGAAAAACAACTGGAGAAGGCCCGCAAACGGAAAAGTCTGGAACGGATGGCCGGCGCGGTGGCTCACCACGTCAACAACCGCCTCCAGGTTGTACTGGGCCTGTTGGAACAAGCCCGGGACTGGTCGAAATCCCCGGAATGTTCCGAACTGATTACCGAAGCCCTGCAAGCCACGCTGGATGCGTCCAAGCTGGGGTCGACCATGCGGGGATGTCTCGGCCAAACCGTGGGCCACAGCGAAAGGCTGGATGTGGCCGATCTGTGCCGCAACCTTCTCCCGGAGTTGCAACTGAACCAGCCCAACCACATTCATCTTGAAGCAGACCTGCCATCTCCCGGCCCGGCCGTCCTGGGCGATTCCATCCAAATCCGCCACATGATCGCCAATCTAGTGGCCAACGCCTTCGAGTCCCCACCCGCCACCCGGGTTGGCCTGCGGGTTTTCATCGCCTCTCCCAGATCGATTGCGGCCGACCTGTGTATGCCGGATGACTGGGCGCCCCCCGCCCCCCCCCATGTGGTCATTGAGGTCTCGGATGACGGCCCGGGCCTGAAACCCGAACAGTTCCCCCAACTGTTCGACCCGTTCTATTCCACCAAATTCATCGGCCGGGGATTGGGCCTGCCCCTGACCTTGGGATTGACGCGTTCGCATGGCGGCGGGATCTTCGTAGGCCACAATCCGGCCGGCGGCGCCACCCTGTCGGTTTGCCTGCCGCTGGCCGACCACCTGCCGAAGACGTGAGCCGTGCCGCAACCGCACGCGGCGCAGACCACGCAAAGAAACGTACGCAAACAAACCACTTGCCTGCCGGGGGGTTCCGTTCTATTGTCCCGAATTCGTTCCACGGATCGCGTGGCCGGATGGCCCGAAGGCATCCGAAGAGAGAACCGAAAAGCAAGGAGTAACCCAACATGGCCAAGATAGATTTTGGCGGAGTGAAAGAAGACATCGTCACCCGCAAGGAATTCACCCTTACGAAAGCCCAGAAGGTCCTGCAAAAGGAAGTGGTCGCCGTCATCGGCTACGGCGTCCAGGGCCCGGCCCAGTCGCTCAACATGCGCGACAACGGCATCAACGTCATTGTCGGCCAGGATCCGCGCTTCAAAGGCGACTGGGATCGCGCCGCCAAGGATGGCTTCAAGCCCGGCAAGTCCCTGTTCAACATCGAAGAAGCCTGCGAAAGGGCCACCATCATCATGATGCTCGTCAATGACGGTGCGCTGAAGTCCGTCTTCCCGCGCGTGAAGCCGCATTTGACGGCCGGCAAGGCGCTGTATTTCTCCCACGGCTTCGGCTGGGTCTATCGCAAGCTGACCGGCGTCAGCGCCCCCAAGAACGTCGATGTCATTCTGGTCGCCCCCAAGGGATCCGGCACCTCCGTGCGCCGCAACTTCCTGGCCGGCGTCGGCATCAATTCCAGCTTTGCCGTCGCCCAGGATGCCACCGGCCGCGCCACCGAGCGCACCCTCGCCGTCGGCATCGCCGTCGGCTCGGGCTATCTCTTCCCGACCACCTTCGAAGGCGAAGTCACCTCCGATCTCGTCGGCGAACGTGGCGTCCTGATGGGCGCCCTGGCCGGCATCATGGAGGCCCAGTACGACGTCCTTCGCAAGAACGGCCACAGCCCCTCCGAGGCCTTCAATGAAACCGTCGAGGAACTGACCCAGAGCCTGATTCGGCTCGTCGATGAAAACGGCATGGACTGGATGTATTCCAACTGCTCGGCCACCGCCCAGCGCGGCGCGCTCGATTGGAAGCCCCGCTTCAAGAAAGCCGTGATGCCCGTCTTCAAGGACCTGTATGAGGCCGTGAAGAGCCAGAAGGAAGCCCGCCGGGTCATCAAGGTCTGCGGAGCCCCCGACTACAAGAAGAAACTCGATGCCGAACTGTCCGCCATGGGCCACTCCGAAATGTGGCGCGCCGGCGCCGCCGTGCGCGCCCTTCGGCCCCACGAGAAGGCCCGGGCGGGCGCCGACAAGGCCGCCGGAGTCAAGGGCCGCGGCAAGAACTAAGCCCCGGAGACATCTTCACCCTTCACGCCCGCCGGACATGTCCGGCGGGCGTTTTCAGCCTAGGAATGATCGAGGGGCCCAACCGGAACGGGCACGCGTCGGCCGGCGATCAACAGAATCAGCGCCACGGCAACCGGCTGCAGCACGAAAAACAGCCACCCACTCATGCCCAGTGCGACGGCCCCATAACCCAACACCCCTGCCAGCAGCAGCACCGTCAGGGCATACGGGATCTGCGTGGCGACGTGATCGATGTGGTCGCAGCCCGACGAGATCGATGACAGCACCGTCGTGTCGCTGATGGGGCTGCAGTGATCTCCCAGGATCGATCCATCCAGCACCGCGGCCGCGCACAGCCAGAAGATCAAATGACCGTCGGTCGCATACGCCCCCAGCGCATGCGCCAACGTGAAGATGATCGGAATCAGCATCGCCATCGTTCCAAAACTGGTCCCCGTGGCGAAGGACATCCCCGAGGCAACCGCAAACACCAGCAGCGGCAGCAGAACCAGCGGCATCCGGTCGCCCAGCAGCGACACCAGATAGGTGTCCGTATGAACTCCGTCCGTGCAGATCTTGCTCATGCCCCAGGCCATGATCAGGATGAAAAACGCCATCCACAGCGTCGGAATCGCCCGTAGATAGGCGCGACCCGCCTGCCGCAAGGTCAGGATGCGCTGCCCGCACGCCAGCCACACCGCCGTCACCCCGCCGGCCACCGACGCCCAGAACAGCACCTTCATCGCCCCGCCGGGCGTCACATCCGGATTGGTCACCATCCCAAAGGCATCGCGCCAATCCGCCAAACTCCAAAACGAAAAATCACCGCCGGCCACCAGCAGCTTGTGACGCCCCAGCCCTACAATACTGGCCAGCGTCCCCAGCACGACCACGGCCAGCGGGATCAGGGCATTCCATCCGCGCTGCGGCTTCCCGGGCAAGGGCTCCGCCTCGACATCCCCCCCGCTCGCCAGCGGGTGCGCTCCGTCCGCCAACACCTTGCCCTCCAAGGCCGCGCGACATTCCGCCCGGTACATTGGGCCATAGTCCCGGCCCAGCGCCGAGCTCATGAAGACAAAGATCAGCGTCCCCCAGCAGTAGAAGCGAAACGGCAGGATCGCCAGAAAGATGCCGTAGCCGCCTTGCGGAATCCCGATCCGCGCCGCGGCATCGCCAAACAGGAACACCTCGAAGGCGATCCAGGTCGACAGCAGGGCCAGTCCCGCCACCGGCGCGGTCGTGGAATCCACCAGATAGGCCAGTTTTTCGCGGGAGATCTTCCACCGATCCGTCAGCCGCCGCATGGTGGATCCCACCACTATGGTGTTGGAATAGTCGTCGAAAAAAATCGCCAGGCCCGCCAGCGCGGTGGCGACCTTGGTGGATCGCGGCCCGCGAGCCACCCGCGCCATCCAGTGGATCAGCCCGTGGATCCCCCCCGCGCGATAGGTCACGTGAATCATGCCCACCAACGCAAACAGAAATCCGAAGATGTAGAGATTGAACTGCTCTGTCAGATTCACCCAAATGAATTCCCGCGCCCCCAGGGGAACCGCGATCCAGACATCCGGCCAGAAGGCCAGCAGACAGCCCGATACAAAGCCGATGATCAGCGCACCGGCCAGGCTGTGGAAACAGAGCGCGACCCACACCGTCAACAGAGGCGGCAAAACCGATGTCCAATGCCCGATCACCGCCCCTTCCAGCACGTCCGGCCGGGAGGTCGGCAGCGCGGCGAACAACGCGCATCCCCCGACGGTTGCCAAAACGAAAGCGCCCCATCGGCGCGGCTGGCGCCAAGGCGATCGGCGGGGCGATGGTCGCTGGTCATCTGCTGTGGATTGCATCGGGCCCTCCATGGGAATACCTGAAATCGACCTATCCGGCCAATCCGCGCGACAGAATCTCGCGGATCTCCGCCTCCGTCAGCTCAATTGGATTCGCCTTGGTGCCCGAAGCCACTGCGGCCTTGGCCACCAGTTCGTCGAGGTGTTCCGGCCCGATACCGCACGCCGCCAGCGAGGGCACCCGCATCTCGGCCATCAGGGTCAACAGCCATTCCTCCGCATCCTCGGCACCGGCCGCATCCCGTCCCGTCAACCGGCGCGCGACTTCATCATAGCGGGCCAGGATCGGGCTCTGCGGCTGGCGCCGTCGCAGCGCCTCCCGATTTACCGCCATCGCATGCGGCAGCAACGCCGCGCAGAGCATCCCATGCGCCGCCGGGAATAGCCCGCCCGCCGGGCCCGTGATGCCATGGACAATCCCCAGCCCGGCATTGGCCAGGGCCAACCCGCTGAACAGGCTCGCCAGGGCCATATCTTCCCTGGCGTCGGCATCTTCCCCATCCGCCCAGGCCCGCCGCAACGAGCGCGCCACCCGACCCATCCCCTCGCGACACAGCGCATCGACCATCGGGTTGGCCCGGCACGACGTAAACGGCTCGATCAACTGCGTCAAAGCATCCAATCCCGTGCTGGCGGTCACCTCCGGCGGCATCGCATGCGTCAGTTCCGGATCCACCAGCGCCACTCGCGGAATCATCGTCGCACTTCGCAGACTGACTTTCACCCGCTGTTCGGATGACTTCAGTACCGCGTTGCGCGTCACTTCGGATCCCGTGCCGGCCGTGGTGGGAATCGCCACCACGGGCAGCGATGGCTTCTCCAGCGGCCGGCCATGACCGATCACCTCCAGATAGTCCATCGGATCCCCTCCATTAGAGGCCAGGACGGCAATCGATTTGGCCGTGTCCAGGGCACTGCCGCCTCCGATGCCGACGACCACATCCGCCTTGATCCCGCTGGCGACCGCCACGCCCCGACGGGCCGTCTCCACCAACGGTTCTAAATCGACGGGAAAGAGTTCCCACTCCACCCCTGCTGTCGCCAGTTGATCCGTCAGCCATGCGGAACGTTCCGGATGCGCGCCCGTCACCACGAGTGTCCGGCGCCCAAACCCACGCGCCAGTTCGCCCGCCTGCCGACGCATGCCGGGCCCGAACAGGATCCGCGGCGGAGCCGTGAACTCAAACGCCGTCACGACCCGAAGGCGTCGTCCGCCGGGAAAAGGTTCTCGTATTTCACGCTGGTCCGCGGCGCCGCCATCATGTCCGCCACGGCCTCGCGCCAGGCGTGGTAGTGGGCGGTCTGCTTGTGCGCCGCCGGGGCATCGGCCGTCCGGTAGGCTTCCACCAATACAAACCGCGCCGGATCATCCGCCTGCTGCATCACATCGAACCGGGCGATCCCCGGTTCCTGCACGCTCTGGCGGGCGTTCTCCAGCGTGGCCTCGCGAAAGGCCTCGACCTGATCGGGTTTGACTTGAACCTGAACCTGAACCACCAGCATCGCGGACCTCCTGATCTTCGGGTTTACTTCATGAGCCCCCAGCGCGGGCCAAGCGGCCAATAGACAAAGAAGGCCGGACCGACCAGCGCTTCGTCGGAAACCGGACCGAAATAGCGCCCATCCAGACTGGAGTAGGTATTGTCGCCAAAGGCCAGAAACTGTCCTGCCGCCACCGGGATCTGGGCGGAGTCCTGGTTGAGTATCGCGCCGGGGCGCACCGCATAGCCCCGATAGGCCGGATCTTCGACCTGCCGGCGGAAGGGCCAAGGCTCCGTCACCGGCACGCCATCCGCCAGCAAATGCCGGTCGCGTATGGCAATCGTTTCACCGGGCAACCCCGTCAGGCGCTTGATGTAAAAGGTGTCCTGGCGGATGTGAAACCGCTCCGCCTGCGGGATGTAGTTCGTATCAAAGACCACCACCTGCCCACGCCGCGGCCGGATCAAGTGAAACAGGACCTTGTTGACGAAAATATGATCGCCGATTCGAACCCGCCCGGACGCCAGCACCTGTCCCCTTTCCACCCGATCACCGGGCCGGAAATGCAGGCGCATGCTGTTGGCCGCGTCCAGGAACGGGCTGTCGGGCTGCATCGCCACCCGCACCAGGTGGACCTGCCCGCCAACGCCGTAGGCGTGCTGATCGTCCGCCGGCCCCAGATACTCCAGCGTCCCTGTGGCGCGCGCCTTGACCTCGACATAGCGCTCGCCAAACAGCGCCAGCCCGACCAAGTTGAACGGCAGGCGGTCGTGCCACTGGCGGCCCTCCTGGGGACGCGCCGTCACGCCATATAGCGTCGGCTGCATGGACCCCGTCGGAATTTTGAAGGGCTGGATAAAGTACGTCCGGCAAGCCATGGCCAGCGAGATGGCCACGATCAGCACCTCGGCGTTTTCACGCCACTTGGGAAACGATCGCGGCGGCATCAGCCGCTCGGCCGCCGCCGCGGCCAACTCGCACGCCGGCGCCAGCCCGCCCCAATCCCGCGAGGCCCAGGCGCCCTGCAAGGCCTTCTCCGCCTCGCGCACCCGCGCCAGATCCGCCACGGCGGCCACGTCTTCGCGCATGTGCCGCGCATGGCGCACCAGATGCATCGCCACATGCACCATCTTCTTCACCCGCCGCTTCTCAAAATAGGTCATGCTCGAATCCCGCCTTCCCTGCGTTCCCGCCGCCCGTCATTGCTTGGTCTTCAACACCGCAATGAACGCTTCCTGCGGTATTCCGACCTTGCCGAACTGTTTCATGCGCTTCTTGCCTTCCTTCTGCTTTTCCAGCAGCTTGCGCTTGCG
>CAYNSH010000079.1:0-8497 GCA_964399775.1 uncultured Verrucomicrobiota bacterium
CCGGATTCTACCTTATCCAAGGCACTTTTTTGTCTAGCCAACGGGGTGCACTTCACACGGCCAGCCGATTTTTGAACAGTAATTCCAATACGCGCAGAAAGGTAACCGGATTGGGCGTCGTGACCAAAAAGACCCCCTCTTTATTCAAGTGGCGTGAGACCGCCCCTAAAAATCGACCCGGATTCGACAGATGTTCGATAATGTCACCGGCGACAATGACATCATAGGTTTCTCCCAAGTCCATCGTCTCGACATCCGCCTGGACCACGTCATAGCCCTGCTGGGCTAACGCATGGATTTAATTCTGGAGGATATCGACACCCATAACGCTCCCGGCACAAGCCTTGATGATGCCATGAAGCCATTTGGGATCTTTCGTTTTCGACATGCAATGCTGGACACATCCTAAGTCCAAGACTTTCTTGCCTTGAACATACGGAAGAATCCAATCCCTCTTGGTTGCAAGCGGCCTGTGATACATATCGTTACTATCCTCCATTGGTGATGTTATTCTCGCACGCATGTGAGCCCGACTTCGTGGCAGTTCGAATCGCTTCCGAACACGTCTCCCCCGCCACCCGGGAAAAGCGCTCGAACGAGAAATGTTCTAAAATTCGAGCTTGCCCTTCCGCGGCAAGTTGGTCGCGATGAGCGGGTTCGCGCAGCAATTCGATGCATGCACTTGCAAATTCCTCCGGATTTCCGGCCACCCGGATCGATCGTCCTTGCTCCAGGCAATCCTCATAGCCCCGATAGGCAAACGGGGTCGCCACACAGGCACGACCGTGGGCATAGGCGTCCATGACCTTGAGGTTGATCCCCGCCCCCATCCAGATCGGCGCTATGGCCAACGCACAGCATCTATAGTGAGGGGCCACGTCTGGAACCGTCCCCAGGATGCGAATCCCAAGCCGGCATCCGTATTGCCGGACCTTATGGACCGGAAGTCCCGGGCCGATGATGCGAAATTCCGCATCGGGTACGTTCGCTTTGACCTTCCCCCACACTCGCCGTACAAACCAATCCAACCCCTCCGCATTGGGGCGATGGTAATACGAACCCAACATGATGACCACGCGGCTAGCGGGTAGGCTTGCCGCCGGTGACGGCCAACCTTGCCGCGACTGGGTGAAGGGCACGCCCAGCCAAACCGCATGCTCCAGACCTTCAATACGCTTATCCGGGTCCTTGATCACCCAACAATGGCGGAAACGACGGTACAGATCTGGAATCGTGTCCTGCACCTGATGCAGTCGCCACCAAGCCAGAAACTTGGCGATGAGCGGAGTCGCCGGAGAATGCACCTGAGATTCAAACCATTCCCGCTCGACGTCGTTTACGTTCAGGACAATCGGGTAATCGGGCGGCAATCCGGACTTCATGGCCAAAGGAAGCCCCCCGGCCACCACCACGTCGTATACCTGCCTCGCCATGGCGCGCCGCAATACCTCCGACCATCGGAGATCGACGGTATAATCCCGCTGCCGAGAAGCGAACAAGTCCGCCAAGCGATCAACGGTTCCCGGATGCAGAGGCCGGAAACGGCGCCACCGGCCCAGCCGACCACGTGGAGATGGTCCGGCCATGCCAATCAAATTCCACTCGGATCGAATCTTCTCGATGTGCGGCGGCGGCAAGTCGTCCGGTTCCAGCGCCAAAAATAAATCCACTTCGCCCTGAAGAGACAATGCACGAAGCAAGTGTGCCGCCAATTGGTTGCCTCCAATATGGGGCGGGTAAGGAGGGCTTCCACTAATCAACAGGATTCTCATGGCATGAACACAGTGGCTCAATCAGGTTTCGAACGCCAGATGGAACGGACCCGGCGAGCCGCCTCTTGATCCCAAGCCAGGGCATGCATGCCGAATTTCGCCAGCAGATAGCCCTTTGTTATGCGCCATCCACGGCGATGCTTTTTCAAATATCCGAACAGGCTGGTGTAATACGTCGTCAGCCGGTCCACCGATTGCGCGGAAAAGGAACTGCCGATCCGGTGCACGATGCGGGTCTGCGGAGTATACCAGACTGGATAGCCTGCCTGCCGGATGCGCGTGCACAGGTCGGTTTCCTCAAAATAGGCAAAGAAGCTCTCGTCCAGCAGGCCGACCTGATCGAGGACGCTCTTCCTGACCATCAGGTCCGCCCCCACGATGTATTCCACCGGGTGGGCCGGTTCCCCCTCCGCGGGGATGACGGCGGCGGGCTTCCGGCCCCAGGGGATGCGCAACAGTCCCGAAACGGTGATCCACAGCATCCGGCAAAGCGAGGGCGCATAGCCATAGGACCATTGCGGAGCTCCCCAGGGATAGACCAGTTTGCCGCCGACGGCGCCAATCTCATCCCGCGAATTCAAGAACCGGTACAGCACTTCGAGAGAGTTCTCCGTCAGTTCGGTGTCGCTGTTCAGCAGAATCACCGCCCGGCCCAGGGCCACGGCAATCGCCTGGTTGTTGGCCGCCGCAAATCCCCGGTTGTCCGGGTTGGCGATCAGCGTCGCATCCGGAAAATCGGCTCGGACCATGTCCGGACTGCCGTCGGAAGAGTCATTGTCCACAATGATGATCTCATACTCCAGCCCGGTGGTGTGCTGCCGAACCGACGTCAAACAGTCACGGAGCAGGTCCTTCGTGTTCCAGTTGACGATGATAATGCTGAGATCGATCATGACGTCGTTCATGGCAACTGCGACAATAATGTTCGGGCGGGCACAACGACCGGGTCTTTGCAGGCAAAGCAATCCGCTGACACAAACGGCATTTCCACCACCGCCTGAAACGCATGCTCGGCACCGGTTTGGCGCTGAAAATATTCCAGCGCGGGGGAGAGGGAGCGTTCGGACAGTTTAACCTCGACCAAAAACCAGGGCTTCTCGTCCCGCACAACCACAAAATCCACTTCCCTTTTTTCCTTGTCGCGAATATAGCGCAATTCAAAAGCCCCCTGGCCGGTTTGCGTCCACAGATCCACCGCTTTCAACAGATGGCATGCCACCAGGGTTTCCGCGCGCTGGCCGGGCTCCTGAATGCCGGACCAGTCCCGCAAATACCACTTGGGTTCTTTGCGCAGCGCCCGGCTGAGATTGCGATGCCAAGGACGCACGACGAATCCGTGGAGCATGGCGCAGAGCGTCGCGATCCAGGACTGCACCGTCACCTCGCCCATCCGCACTTGCTTGGCCAAGGAACTGTACACCAACTGCTGGCCCGAGCGGCCCGCCAGCAAACGCTCGAGCGCCGCCAATTGGTCCAATTCCTGGATGCGCGTCATGTCGCGGACGTCTTCTTTCAACAGTTGGAGCCGGCGCAGGTTGCGCCAGCGAGTGGAGAAAGATAGAGAGCGCTTGCAAAACGGTTCGGGGAAGCCTCCGAAACGAAGCAACGCTTGCCAATCTTCCTCCGGGATGAAGCGCGGTTTATGGATGGTTGCATCCACGTCGAAGTCCCCGGCCAGTTCTCCAGCGGAGAAGGGATGCATCTGGTAATTGAAGTATCGTCCCATCAAACTATCTCCGCCGCGTTGATAGACATCCAAACGCGACGATCCGGTCACGATAACCCGACAGCGGCTTTCATAGGTGTCGAAAAAACCCTTCAAGAACCGCTTCCACCGGCTGTACTTATGGATTTCATCGAACACGACCACCGGGGGACACTTGTTTAACTCGTTCAAGCCTGCCTGTTGAGCGACGGCATCCGGACCCGCCAACATCAGGTCACGGTGCGACTCATTGTCCCAGTTGAAATACACATTGCCCAGCTTGCGGCACAGTGTGGTTTTACCCACTTGGCGGGCACCGGCCACAAACGCCATCTGCCGCTGATCCGCAAGATGCCGCCCAATCCATACCCCATAGATTCGTTCTCGGTATTCCATGCTGACTAAAATATATGCTAATATGGATTAGTCAAGACCATTCCATGGGAGTATTCATTTGAGGTTGTAACTTACCGCGGCATCATCGCATAGCCTTAGGCCAGGAGACAGAGGACAGATAGAACGAGATCCGAGGTCCGAGGTCCAGGAAACGGGGGGCTGTGGGCGGGGGTCGGGGGGCAGGCAGAACGAGGTCTGAAGTCCGAGGTCCGAACCGAGCGCAGCTACAACCGATCCGGAACCCGGAAAAGCAGCAACCACCAATAACCCGAATCGACACGAATGATAATCGGATGGTGTATTCCTGTGGTTATGGGTTCCCCTTGTCCGCCGTCTTGGCTGAGGGTGGAGGCTCAAGGGTCTCCGCGCCATATGCCCAAACCCGCGTCACCGGCGATTTCACTTCATACCGCATTTGCCATTGATCCGGCTCCTTGCGAACGGTTTGATTCAACACATGGTTCCGGCTATTGCCATAGGCGTTGGGCATCGCTCCGGTCGGGAATGCGTCCTCCAGCAATAACACCATGCGGTCAGGAGCAAACCGCTGAACGGCTTCCATGATCGTCTCGCATTGGACCGACCGGGGGATGTCCGACCGCCATCCTTGGCGCCCAGACATGACAAACAACTGTTCGGGCTTCCGGGACAGCAGCACCGCATCGGCCGGCGTGTTATACCGGATCCATGTGGCGGCCGCACTGACGCCGGCCCAGGCATGATAATAGTCCTGGCCAAACGCCAGATATCGTTCGGGAGCCCAGGGTGCATACGGCCGACGAGGATTCTCTTTCACGAAATGAACCACGCCGGCGCTCAAGTTCAGCGAGAGCGAAAACGCAAACAGCAACCCGGCCGTGAGCTTGACGGCTGTGGATACACGGCCATGCCGCCATGTCCGGCTCGCCTGCCGCGATGCCCACCCCGCGAATTCAAAGACATATAACGCAAAGATCGGCAGAACCGGATAGAAATAATTCTGGTCGTAGATGGGCCCGGGGATCGCGGCAATCAGCAGCAGGGTAAAGACAAAAAACCCGTCCAGTTCATTCCAGCGCCGAACTCGCAAACTAAACCCAATCACCGCGCAAAGGCCCACCCCGATCCCCACCCCCCGCCAGAGTCCGCCGCTGCCAAACACCTTGTGCGCCGAGTAGAAGAAATTGGCCGGGATGACGCGAAACACGTAGCCGGGAAGGTCGCGGATGATTTCCGTCGCCATCAGCATGGGAAAACTCATCCAAAGCCCCGTTCCTCGAAACATGCGGGCATGCTGATCGGCCAGGACCAGGTTGGGGTCCGGCCCCTGAAATCTGAAGAAATACCAGTAGAACCAAGGTGCCACCACCAGCCCCAGCCCACACAGGATCAGACCCAATTGTCTCCACTGTCGGCGCAACAGGGGCGGGAGCAGTACGGCCGCCCATACGGCCATGCCAGCCGGGCGCGTCAGGTAGGCCAATCCCGCCAAGACACCCACCATCAGGGCCCGGCCACGGCCGGGTGGGCGCTGAGCCTGCCACAGGCAAAGGAAGATTAACGTCATGAACAGGGTATCGGCCATGATCCAGGAGGCGATCGCCACCACGCCCACCGCGTACAGGCCCATGCAAGCTCCCAGCACCGCGGGCCAGGACCAGCGGTGCCCCTCCCCCAGCATCCGCAGGGCCAGGAGGCAATTCAGGATGAACAACAAATTGCCCGTGATTTTAACCCAAACGACCGGATTGTCCGTCAGCCGAATCATGACGGCGATCAGGGCTGGGTATAGCGGCAGGGTCAGGGCCTGTTGGGGCTGCAAGGGATTCTCATATTGAACGAGGCCTGCCCCTTCCGAGATGGCCACCCCGATGATGTAATAGCGACCATCATCTCCCGTACGCCAAGTGGAACTGTAGAATAGTACCGACAGAATGGCGGCAATGAGCGCAACCAGCAACAACGCCACCCCAAGGGGGTGAGCCCGGACAATGGCGGCACCTCTATCCATGCCCAGCCGCATCAAGGGGATTATCCTTGTTGGCTCAAGGCGTCGGCCAGGGCCATGCAAACACGGTCCTGGGCGGCTTCCTCGAAGTGAGAATACATGGGCAGCAGCAGCCCTTGAAGGCGCGCCCGTTCGCTTTCCGGCAGCCGGCGGCAGCGCCGTGGACCGCAACCACAGGCCTTGCGATCGGCCCCGCACCGCCAGGGTTCGATTTCATAGGCCGGCTCCATGTGCGAGGTGTGCACGCCCCGCCGCGTGGCAACCCCCAGGTCCAGCATGCGCTGCATCACCTGCAACTGGTCCGTATCAGCCGGAAGCATCACGCAATAGGATTGCCAGTTCGATCGCGCCCAGTCCGGCTCCACCGGCAGTTGCAGCCCGGGAAGGCCGCGCAGGAGTTCTCCATATCGCGCGGCCAGCGCCCGCCGCCGGCGAACGATTTCGGGCACTTTCTTGAGCTGCTCGCGCCCCACCGCCGCCTGGATGTCCGTCAGACGGTAGTTGTACCCCAGTTCCACATATTCCTCGAATTGAACGGACTGATTCCCATGCCGGGCCTCGGGCGACATGTCCATCCCATGGCAACGCCAGCGCCGAAACCGGGCGTCATAGTCGGGGTGATGGGTCGTGATCATCCCGCCGTCGCCGGTGGTAATGATCTTCCGCGCATGAAACGAAAAACAGGCGATGTCTGCATGCGGCCGGCCAATCTTTTCCCATTGGCCTTTCCAGCGAATTTCGCTGCCGATCGCCGGCGCGGCGTCCTCGACCACTTTCAGGCCATGGCGTCCGGCCATCTCCAGGATGGCGGCCAAATCGCAGGGCATGCCGATTTGATGAACGCACAGAATGGCCTTCGTCCGGGATGTGATGGCCGCTTCCATCTGCTTCGGATCCATGTTGTAGGTCAGCGGCTCGATGTCCACGAATACCGGAATGGCATCCAGATAGCGGATGCAGTTGGCCGTAGCCAAAAAGGAGTGGCTCACGGTGATGACTTCGTCGCCAGGCCCGACGCCGACAGCTTTCAACGCCAGGTGCAGGGCGGTCGTGGCGCTGGATACCGCGCAGGCGTGAGCCGCACCGGTGTAGGCCGCGAATTCTCGTTCGAATTCATGCACTTCAGGTCCTTGGCTGACCCAGCCCGATCGGATGGCCCTCACGGCGGCCTGTTCTTCGTCCGCATCCAGCCACGGTTTTGCAAAGGGAATGTTCATTGCCGCCTTTCTGCTTGCCGACGGGTCATCGCCACTGCCGGCACCTGTCCGGAAATCAGGGCGTGTCCGGTTTACGCTCCTCGCGCCACCATTCCACCAGTTCGCGCAATCCTGTTTCCAAGTTCACCTGGGCCTCGAACCCCAGCGCCTGGCGCGCCCGGGTGGTGTCGGCCAGCCGCCGGGGGACGGCATTCACTTTCCGCTCCGGGCCATGCTCCACGCCCAGAGGGGAATTCATTACCTTCAACAGGGTCTGGGCCAGTTCCAACAGGCTGGTTTCAACGCCGTTGGCAATGTTGAAGACATCGTCCGAAACGTCTGCCTCCGCTGCTAGAATGTTGGCCCGCGCCACATCCGCCGCATAGACAAAATCCATGGTTTGCGTACCCTCTCCGAGAATGATTGGTGGCTGACCGGCCTCGATCCGCTCCATCCATCGGATCATCACCTCGGTATAGGCCCCATGCGCATCCATGCGCGGTCCGTAGACGTTGAAATACCGCAAGGCCACGTACGGCAGGCCCCACATCTCGTTGAAACACCTCAGGAGCCCCTCGTTAAACACCTTGGATGCCCCATAGAGCGTACGGTTGTGATAGGGATGCTGGGTTTCCGGGGTCGGGAACACATCGGCCAGCCCGTAAACCGATGCCGAAGACGACGCCACGATCTTCTGAACACCGGCTGTGCTGGCCGCCTCCAGCACATTGTAGGTGCCATCCACCAATACTTCCATGGCCAGCCGGGGTTCCTCGGCGCATTGGGTTATCCGGATGGCGGCCATGTGGAAAACCCCGTCGACTCCGGACATTGCCCCAGCCACTGCCGCGCGGTCCCGGATATCGCCTTCTACAATCTCCACCGGGCCATTGGCCAGAGCCCATTCCAGATTCTCTCGCCGCCCGCGAACAAAATTATCGAACACCACGATCCGGCCGGCCTCTTTGCGGATCAGTTGGTCTACAACATGCGAACCAATCAGTCCGGCGCCGCCGGTAACCAAAAGGGTTTTGTCTCTTATTACCATGTTGATTGGCTCCACTTCACGAAAGAAATACGCCGTATACGCATGCAGATTGAATGTTTTTTATACTTGCACCGAAACCGCCCCCTGTCCATCATCATTCTTGGTGTTCTCTGTGTTCCTTCGTGGACAATTTTCCGGAGGATTTATTCGCAAAGCGTGCCAAGCCGAAGGCATGGAGCACAAAGAGCACATAGAAACAGCCAGTCCTAAGGCCTGGTTCATTCCTTGTGTTCTATGTGTTCTCTCGTGGACATTTTTTCGGAGGTTTTCATCCACAAAAGGGCACAAGGATCACATAGAAACAGCCGGATTCAAGGCCGGACACTGGTTCGTTCTTTGTGTTCTCTGTGTTCCTTCGTGGACAATTTTCCGGAGGATTTATTCGCAAAGCGT
>CAYNSH010000079.1:8597-14049 GCA_964399775.1 uncultured Verrucomicrobiota bacterium
GCCAAGCCGAAGGCATGGAGCACAAGGAACAAATAGAAATGCCGAGGGGGTTGCAGGACATCGGGCCTCCGACCTCGGACCTCGACCTTCCTGCCCTCCGCCCTCTGTCCTCCGTCTTCCTGTCCCCTGTCTCCTGTCGCCTTACCCTGAAAATTGATGATTGATTATTGGATATTGGATATTGAGTTTTCTTTGGTCCCAAACCCTACCTCATCCTCGACAATGAACCGCGGACGGTTGCGGGCTTCGTCCAAGGCCCGCCAGGTGTACTCGCCCAGCACCCCCAGCATGATCATCTGGAGCCCACCAATGACGAGGATCGTCACGATCAGCGAGGGGTAGCCTGGCACCTGGGTCGCGTAGAATACCCGGTAGAACATGACGACCAGCGCATAGATAAACCCAGCCAATGCCACGCCGAAACCGAGATAGCTCATGAACCGAATCGGCTTGTAGGTGAAGGCGGTGACGGAATCCACAGCCAGTTTCAGCTTCTTTTCCATGCTCCAGCCCGATTGACCATGCTGCCGGGCCTGCTTGACGTACAAAATCCGGTCTTGCTGGAACCCCATCCAGGTCAGCAGCGCCATCAGGCTGACATTGGACTCCTTGAACACGCTCAGCACATCGATCACCCGGCGATCGAGCAAAAAGAAATCCGCACCCGTAGCGGGCATGTCGGTTACACCTACGAACCGCTGCATGATCCAGTAGTATAAACGGGAGAATCCCTTGGTCGCAGTGCTTTCCCCCTCCCGTTCCTCCCGCACCGCCCAAACGATTTTGGCACCAGCGCGCCATTTTTCCAACAAAGCCGGAATCGTTTCCGGAGGATCTTGCAAATCCGCGGCAAGAACGATGGCGCAATCGCCCTTGGCATGCTGCAATCCGCAAGCCAGGGCGGTGTGCGCACCTGAGTTCCGGGCCAGCCGGATGGCTTTCAGCCGCGGCTCCCGGAGCGCCAACTCCTGGAGAACCTCCCAGGTGTTGTCCCGAGAATGGTCGTCCACCACGATCCACTCCCATTGTAAGTCTTGAGAGGACAGAATCGCCTCCAGCCGTTCGTGAAGAATGGGCAGGCTCTGCGCTTCATTGAATGCAGGAGTCAGGATGGTCAACAAGGCTTTGGGTTGTTTGTTCATTGGGCTTGGTTTTCAGCCGGACCCTGTCCATCGCGCCAGCGCAAAAAACGCGCGGGTACGCCGGCAACAATGGCGAAGGGCTGCACATCGCGGCTGACCACGGCGCCGGCGCCCACGATCGCCCCGCGCCCCACGGTCACGCCCGGCAAAATGACCGCTCCGGTGCCGATATCGGCTTCGGCTTCGATGCGGACAGGTTTGATTTCCAAATCGGTGCAAATCAGAGGGAGGTTGGCCGGAATGCCGGTGTGTTGGGATCCCAAGACTCGAGCACCAGGTCCCCAGCCAACGTAATCACCGATCGAAAGGTCGCGAGCATCCAGAAAACTCTGCGGTCCCAGCCAAACATGGTTGCCCAGCACGCAGCGTCCGTCATGGCGTCCCTGAATATAGCTTTGGGGACCGATGTAAACCTGGTGACCGATCTCAAACGACGCAATATCCCGGAACAAGGCGCCAACGCCCACCTCCAACCCCTCCCCGCAGGATTTTGATAGTGCACGCCAAAGTACACGCCGCATGTAGGCGTCCTGATCCGACATGCCGAAACAATGACGTCCATAGAGTTCAATCAAGGCCGCGGGGGCAGCTTCCGCACGCAACCGGGCGGATTCCTGGATTTCATCGGGGGGCGTCAGTCGGTCCACGCAGGCATGCCGGGCGCAGACGATCCGGCTGGATTTGTCCGTCACGGATGGGCTGCCCCTGCACCGCCGCCACATTGCCAATTCGCATTCATAATCTGAATCCAACAGATTCCTTTTCTATCCCATTCCGGCCTTCAAGTCCAACGATCTCTTCTGGCAGGTCATACGCAGGGTGCAGGACATGGAAGTTACTATTTCTCGAAATAGTGGTTGCCAAGTGTTTTTTTGGCATGGTACTGTATACGCATATATACAGGAGGCAGCCATGCACCAGAAAACAGAGCAACAACGGGCGGAGATTATCGACGAAATGCTGCAGATCGGCAGACTTCGCCAAGGGACCATCAGCGAGCAGTACTACGGAACAGGGGAGAACCGGCAGGGCCCCTATTACGTTCTCCAGGGCTATGCCGATGGGAAGCACTGGTCCAAGCGCATTCCCAGAGACCAAGTCGAACAGGTAAAGGCCGACCTCGAAGCCGGAGCGCACTTCAAGGATCTTTGCCAGCAATTTGCCGACGTGACCGAAGAGGCCACCATCATGGAAGATCAGCCTGCCAGTAAAAAAAACGCCACGAAGCGCAAGAGGAACGCTACCGCGAAACCGAAGCGTTCCTGAAAACCATTACCGAACAGTATGTCGGGACCGGCATGCTGAATATGGCCGCGATAGAAGAGGGGCTGTTATGTGCCCTGATGCGCGATGGCTGCAAGATGCTGGAGACGTTCTTCAAACATCATGTACCCGAATGTGCCCGCGAACGCCGGAGGGGAGAACGCCATTACTGCCATCGCCATTTACAGGTTCACAGTGTGCTGGGAAAGTTCTCCTTGTGGCGCGATTACTTCTACGACGGAGAACAGGGGAGGGCGCCGCTGGATGAACGGCTTGGACTAAAGGACGGCATCACTCCCGGACTCCAGCGCCTCATGAGCCGTGCCGGGGCCATGAGTGGCTCCTTTGACTTGGCCAGTGATGACCTGAAGGAGTACTCACGGCTCGAGGTGCCGGCGCGCTCGATACAGCGGATGGCCTCGGTCATCGGCCCTCATGTGCAGGCTTGGATGCAGAGCCGAAAGCCGGTGAAGCCAGACCCGGCTCCCGAGGTCATGTACGTCAGCTACGATGGCACGCAGGTGCCGACCACAAAATCGGAGACCCAGGGGCGCAAGGGCAAGCAGCCGGACGGCTCCTCAAAAGGTCGCGAAGTCAAACTTGGATGTGTCTTCACGCAGCTGCGCGTCATTGAGGGGGAACTCCCCGATCGCGACCCGGACAGCACCACGTATGTCGCCAGCTTCGAGGAGTCGGTTGATTTCGGCGGCCTCATCCGCAAGGAAGCCCAACTGCGGGGAATGGCCTATGCGGGGAAGGTTGTGGTGCTGGGCGATGGAGCGCCATGGATATGGGAGGTGGCGCGCGTGAACTTTCCCGATGCCGTATGGATCCTCGATCTTTATCACGCCTTCGAGCACGTGAACGACATGGCCGCGCTCGTCTATCCGCAGGAGTCGGCCGACTCCGGCCATGCCAAGAAATGGCGCAACTGGCTCAAAGCCGACAAGATCGACCGTTTCATCAAGGAGATCTCCAAGCTCGCCGATGCGACACCAGCCAAGAAAGACGATATCCTCAAAGCCCTCAACTACTTCATCACCAACCGGGACCGTATGCTCTATGCCACATTCCGGAAGGCTGGCTATTTTGTCGGCTCAGGGGTCGTCGAGGCCGGCTGTAAAACCGTCGTCGGCAAACGAGCAAAGCAATCGGGGATGTTCTGGCACGTTCAGGGCGCCCAAAATGTCCTCTCAACACGATGTGCGGTCCTCGGCAATCTGTTCAATGACTTCTGGAAGCACCGAAAGTCGGCCTGACTCATGCCCTCATGTAACTTTCGTGTCCTGCACCCTCATACGCATCCAAACCGTTTGATCCGTTCAACGCAAGAGACGCCATAGCCGCAATAGGGGCTGGAGGTGTTCATCCGCATAGCCAACATCCTGTTCCGTCCGGCCAAATGAAAGGTTTTAATCCGGCAGTTCGAAAACTTATATGCGGGCTTTATGGAAGGATTTGTAGCTCAACCGCTATCCAGTCGGCCGGGGAACCGCCCCTTGCAAGACATCGCCCCATAAGACCGCCGTCCTATGATTGGATGGCCGAATCACATCCGTTGACCGATGGATCACACCGGACGGCAGACCCTTCCCAAGGCATCCACGACGGTCTGAATCTGGGCGGACGTGATCTCCGGGAACAGCGGGAGGGTCAATTCCTCGGCGGCGATTGTTTCCGCAACAGGGAAATCCCCGGGCTTGTACCCCAGTTCCGCAAAGCATTTCTGCAAGTGGACGGGAATCGGGTAGTGAATGCCCACCCCGATGCCGGCCTCCTGCATCCGCCGGACGACTTCGTCCCGGTTCTTCACGAATACAGCGAAGACGTGATAGACGTGCCGACGGTCAGGCGCTTCGAACGGGAGGCGTATACCGGCCATGCCCGCCAGTTTTTCGCGATATACCCGTGCAGCGGCCCTTCGCTTTTCCGTCCACCCTTCGATGTACCTCATCTTCACGCCCAGCACCGCGCCCTGGATGCCTTCGAGGCGGTAGTTGAAGCCTTTGTGGTCATGGTAATATTTCCGTTCCATGCCCCAGTCCCGCAGAACGCGGATCCGTTGGTCCAAATCCGGGTCGTTCGTGACCACCGCCCCGCCCTCCCCTGCGGCCCCGAGATTCTTTCCGGGATAGAAGCTGAAGCATCCCATGACCCCCATACTGCCCGCGCGTCGCCCCTTGTATTCCGCGCCATGCGCCTGAGCGGCGTCTTCGATGACCGGAAGGCCGTGTTTCCTGGCCACGTCGAGAATCGGGTCCATGTCGGCGCACTGACCATACAGGTGAACCGGCAGAATCGCCTTGGTGCGCGGGGTGATGGCGGCTTCGATCTTCGCCGGATCCATGGTGCAGGCCCCCGGCTCCACATCCACCAGCACCGGGCGGGCCCCGGTATAGTCGATCACCGAGACCGTGGCAATAAACGTCATGGCCGGAGCGATCACCTCGTCGCCGGGGCCGATGCCCAGGGCCAGCAGGGCCAAATGCAGGGCGCTGGTTCCGGAATTGACCCCGGCCGCATGCGCAACCCCGCAGTAGGGAGCAAATTGCGACTCGAAACCGGCCACAGCCGGTCCCAGGGCAAAGGCGCCGGATTCCAGCACGCGGCCGATGGCCGCATCGATTTCCGGCTTGATGCTTTGGTACTGGGCCTTGAGATCGACAAGAGGAATCATGGCGGCATTCTCATTTCAAGGGATGCCCTTGTCAATCGAAACCGATTCAATCTGAGCCTGATTGTATCCACAAAGGTCACAAGGAGCACAAAGAAACAGCCGGGAGGGCGTGTGTCCAGATTCCAGAACCGGATGGAACTCTATGTGTTCTTTGAGTTCTTTCGTGGATTATTTTTCCGGATGGATTTATCCACAAAGCTTGCCAAGCCGAAAGCATGGAGCACAAGGAGCACAAAGAAACAGCCGGATCTATGGCCGGACACTGGTTCATTCTTTGCGTTCTCTGCGTTCTTTCGTGGACAATCTTCCGGAGGGTTTGAAGTGCACCCCGTTGGCTAGACAAAAAAGTGCCTTGGATAAGGTAGAATCC
>CAYNSH010000080.1:0-13916 GCA_964399775.1 uncultured Verrucomicrobiota bacterium
AGGGCTTTTTTTAACCCTTCGGACGATTTTTCCCAGCTTGGCTAAGGATTCGGGAAATGAGCGAACTGTCCAAAGAGCAGCAGCGTCAGCTGGTCCGGACCTGGCAGAGCGCCGGGGAAGAATTGGAGAAAATGCGCAGGGAACAATTGCGGAATCTGGCCTATCGCTGGCAGGACGTGGATGCCTTGTTGGAATTGGGGGATCTGTACAGAGGACCGCCCCGCGAAATGAGTGGTCTGGTGGAAATGCAGCGTTGGTTCATGGAATTCGCCCGGCGGCAAGGGCTGTTGCCGCCGGCCGTGGCGGAGACAAAGGGGCAGTACAAGGCAGGGGAGAATCCGTAGGGGTGAGCATTTCCGGAGGGCCCGCTTCCATCGAAGACCTCGCCCTTGGGCGGGCGCGGGCCGGATCGGGGTCGTAAACGCGGACGGGGTGGAACCCGTCCCTCCATGGGGCGGAATGACGAACGGATTTCTGAAGGATCCGCCTCCGTGCGGGCCGGGATTAGGACAGCGAGGAGGCCGCCCCGTCCAGAGGGGCCACCTCCAGCAAAGGATTCCCAGCCGGTCCGGGTTGTTGTAGTCTGCAGGCGTGAAATCGCCGAAGGCCATGAACGAGCTGCACGATGAATCCCTCGAGGGATTGGTCGAGCTAATCACGTTTCACAGCGAGGAAACGGGGTTTTGCGTGCTGAAGGTCAAGGCGCGGGGATTTCGCGAGATGGTGGCGGTGGTGGGCAAGGTGCCGCGGATCAACGTGGGGGAATGGGTCAAGGCGAAGGGAAAATGGATCATTGACCGGAAGCATGGGCGGCAGTTCCAGGCGGACCACCTGGAGGCGGTGGTGCCGGATTCGCTCGACGGCATCGAAAAGTTCCTGGGCTCGGGGTTGATCAAAGGAATCGGGCCGGTCTATGCCCGGAAGCTGGTGCAGGCCTTCGGGATGACGGTTCTGGACGTGATCGAGAACCGCTCCGCGGAATTGGAAAAAGTGGACGGGATCGGTCCGCAGCGCCGGCGCCAGGTCAAGGAGTCGTGGAAGGCGCAGAAGACCATCCGCGAGATCATGTCGTTTCTGTTTGCGCACGGGGTCAGCACGGGCCGGGCGTTCCGGATCTACAAGACGTACGGCGAGGAAGCCATCGCCAAGGTGCGGATGGATCCTTACTGCCTGGCGAGGGACATCCACGGCATCGGGTTCAAAATCGCCGATCAAATTGCGGAACGCCTGGGAATCGAAAAGGATTCGATTTTGCGGGCGCGGGCGGGCCTGTCCTATGCGCTGCTGGAACTCTCCAACCAGGGGCATTGCGCCTATCCGCGGGAAACCCTGCTTGCGCGCGCGGCGGACATGCTGGGGATTGCACCCGAACGCATGGAAGAAGCCCTCGAAATCGAAGTTCGCAACGGGGATCTGCGGGTGGGCGCGGGTGAAGACGATACCCCGTGGGTCTATTTGGCGGCGCTCGACAATGCCGAGCGGGAGGCCGCGGCACGGCTATCCGAGGTGGCCAAGGGCCGGCATCCGTGTACAAGCATTGATCTGCCTATGGCGGCGGAATGGGTGCAGAAGCAATTGGGCATGACCCTGGCCGAAGGCCAGAAACAGGCGTTCTTTGGCGCGTTCCAGAACAAGGTGTTGATCATCACCGGCGGGCCGGGCGTGGGCAAGACAACACTGGTGCGGTCGCTGGTCAAGGTGCTGGCCGCCAAGAAACTGCGCCTGATGCTGTGCGCCCCGACCGGCCGCGCAGCCAAGCGCATGGCCGAGCTGTCCGGGATGGAGGCCAAGACCATCCACCGGATGCTGGCCTATGAGCCCGGGACAAACCAATTCCGCCACAATGCCCGCCATCCGCTGGAAACCGATGTGTTGATCGTGGATGAGACCAGCATGATCGACATCCAACTGGCCGTGCATCTGTTTCGCGCCATGCCCCGCCATGGGCTGCTCATCCTGGTGGGCGATGTCGACCAGCTTCCCTCGGTGGGCCCCGGGTGCGTCCTGCGGGATATCATTGAATCGCAAACCCTCCCGGTGTATCGCCTGACGGAAATCTTCCGCCAGGATGAAGGCAGCCGCATCGTACGCAATGCCCACCGGATCAACGCGGGCGCGATGCCGTCGTTGCCCGGGAAAGACGAAGGCATGGAGGGGGGCGGCGACTTCTTTTTTGTCAAGGCCGACACGCCGGAACGCGGTGTGGACCTGATCCGCAAGCTGGTTTGCGAGGCCATCCCCCGGCGGTTCCGGATGGATCCGATGGAGGATGTCCAGATCCTGACGCCGATGCAGAAGGGGGACCTGGGAGCGCGGAACATCAATGCCGTCATGCAGGCGGCCTTGAATCCGCGGGGCCACGAGGTCGAGCGCTTCGGATGGAAATTCCGCGAAGGCGACCGGGTGATGCAGACGGAAAACGACTACGACAAGGATGTCTTCAATGGAGATGTCGGGCGGATCGTAATAGTGGATTCCGCCGAGCAGGAGATCGTGGTGCGCTTCGACGACCGGAAGGTGGCCTATGACTTCCAGGAACTCGATGAACTGACGCCGGCCTATGCGGTGACGGTGCACAAGAGCCAGGGCAGTGAATACCCCTGCGTGGTGCTGCCGATGCATACGCAGCACTATGTGATGCTCCAGCGCAACCTGCTCTATACGGGGATTACGCGCGGCAAACGGCTGGTGGTGGTGGTCGGCACGGAAAAGGCCGTGGCGCTGGCAGTGCGAAACGCCGAGGCGGGGCGGCGAAATACGACCCTGCGCCGGCGGCTGCGCGAAGCGTTTGGCGCTGCGCGCTGACGGGAGCGTCGCCCTCGGTCAGTTTCGGAGGCGGATCTCTCCGCGGACGGTCACGGTGTCGCCGACGCGCAGGACGCCGAGAAAAACCGGCGGGTTCAGGCCAATCGCGTCAAGCGACAGGGTCATCTCCAGGTCCAGTGCGATGCCCTGTTCATCCTCGCGCCATCCGGACAGTTGCACGGGCACCGTGGTGGTTTGGTCGCGTATGGTCAGATCGATCAGAACGGAGGCGTTCTCTCCGACGGTCATTGGGGTGGGGGGCAGAACACCGATCATGAACGGAAAATTCGGTTCATCGAACATCCGGCGCATGTTCTGGTCGCGTTTGGCATGGCCGGTATCCATTCGCGCAACGGCGACCGTGACCGTCCCGGCCAGATAGCGTCCTTCGGGAGTATCGGTTATCTCCAGAACAAAGGGTTCGGCGACGGCGGTGCCCGAGAAGTCCTTCAGCGTGGATGTGGCGTGGAAATCGAACGAGGCCTCCCCGGAACGAAGGTCCTGGGCCGTCGCCGGCGAAACCAGGGCGACGGCGAGGGTCCCCATCAGGCCGATGGACAGAAGGTATTGCATGTGCGCAGGGTACTCCATTCGGGCCCAAACGCAACCGAACCGGCACTCTTTTCGGCTGGACCGCATGGCGGGGCGGTTGAGCGGACCATTAACGCTTGACAATATTACCGCGCCGCGTTACGTCTTTTCCATGATTCAGTCATTCAAACGCCAGGAGGCTGAGAAGATATTCCGGCGGGAGTTTGTGCGAAAGCTCCCTCATGACATTCAGAGGATGGCCCTCCGGAAACTATGGATGATTGATGCAGCGCCCGATTTGAATTCGCTACGAGTCCCGCCCGGGAACCGTCTGGAAGCCCTTGCGGGCAACCGCGAGGGGCAGCACAGCATTCGGATCAATGACCAATGGCGTATCTGTTTCCAGTGGAGAGAAGGCCATGCGCATGACGTAGAGATTGTGGATTATCATTAGGAGAGTTGACATGAGAGCCAGCAAGATGCCCCCCGTCCATCCCGGCGAGATTCTGATGGAGGAATTTCTGACCCCCATGGGTATTTCCCAGTACCGCCTATCGCGCGATATCAGCGTTCCACCCCGGCGGATCAATGAGATTGTGCATGGCACCCGCAGCATTACCGCGGACACGGCCCTGCGGCTTGGTCGTTATTTCAACATCTCGCCACAGTTCTGGTTGAATCTACAGACGCACTATGATCTGGACCAGGAGCAGGACAGGTTAGGCGACAGACTAGAGCAAGAAGTACAAACCTATGCCATGGCATAGATGAAATGGCCACGGGTTCCATGTGCCATGACGCCCGTGAATCGCGACGATGGATGTCCCCCTCTGACGCTGAGCGGCGGAGTTCAACAGGAGGTTGAGATGGAGAAAAAAGCAAGGGCTTGGGTGAAGATCCTGACGGCGCTCGATTTTGGCGTGGTGTTCCTGATCGGCCTTCTGTTTGTACTGGACGGCTTTTTTACCGAGACCTCGCCGGAGCAGTTCAAGATGCTGCTGGGGGCGATCGGCCTGACGGCCACTCTGTCGGCGCTGTGCCTGCGGGTGGCAGGGGTGACCAAGGATGAAAAGCGCAAAGCGAGTTTCCTGAACGCGGGTCTGCGCTTGGCGCGCAGCGTGATCCTGTTCATGTTCGCCACCATCATGCGCTACGTCTATTCGGAGGCGGGGACATTCAACCTTGGGGACATCGGGACTCTGGTTGTCCGGGTGCTGACGGCCATCCCCAGCCTGTTTGGGTTTGTTCTGGGGCTCTATCTGGCGGTCACGGCGGTGTCCACGGCACACGAATTGCTGGCCGAAGCGGGAGCCGAAGCGCCGGATGAATAACCGGCGCAAGGACTGAATCGCGACAGGAAGGCCAACTTCGCGGCGTCAGGCCGTTGGGGCGGTCGCCGGGGCCGCAGGCACCTTGGCGGCCTTCATCTTGTTACGGATGACGACCACCAGCCCCACGACCACGACCAGCAGGGCGATGCCCAGCACCGGGCGATAGGCGATCCAGGCGATGGCAATCGTCAGCAGCGACAGAATGGCCGCCACCAGGAAGGCGATCAGCCCGGTGCCGGCGCCCACGATCCGGCCCAGGATGGGCAGGACGTCGGCCACCACGGACAGCGGACGGAACACCATGTTCAGGCCGGCCATCATCAGGATGAAGCCCAGCAGCCGTAGCAGCCACGCCACCATTTGATTGGACTGCTGGGCCTGTTCGAACATCGCCTCGGCTGTTTGCGTGCCGGTTTGGAGAAGCTGGATGGATCCGCCGACCTTCGTCTTGTAGGGGCTAAAGGAGTTGCCGTCCTGTTTCGCGACCACGCTGATCTCCTGCGGATACACGGCCGAAAATCGGATCTTCATGTCGCCGATTTGCGGAGAGGTTGGATTCTCGCCAACATAATAGCCGCCGCCGAACGCGGTGAACCGGCTGGGGGGGGGCGGCTCGGCCACGACGGGTGGAGCCTCTGGCGGGGCGTCGGTCGCAATGGTCTCCTCCGTGGACTCGCCGGCGGCCTCTTCCACCGCGGACGTCTCGACGGGAACGGCCGCCGGGGGCGGCTCCGGACTGGCGACCGGGAGATCTTCAAACCGGGAAATGTTCCGAACCAGCGAGGACGGCAGCACAAAGGCGCCCAACGTGACCGTATTGGCGGTTTGTTCAAGCGAAGAATAGGGGAAATCTCCCGGGTTCTGATGGCCGGTGGGTTCCTTGAAGCGGGACGAGTTGATCGGCGAATCGGCCCATTTTTTGCTGTAGGAATACGTGGTGACGGTTTCCTCGCCACCGCCCAGCTTTTTCTGGGTCTTGCTTTGTGTGGATTCGGCCCACTGGTACATCTCTACGCTGCGCCTCAAGCGCAGGGCGTTGACCGAAACCTCAAACTCGGGATCGGACAAGATTTCGTCGGTGTCGGCTTTTCCCGTGGTATGCACGAGCTGGCCATCGTTGGCGGCATCCACGGTGCCGGACGAAACCGATACAACCGCTCCGGCACCCTCTTCCAGCGCCTTGAAGCGCTTGACGGTGCGGCCCTCGTTCCAGAACAGGAGGGGGAAGGCTGCGACAAACAAAAGCAGCCCGACCAAAATGCCCTTGAAGGCGGCCCCCAAGCGATTAAACCAAGAGCGGCTGCTGACGACGGTGACTTGATCGGCTGACATGGGCATTTCCTCCTTGCAGGTTCAGTTATTCGGCGTTGACCTTCCAGTGTGCCCGTGCGTCACGACCGCGTTTGTTCCGCAACGGGTTCCATCACTTGTCCGCGGAGTATGCCGGAGCGGAGTGGACGGTGTCCATCCAGAATCAAGCGCGATTCAGATTTTTTGGGAATCCCTTGGCCGCTGCGGTCAGGGGTTCGGCTGATAGGGGAGGGAGGAGTGGTGGAGAAAGATGCGCAACCGGCCGCGGTTGTCCTTGCGATACCCGAAGGTGAACTCCACCGGGGTTTCGACACCGGAGTTGGCGTCGGTGAAGTAATACAGCCCCATCGCGGCGGCGGAATCGCGGTCGATGAACATGCGCTGATCGCCGAAACGGACGACAGACCAGGGCTGGAGGGCGAATCCGTGATCTTCGTCGATGGCTCCACCCACGAAATAGGAGAGGGCCTCATCGAAGGACGGGCGGAAAGGACGCTCGGCCGCCTTGGTGGGCTTGAAGAGGACGGGGCCCAGATCGTAGGCATAGAGATCGGTGATGGCCTGGCGGGCGGCGGATTCGGCATCACCGCCCTCCGCGCCGGCGGCGCCGATGGCCACGATGGCCTCGCCCCAGGCCTGCTGGGCGGCGTCAACTTCGCGAGTGGTGATGGATCGCGTGGCGCAGCCGGAAGCAAAGAGCGCCAAGAGCAGAATGGAATGGGCAAGCAGTCGGTGCATGAGAATCTCCTTGGCGCCGCATGATAGTCGATGCATGCCGGATGGCGAGCCTGAATGCGGAGCCGGGCGAAGGCGCTTCAGGTGGCAGTAGACCGGCCGCCCGGGCGGGTTCCGATGCGCACGGCCTCGGCGATGTTGGCGGCGCCGAGTTTCTGCAGGATGTGCGCGCGGTGGGGATCGTCGGGGTCAGACTCTAAATATCCACTTTAGATGCTTGGCATGCGGCCGTCAGCTTGGCAATTCGTTCCTGCATGGCCTTTGCGCCTTTGCGAACCTTGCTGCGAATCATGGCGACTGCCGAAGAGCTGATTCCGCCGTAGTGCCGGCCGATTTCGCGTTGTGTCAGGCCGGATAATCGGGCGGCGATTTCCACGGCCGCCATTTTGGACTCCTTGGCCGCATGACCATGCATGCAAAGGCGCTCCCGGGGAACGTGATAGGCGGTCGCCACCCGCATATCGATATCATCTAGCGCCATGCCACCTCTGGGAAGCGCCAAATCTCGATCGATATCTGTTCCTTGTTTTCGGGTCGTGAACTCTTCTTCGACCGACTGAACGAACGACTCATCTCCCAGCGCGTAGGGGTTGGCGGCCATGGCCTGCTGCAGAGATTCGTCGTTGCTTATGACCATGGATTCCACATAGCGCCGATAGCGTTGTCGCGCTTCGCTCCATGATCTTCCATGGCTCTTCAAGATGCTGTAATCGATCCATGGCAGCACCTGTGCGCTGTACACATAGCCGGGATAACTGCTCCAGCGATAGGATGACAACTGGGCGATCCGTGCCTTCACGTTGAGATGTTTTGCTTCGGCTGTCTTCACGGGGTTCAAATGGATATACCGGGTAAGCCCCTGCAGATAGGTGTCGCCGTCCACCAGTTTGGCGTTGTATCGCCCTTGGAAAAGATGCCCCGGACGATTGTGCTTGTAGCGATAATACAACGCATAGCTGGTGTTCAGTCGCTGAGCAAAGCGAGACAAATTCGCACGGCGGGTTCGGACCAGCAGGTGGTAGTGATTGGTCATCAGCACAAACGCATGCAGGCCGACGTCAAACGTTTCCAGGTTGTCCTGCAATTGGGCCAGGAAATGCTGCCGGTCGGCATCCTCCTGAAAAATGATCTGCCGGCCGTTTCCCCGACTGGTCAGGTGATACACTGCCCCTTCGTATTCAAGTCTGGGTGGTCTGGGCATGCTGAGGTTGTGCCATGCCCGGGCGCGGCCTGTCAATAATATAATATTTAGAGTCTGACCCCGATGGCATCGCGGAGGATTTCGGTCTGCCGGGCTCGCCGATCGCCTTCCAACTGGTGGAGACGAACGACTGCCTCTATCTGCTGGATCCGCGTAACGGCAAAACGAAGATATTTGATCTCACGAATGACTTGTATCGCCTCCGCGTCGTCGTGGATCGGCATGGCAACACCCTGCAATACGGCTACGATTCGGACCTTCTCCACGCATTGCAACCGGTCTGCATCGAAGATGATTTCGGGCGGTTCATCGAGCTGGCCTACACGAACATCTACGATCCGCCGAACTGCGGCTATATTGAACAGGTGACAGACCACGCCGGGCGCGAGGTGCGTTTAGTCTACGAACTCGGCGCCGATTCGGAGTTCCCCCCTCCGCCCCTACGGGAAATTGTGGATGTGATGGGCGGGACCAACCGGTTCGCCTACACGAATGTCCAGGTGGGCGCCGGCACGTATCGCGGCGTCATGACGGAGCACCGCACGCCGGCGGGAAATACGCCGTGGTGGCAGGTGTATGGCTCCGCCCATCTGTATCCCTCCGATATCCGCGCCGTGCCGGCGGTTGACGAGCAAATCGACGCCTACGGCAATACGTTCGCCTTTCACTACGACACGAATGCGCTTACGGTCGCCGTGGCCTGGCCGAACGGCGGCACGAATGTGTTCCGCCACGGCGGGCGGGGGAGCCCGCCGCAGGCGGTAACGGCGCCCGGCGGCGAAGAAACTCTTTTCGATCTGGACGATCGCAATCGGTTTACGGCCCTGGCTGATCCGACCGGGGAGGAAATCGCCTTTGCCTATGATCCGGTCAGCGCCCCGCGCCATCCTCGAAAAGCTCAAGGCCATCTAGATGATCGACGTCCATTTGCCGACCACCGATGGACGCAACCTGTTCCTGCCACGCTACACCCAGCCCGGAAAAGACCTTGAGCTGCTCCTCCATCAACTGGACCTGAACTTGCCCGACCCGCCTCCCCCCAGATTGGAAGCGCTGAACATGAAATGTGGGGCAGACCTTTGACCCAAAATCGAGGAAATACCACCATTCTGGTCCCGAACGGGTAAAGACGGGCTACTTCAAGAGTTGCTCGAAGGCTTCGTTGGGGGCCAGGCCCAGTTCGAGAGCCTGCCGATAGAATTGGCGGGCCTGTTTCAGGTCCCGGGGTTCGATCCGGGCGTGGATTTGGGCCAGGTTGAAATGGGTCTCGGGGAGTTGGTTGTTGTAGCGGATGGCCGTCTGGAGTGTCTCGCGGGCGTCGGCGAAGGCTCCAGTGCCGATCTGGGCTGCGCCCAGGGCGGCGTGGATTTCCGCGTTACGGGGGTGTTTCCGGGCAAGATCCGAGAGCAGGGAGACGGCCTCGGGATAGTGGCGCAGGCGGATCAGGGCCGTCCCTTCGATGAGGGCCAGATTCCAGTCGGCCGGTGCGGAACGGCGGGCTTCTTGCGCGATGGCCAGAGCGGCCTGATTGTTCCCGTTGCGCATCAGACGCCGTGACTGTTCGGCGGCTCTGAGGGAAGCAGAGGATGAGCGGGGCGTACCGGCGGGAGCCGGCGCAACGGCCGCCAACTGTTTCTGGGCCGCCTGGGCCTCTTGCTCAGCTTCCTGCCGCCGCGCATCGGCCTGACGTTCCTTGGTTTCGGCCAATTCTGTGCGGAACAAGGCGGATTGGAGGGATGCCTCGGATTCGGCGAGTTGTGCCGTCAGGCGGACGTTGTTCTTGTGGAGTTCGGCCATCTCGTTGTTGGCCTGTTGGATCGATGCGTGGAGTTGCTGCTGGTCTTGGAGCTGGGTTTGCAGGCTTGCCGTTTCCAACTCTTTGGTGGCCAACTGGTCCTGAAGTCTGAGCAGGGACTGTTGATATTGTTCTAAGCGGTTGCGGTGTTCCTGAGCGGCAGCTTCGAGGGCCTCGAGTTCGGCGGTTTTGCTCTCTAACTCGGCCTGGAAAGACGCGGAGAGGGTTTGGGATTCCTCGAGTTCCAAGCGCAGCGTGTCGGCATCGGGGGAGGCGGCCTGCGTCCGGGCCTCCATCTCGGCGATCTGGGCCTGGAGCCGGGCGATTTCGTCGGCGCGGGCGGCGAGCTGTTCCTGAAGCTGCTGCTCCCTGGCTTCCAACTCGGCCTGCAGGCGCAGCATCTCGGCATCGGCTTTCTCGGTCCGCTTGCGGATTCTGTCGGTTTCTTTTTCGGTAGCCTTGATCTGTTTGTCTTTCTCGGCCAATTCCCGGCGCAGGGAGCGGACCGTGGCGGATCTGGCGTCTTGTTCCAGTGTGGCAATCTGCTGGGTGGCGGCCTCGAGTTCCTGGCGCAGCGTGTCGGCATCGGGGGAGGCGGCCTGCGCCCGGGCCTCCATCTCGGCGATCTGGGCCTGGAGCCGGGCGATTTCGTCGGCGCGGGCGGCGAGCTGTTCCTGAAGCTGCTGCTCCCTGGCTTCCAACTCGGCCTGCAGGCGCAGCTTCTCGGCATCGGCTTTTTCGGCCCGCTTGCGGATTCTGTCGGTTTCCTTTTCGGCAGCCTTGATCTGTTTGCTTTTTTCGGCCAGTTCGTTTTCCAAGCTCGTCAGCCTGGCGCTGGATTCCTCCACCTGTCTGCGGAGCCGGTCTTGTTCCTGGTCGCTGGTGTGCCGTTTCTTGTCTTTCTTAGCCAGCTCGGTCTGGAGGGCGAGGGTGGATTCTTCGTCAATAGATGGCTGTTCGCCGGATCCATCGGCGTTCACAGCTTCTTCCAAAATCGTGGGGGGGCTTTGGGGGCCAGGAAGGGGATCGAGTTCGGGGGTGGAACCCTCGGCGATTTCGGGGAGGGGGGTGGAGGGGATTGGAGGCGGGAATGGTTCGGGCAGGATCTCCGCGCCAACGTCGGGGTCTGGCGGATTCAAGCGTTGTTCAATGTCAACGATCTGGGTTTCGCAATAGGTGCGGCGGAACTGAATAATGCGCGGTTCCCAGTCCGGAACATCCTGAAGGAGCCGGAGATAGTTGTCGCGTGCCAACCGGTACTGAGCCAAGGCCAACTCCCACTCTCCGGCATCGAAATGTTGGTCGGCTTGGACGAGTTGGACATAGGCTTCGTTTTGGAGCTGCTCGGGATCGGGGGGGGCGGCTTGGAGGACGGTGGCGGCCAGCCAGCCGGCCAAAGCAAACGAAACGATACGGTTCATGGCAAGGATTTCCTGTCGGGTGGGGGGTCTCGGATCGGGTCGGGAACGCCAACGCGGACCCGCTCCACGAATAGAAAGGCGGCCCGCAAATCGGAGCGCCGCTGGAAACCGTCAGGTCTCATAACAGGATGGCGATAGCATATTTCCGTCTCGGGGACAAGGGCGAGTCGACATTCATTCTGAAAAGGCTTGTTCCCGGCACCCACGCCTGTCTACAGTGCCGCCTTTCAACTTTCGGGAGAACATGTGATGGACCAAGCGATTGTTGTTGGATACTTGCTCGTGGTGTTGGGGGTCGGGCTGTGGGCCGGCCGGGGCATTCGGACGCTCCGGGACTACTCGGTGGTACACCGGAATTATTCCTCGTGGGTGATCTTTGCGACGCTGGCGGCGTCGTTCATCGGCGGCGGGTTTTCCACGGGCAACGCGGCCAAGGTGTTTGTTTTTGGCATCGCCAACATTGTTGCCTTGTGGGGGTTCAGTCTGAAGGAACTGCTGATTGCCGCCTATGTCGCGCCGCACAGTGGGGAATTCCGGGACTGCATCTCCGTGGGCGGCATCATGCGGCGGCAATATGGCAAGACGGGGCAGGTGATTACCGGCCTACTGGGCGTGCTGGTGTGCGCTGGGATCACGGGCGCCCAGGTCGGTGCGATGGGCGCGGTATTCAATGCCTTTCTGGGCGTCTCCCGGGTGACCGGGATCGCCATTGGCTGCGGCATTGTGATCGCCTATTCGACGGTTGGGGGCATGCGGGCCGTGGTGCTGACGGACCTGCTCCAGTTCGTGTTGTTAGGCGTTGGCATGCCGCTGGCGTTGTGGTTCGGGTTCCGGCAGGTCGGCGGTTATTCGGCGCTGGCGCAGGCCGTTCCGGCGGGGCACCTCCGGTTGTTCAACGACCAGATGACGCCCATCGCGCTGATTTCGCTGTTCCTGTCCTTCATGCTCGGGGAAACCCTGGTGCCGCCCTATGTCCAGCGGCTCTTGATCGGCCGGAATGCCCGGGCGGCGGCGGAAGGCTCGCTCTACGCGGGGCTGTTTTCGATCCCGTTTTTCGCGATTACGGGGATGCTGGGGCTGGTGGCGTTGGCGATCCAACCGGGCCTGGATTCGAACCAGTCGCTGCCGTTCGTGATCCAGACCCTGCTGCCGGTCGGGTTGAAAGGCCTCGTGATTGCCGGCATGATCGGCATCGTTATGTCTTCGGCGGACTCCTTCCTGAATGCAGCGTCGGTCGCACTGATCGGCGATGTGATCAATCCGCTGCGCCACCGGGAACTGTCGGACCGGCAGGGGCTCTGGGTGGCGAAAACCGCCACGCTGCTGGTGGGGCTGGGTGCCGTGGTTTTCGCCATGAAAATTGAGAACGTCCTGGACATCCTGCTGTTCAGCTACAACTTCTGGGCTCCGGTCGTGCTGGTGCCGCTCGTGGCGACCCTGATTGGCGTGAAAGCCAACCGGAAGACCTTCCTGGTCGGATCGTTCTGCGGCGTCGCCGCGCTGTCCATCTGGCACTGGCTTCTCAAGGATCCGCAAGGGATCGATGGCCTTGTCGTCGGCGTGATCGCCAACCTGGTTGCCTTTAGCGCCATGCACCGGATCGACCGGGTCGTGGAGGGCGGGGTTGAGTAGGGGATCTCCCTAGCCAATGGCGCAAGGTTTGGGCGCGTCGGATCGGGGATGATGCTGCAACAGCCCTACGGATTTCGCGGATTAGAACCCAGGGTTTCCGGATCGAATCCGGAATAGAAAAAGGGTCAGCGGGATAGGGTCAGTCCCGTATTCTAGTAATTATACCGGCCTGCATGTTTTGAGTTTGGCCTATATGGGTGACGAATCCGGCTGTCGCGAAGGGGCTCCTCTATGCCGTCCCGCTGTCCAACCTCTGCTCCGGATTACGAGAATTCGGGACTGACCCTTTCTCGGATCCCAGGCAAGCGGTGAAGGGGGCGGAAAAAATTTTCATTCCGGGCATGGTTTGGCTTGCCGGACAGTTGGGGGTCCCGGATAATCGGAGGTGGAAGGAGGCGTGCTTATGAATCGCAGGTTGTGGGGTGTTTGGATGGCGGTGGTGATGGTGGCGGGGACTTCGGTTCCCGCGGCGGTTTTCACGGTGACGGATCCGGGGGACGCCGGGATGGGGACGCTGCGGTGGGCGATCACCGAGGCGAACAGCAATCCGGGGGCGGATGTGATTGCGTTCAACCTGGCGCCGCTGGTGCCGATCCTGCCGGGATCGGCGCTGCCGGGAATCACGGACAGAGTGATCATCGACGGGACCACGCAACCGGGTTATTCCGGGGAAGCCAATGTGGTGCTCGATGGGACTTCCGCCGGCGTGGCCTCCGGGCTCCGGGTGCTGTCGGCGACCTCGGTGGTGATCCGGGCCTTGCATGTGCGGCACTGGACCACCGGCATCACGCTGCAGAATGCGGTATCCAACGAAGTGTTGAGCTGCGTGTTGTGGAGCAACCAGATCGACGGGGTGATGCTGGACAATGCCGCGGACAGTTGGATCGGCACCGTAGGTTTCGGAAACAGAATCGTGCACAATGGTGATGCCGGCATCCGGCTGGCCGGGGGCGCCACCCGGAATAAAATCCAGGGCAATGCGATCGGCAACGACGGAACCGACGTGCGCGGAAACGATACAGGCATCGAGATCATGCTGGCGTCGTACAACACCATTGGGGGAACCGGCCCCTTTGATGGCAATCTCATCAGCGGGAATACTGAGGTGCACCCCGTTGGCTAGACAAAAAAGTGTCTTGGATAAGGTAGAATCC